>JAAXQG010000009.1 GCA_012974445.1 Desulfuromonadales bacterium
ATACCGATTTGACGTGCTGCAGCGCTCTGGTTGCCCCCTGTTCTTTTTATCGCTTCCATGCTCAACAGCTTCAGAGCTTCCTGAAATGTAGGCAGTTGCTTCGAGAAGCGAAGCAGTGGGGGCTGAGAGTCCGTACCTTCGATAGAATTGGTCGGATCAAGGAACGAATCCTGCTCTCCCATGGTGTCCCTGAAACTCTTTTCGCTTAAGGGGCCTGAGTGATAAAGGCTTACGGCATCGAAGACCATGGAGCGAAGCTCCCGGATATTGCCGGGGAAATGGTAGCTGCAAAGCAGCCCAAGGAGTGTATCCGAGGCTTTGGGGCAATTCCGGCCGAGTCTTGAGGCGGCATCATGGAGGAAATGATCGAGAAGCAGCGGCAGATCGTCCAACCGCTCCCGAAGCGGCGGGATATGAACATGATGGGCCCGCAGTCGGTAGTAAAGATCTTTTCGGAATTCCCCCCGGGCCTGTTTGGCCAGCAGGTCCTGGTTTGTGGCGACGACGACCCGGGCATGACTGATATGGCAGCGGTCGCTTCCCAGAGGAAAGTATTCGCCGTCCTGGGTGAGACGCAGCAGCTTGAGCTGTGAATTGTTGCTCAGGTCTCCGATTTCGTCCAGAAGAAGGGTTCCTTCCTCCGCCTGGTCCAGCATACCCTTACGGACCTGCTCGGCTCCGGTATAGGCTCCTTTGAGATGTCCGAACAGGGTGTCGGCAAAAACGTTATCATCCAGCCCGGCCACATTGACAGGGACGAGGGGGCCGCTTCGACCACTGAGATCGTGAATCGCATGGGTAATCAGCTCTTTTCCCGTTCCGCTCTCTCCGGTAATCAGCACGGGCTCAGTGCTTCCGGCCACGGCCTCCACATAGGAGAAAATTGAGAGCATGGCGGGGTCGCGGGTAATGATATTTGAGAAAGCCTCCGGATGTTCAAGGCGTTTCTTGAAAAATCCGCGTTTCAGCCGGAGGTTTTCTCTCTGAAGCTCCAGGGTGCGGATAGCGCGTTTCACACCGGCAGCCAGTCGCTTCTCTTCCGTCGTTTTGACAAAAAAATCGTAGGCTCCCAGTTTCATGCAGTTGACAGCCGAGTCAACCTGATCGACACCGCTAATGATGATTACCAGGGTCTCGGGATGATTTTCGGCAACCTCCCCGAGCAGCTCCTCTCCCGAGAGCCCTGGCATGACCAGATCGAGCAGCACGAGCCCGATATCTTTGGTTTGAAGATGCCAACGAGCTTCCTGACTGTCCTGGCAGAGCAAGAGATTGTTGACCCCCAGGGAGCGTTCCAACATCAGGGACATGCTCGCAAGCCAGTCGGCTTCGTCGTCTACGAGCAGCAAGGTAAAGGACGGGTATCGGTAGGTCATGATACGTCTCCTTCGGCTGCACGCAGGCAAAGTACGACGCCTGTACCCTCACCAGGCTGCGAATTGATTTGAAGCTCCCCTCCGTGCTGCTCCACGATGGATGCTGAAATCCAGAGACCTAGTCCCGTCCCTCCAGCCTCCCTGTGGGTGGTGAAGAAGGGCTCGGTAATATGGGGGATGTCTTCGTTCGGAATTCCGACTCCCTGATCCTCAATTTTCACATGAACCTTGCCACTGTCTGCCCAGGTGGAAACTTCGATGGACTCAGCAGGGCTGCGAAGCGCCTGAGTGGCATTGAGCAGAAGATTGACCAGAACCTGCTCTATTCTCTGCCTGTTGCCACGCACCGGCGGCAGGTTCTCTGCGCAACGGAGGCTGAAATGATCCGTTGCCTTCTTCAGGGACTCACGGGTAAGACGAATCGCCGAGCCCAGCACCCGATTCAGGTCTATCTCATCTGATTGCAGGGGATCGCTCTTTTGCGAAAAATTTCTCAAATCATCGATGATCCGCCCGACCCGTTTGGCACTCTGCTCTAGGGTGTTGAGAACCCTGGGCAATCGCTCCGACATACGAGAGTAGGGCAGGCCGGCAAAACTGAAATCACCCTCCCGGTCATAGACATGGTCGAGGATTTCCAGCGCGTCAGAACAGGCATCTTTGAGTACCGGGATATTCACCAGGATCAGCCCGACCGGGTTGTTGATTTCATGGGCCATGCCAGAGAGCAGGGCCCCCAGCGAGGCCATCTTGTCGGCCTGAATCAGTTGCTGCTGCCTCTCCATCGCCAATGCAGCTGTTTTTTTATGCTCGTACATTTCAGCCTTGAGCCGTTTATTCATCAGCAGCAGAGCTCGGGTCCTCTCATCGACCCTGTGCTCCAGGTTGGCCTTGGCGTAGCGCAGAGCCGATTCGGTCAGCTTCTGCTCGGTGATATCCACCGCGACTCCATCGATATAGCCCTTCTCAGGATAAATGCGCCCCGAGTATCTCAACCAGAAGGTTGTGCCGTCTTTACGGCGAAACTCGGCCTCGTACCCCTGAACTTCACCCCTTTCCCGCAGCATGGCCAGCAGTCGCTGTCGCGCACCGGGGTCCAGGTAACGCTCCGAGACCACGCAGCTTCGCGTAAATTCATGCAAATCCTCGAAACCAAACATTGCGGCCATGCGGTAATTGCTCTCCAGAATCTTCCCGTCTGTGATTCGGGATCGAAAAAGCCCAACCTGTGCGTCATTGAAAATAAGTCGATATTTCTCGTCGCTCTGTCTCAAGGAAAAAGAACCCTTAACACAGGGATGATGGGAATGGATTGAACCCGTCAATTTGTGTCTTCCAGCTTTCATGGCCAACCTCGCACC
>JAAXQG010000166.1 GCA_012974445.1 Desulfuromonadales bacterium
CTGGAGGATCAGTTTCTGGAGCTCCTCGATCTGGTGGAGATCGCCGAGTTCCGCGAAGCCGCCTCGGAATCCGCCGATCGTCTCGATATCGCCTTCGTCGAGGGGAGCATCGCCAGTCGCTCGGAGGTTGAGAGGCTCAAGGCGCTGCGGCAGCGCTGTAACAAGCTGGTGGCCCTGGGCAGCTGCGCGGTGAACACCGGTATCAACTCTCTGGTGCATCTCCACGACCTCCCGGCCATGGAGGCCCGGCTTTTCGGGGCAGGGGAGAGCCGCCGCGAGCTCATGGCGCCGATGGCACTGCATGAGCTGGTTCCGGTGGATTTCAGCATCCCCGGCTGCCCCGTGGACGGTCAGGAGTTTCTGGTGGTGCTCCAGTCGCTGCTGCTGGGGCGCGACCCGGTGCTGCCCGCTTATCCCCTCTGCGTCGAGTGCAAGCTGGCCGAGCTGCCCTGCACCTTCGAGCGTGGCGAGCTCTGCCTCGGGCCGGTGGTTCGCGGTGGCTGCCATGCCCTCTGCATTGCCGGGGGCGATCGCTGCCGGGGGTGCCGTGGCCTCATCGACAACCCCCGCTCGACCCCTTTCTTGAGGGTGCTGGAAGAAAGGGGTGTCAGCGCCGAGGAGATCGTCGAGGAATTCCGCGCCTTTAATCTGCAGGGGAAGATGAAGCGATGAAGATTGAAGTAAGGCACCTGACCCGCATCGAGGGGCACGCTCATCTGGTTATCGACACCGAGGCCGGGGAACTTCGCGAGTGCCGCCTTGAGATCGTCGAGTCCCCACGTTTCTTCGAGGAGATTCTGCTGGGGCGTCACTACAGCGATGTGGCCCCGCTGGTCTCGCGCATCTGCGGCGTCTGCTCCAACTCCCACACTCTGGTGTCGCTGGCCGCCACCGAAGACGCCCTGGGTATGGAGATCAGCGACCAGACCCGTCGCCTGCGTCAGCTGCTGCTGGCCGGTGAAGTGCTCCAGAGCCATCTGCTGCATCTGTTTTTCATGGCATCTCCCGACTATCTCGGGGTGGCGAGCCTCTTCGCCCTGGCCAAGACCCATCGCGAGCTGGTGGCTAGAGCTCTGCGGCTTAAGAAAGTGGCCAATGACATCTGCCTCTGCGTGGGCGGGCGCTCCATCCATCCCGTGAGCCCCTGCGTGGGCGGATTCCAGATGCTCCCCGAGGCCTCGCAACTCAGATCGCTTCGCCGCTCCCTGGTGGGGGCGCTGCCCGATCTGGAGGAGGCCATCGAGCTCTGGTCCGGTTTCGAGACCCCCGAGTTTCACCGCCCGGTCCACTCCCTCAGCCTCAGCGGGCAGGGGCGCTACCCGGGGCAGCAGCGCCATTTCCGCGCCAGCGGCGGCGAAGAATTTCCCGTCGCCGACTACCCCGATCAGATCGAGGAATACGTCGTCCCCCATTCCACCGCCCTCTTCGCCCGCATGGAAGGCGGAAGCTACTGCGTGGGGCCGCTGGCCCGTTACCGCAACGGCGCGGCGCACCTCTCCCCCATGGCTCTGAAAGTCGCTGAAGCCCTCGGCCTGCCCGAGCAGCCGCAGAACCCCTACCTCGGCAACCACGCCCGCATGGTGGAGGTGGTCCATCATCTGGAAGAGGCCATTCATCTCATCGACGAGCTGCTCATGGCAGGGCTCCAGAGCGAACCCCGGCCAGAGCCCAGCCGCTTCGGCCTGGGGCGCGCCGGTATCGAGGCCCCCCGCGGCACCCTCTTTCACGGCTACCGCTATGACGAGCAGGGACTGCTGCGCGAGATGGACTGCCTGATCCCCACCGCCCAAAACCTCGCCAGCATCGAGGCTGATCTCGCCGCCCTCATCCCCCAGCGCCTGCATCTGGATCAGCAGGCGATCACCCGCGAGCTGGAGATGCTGGTTCGCGCCTATGACCCCTGCATCAGCTGCTCGACCCACCTGCTCGATGTCCGCTTCTGCTGAAATCCGCATCATCGGCCTCGGCAATCCCCTCATGGGGGACGACGGCCTCGGCCCCGAGGCTGTCCGACGCCTCAAGGAAATCCCTCTGCTCGAAAATGTCGAAGTCATCGACGGCGGCACCGGGGGCCTCAGTCTCCTGCACCTGATGGAAGGGGCCAAGCACGTCCTCTTTATCGACGCCGTGGAGATGGGCGCCCCACCCGGAACCTTCCGCGTCTTCGACGACGCACAGCTCAGAAACCTCGCCTCGCAGGATTCTCCCGCCATCCACAACTGCGCCCTCCCCGAAGTTCTCGCCCTCGCCCAGTGCCTCGGCGATCTCTGCCCCGTGCGCCTCTATGGCGTACAGCCGCAAAAGGTCGAACGGGGGATTGGGCTCAGCCCCCCCGTTGAACAGGCCCTGGATCGTTTGATAGAAGAAATTCAGTCGGATCTGATGGGGTAGGGTGGGCACTGCCCATCGGAATTGGAAACGTGGGTGGCGTAGGGTGGATTAAGCGCAGCGAATCCACCACGTAACGCAGCAAATCCGGAGGATTCGTCGCTATCACCCTTAATCCTGTCCCCACCCTTTCGAGGGGAGGACCGGGGTGGGCCTGATTTGGGTGTCCCAATGATTCAAGCTAATATAGAATGTCTCAATCTGCCGCATGGGCTTGCTAAAGAAAAGAGACGAATCTCCGTTTGTCAGGCCTTGTATCTAGGTAACTCTGTTAACTTTAAGAGGAACTTGCGAGGTCAGCCCTTAGTCAAGCCTGTGCCACGAGCACTGGGGTCA
>JAAXQG010000219.1 GCA_012974445.1 Desulfuromonadales bacterium
ATTGTAACCCTTGAAAAAGTCGATATCGGCCATCACCAGGGAGAGTTCGCTTCCGTTGCGTTTGGCGCGTCGCCACTCCAGCGCCAGCGTTTCATCGAAGCACCGGCGATTGGAAAGTCCGGTCAGTCCATCGAGGGTGGAAAGGCGATGGAGTCTCCGGTTTGCATCCTCGAGGGTCTGTACCATTTTCACCCGACTGCGCTCGAAGCGGTAATAGATACCCCCGATCAGCAGGGAGAGCAAAAAACACGAAAGGATCAGGCTGTACTGGGTGAAGCGGAATCGGTCCATACTCTGACTGATGAACTTATGAACCCCGTCATCCAAGGCCTCAGCCCCCATGACGAGAGATTCAAAAACCTGATCATAAAGAAGGTCAAGCTCCGAGCCGGGACCTGCGGAGTGAAGGCTGGCGAGCCTTCGCTCGGTTATCTCCGTGAAACGCTGAATCTTCTCGCGCAGGGCCACTCCCCCACGCAGGAGTTCAGCGGACTCCAGCGGGATCAGGCCTTCAAGTCCCTCCAATATGAATCGCGCGTAATCGTCGGCCATTTCCAGATGGGTCCTCACCTCCGAAATTTCCTCGGCCTCATCTCCGCTCATGATCTCCTCCAGCCAGAGATGAGCGGTGGTGATCTCCAGCTTAATGTCCTTGGCCGCATCGCTCAGAGGCATCAACTGTTCCTGACTCTGCAAGGCTGTCCTGAAACTATAAATCATCAGGCACAGGATGATGATCCCCGCCACCCCGGTGAGCAGATACATGCGCCACAAGCCCGAAACAGCCCCCATCTTAAAGTTCATAACCTCACCCTTTTCAGTACCCGAAAACATTATATAAACCTAACCGAGGCTTATCTATTTTCAAGCTCTGCGTAAGAAAACGATGCCGCGTCTCAGTGTTCCTGGCGATGCCTCCGAGATCAGCCCGCCCTCTTGAGAATACTGGCTGCAAAAAAAATCCCGGCAAGAACAACCGTGATGGAGAGGGTAACCAGGACGAGAAGATTCAGCTTGGCGTTCCATCTGGATTCAGAATCCCCAGCCTCGGTATTTGACCGGGCATAGAACCACCTGACAAACAGAAGGTACGATTGCATGACATTCAATCCGATCAGCGTCGTCCCGAACAGTGCCAATGTCATGGAGGATAAGGTCGAAAGGATTCCATCGGTCGTTTTAAAAAGATAGACCCCTGCGATAACAATAGAGGCGGCGACTCCATAGTTCTTGATGTTTTCCAGAATCAGTTTCAAGTTGATATTTTCATCAGGGTTCGAAACAAACCGCCAGATCCTCCCCTGATATCTTCTTGGCAATGGCATAATCGACACCTCAGGTTCCAATGAACTGAAACCATATTACCAAGCAGAGACTATCGCGCTACTAAGTCTCCCCTTTGACTTCATTTCTACCCTGCTTGGGCCGAGATGAAGGGCAACTATATTGCGAGCATCGTCAATCTGTCAACAGCCACCGAAAACCTCTACTGGATGGTTATTGCAGATAAAACCCACATCTCTGCCCCGGATGATGACCCCATGATGCAACAGGAAAAAACCATCGAACAGAGCCTGGCGGCGGAGCAGGTCCTGGCTCGCTCGATCCAGGGAAGTCAGGGAGCCTGAGAGTCACAGATTGCAGGGCAGAGCGCCCGATTGCCGAGGCCATGGTGGAGCATCTTCCGGGAAAGGATCACAATCAGGGCAGACTGGGAGCGCTGTTGGTTGAGGATGAATTGGGCACTCGCTTTAGAATCGGCGCCGGCTTTTCCGACAGTCAACGGATAAATCCGCCGCCGGTCGGCTCGACCATTAGCTTCAAACATTACGGGCGTTACCCATCGGGAATCCCAAAATTCCCATCATTTTTAAGGATCAGGCTGGACGAAGGATTGTAAGCATTCGCCTGGGGCTTATGTCGCGCAGAGCCGCCCCGTCGGCAGCTTCAGCGACAACAACGCGGTGATCAGCAGGAAAACCGCCGAGCCCCAGAGACATCCCGTCAAGCCCGCCATCTGATAAACGAGACCGGAGAGAAAAAGACCCACCAGGCGCCCTGCGGCGTTGGCCATATAGTAGAAGCCCACGTTGGCCGCCACCTGATCGGCGTCCGAGTAGGCCAGCACCAGATAGGAATGGACGGAGGAATTCAGGGCAAAGACGGCCCCGAAGAGCGCCAGCCCGACCACGAGCGTCGCAGCAGGGGGAGAGCCCAGGTTGAGCAGCAACGCCAGCGCTGCAGTGATGAGGATCAGCGCCGTAGCCAGCACCGTTGCGGTGCGTCCGTCAGGTGTGCCCCCTGCGCCCACAGGGCGCAGAAGCTTCGGAGCCACCGACTGCACCATGCCGTAGCCAATGACCCACAGGGCCATGAAGCTGCCCACCGCCTGATGCCCCCACCCCAGAGAACTCGAGAGGAACAGGGGCAGCCCCACGGCGAACCAGAGATCGCGGCTGCCGAAGAGAAAGAGCCGCGCGGCACTGAGCAGATTCAGGGAGCGGCTCTTGGAAAGCAGGCTCTTGAACTTCAGTTTGACCTTCGATTTCCCCATATCCCCCTTGAGAAAGAGCAGGCAACCCAGAAGCACCACCACCAGCCCCCCGGCCATGGCCAGCAGCGCACCGGAAAAACCCAGAGCGGCCAGCAGCACGCCTCCGAGGAAGAACCCCACCCCCTTGAGGGCGTTCTTCGAGCCGGTGAGAATCGCCACCCACTTGAACAGCAGCGAGTCACCCCCCTGCCCCGCCACCAGCTTGATGGCGCTCTTGGAGCTCATCTTGGTGAGATCCTTGGCGATGCCCGAAAGGGCCTGGGAGAGCATCACGTAGGCCACCGAAAGCCCCGGCTGCCATGCGGGATCGAGCATCGCCAACATGCCCAGGGCAAAGACCTGAAGGGCGAGCCCGGCGTGAAGGGTGATTTTCAGTCCCATGCGGCTTCCCGCCCAGCCCCCCAGCAGATTGGTGAGAATGCCGCAGAACTCGTAGAGCAGAAAGAGGGTGGCAATCTGAAAAGGCGAATAACCCAGGGCGTGAAAATGCAGCAGCACCAGCATGCGCAAGGCGCCGTCGGTGAGGGTAAAGCCCCAGTAGGCCCCGGTCACCAGGACGTAGCTGCGAAGATCGGTCAAGACAGGCTCCGGGCCACCTTGCATGCCAGCTCCATCATGCGCTGGGCGTACCCGACCTCGTTGTCGTACCAGAGGTACATCTTGAGCTGGGTACCGTTCACCACCATGGTGGAGAGGGCATCCACGATGCAGCTGCGCCTGTCCCCCTTGAAGTCGATGGAGACCAGCGGCCGGTGCTCGACCCCCAGAATCCCCTTGAGATAGGTGCTGGCGGCTTCGTCCATCAGGTCGTTGACCTCCTGCGCGGTAACGGACCGCTGCATCTCGAAGACCGCGTCGGTGAGCGAGCCGGTCAAAAGAGGCACCCGCACGGCGTGGCCGTTAAGCTTCCCCTTGAGCTCGGGATAGATGAGGGTGATGGCCGTAGCGCTACCCGTGGTGGTGGGAATGAGCGACATGCTCGCCGCCCGCGCCCGACGCAGATCCTTGTGAGGGGCGTCGACCACTACCTGAGTATTGGTCATATCGTGGATGGTGGTAATGGAGCCGTGAGCGATACCGATCTTCTCGTGCAGCACCTTCACCGCCGGGGCCAGACAATTGGTGGTGCAGGAGGCGGCGGTGAGCAGATGATGGCGATCCGGCTCGTAGAGATGATCGTTGACCCCCATCACGACGTTGAGCGCACCGCCCTCCTTCACCGGAGCCGCCACGATCACCTTCTTCACCCCTGCCTCAAAATAGGGGCTGAGGGTAACCTCCGTGCGGAACTTGCCCGAGGCCTCGATGACCAGATCCACACCCAGCTCCCTCCAGGGCACCTCGCCGGGCGCATCGTAGGCACTAAAGCTCACGGTCTTATCCCCGATGCGCATGGCACCGCCTTCGACGAAGATCTCACGATCCCAGCGCCCCTGAACCGAGTCAAACTCCAGCAGATGTGCCGCCGTCTCCACGCCCCCCTTGAGTTCGTTGACATGGACGATCTCCAGCCCCTCCATCTCCCAGCCTGCCCGAAAACCCAGACGTCCCATGCGGCCGAAGCCGTTGATGCCGATGCGAATGCTCATATGTCGTCTCCCTGAAAAGTGGTTACCGCCAACCGCATAACTGCATAGGCGGATATATTGGATAAAAAAACTATTCAGCAGGGGCGTCGGGACTGCTCACTGATCCTTGCGCTGTCCTGATCCGCCTGCGGGGAGCTGCTGAGCTCACGGGCAAGCCCGCAAAGAAGCTCCTGCTCAAAGGCTGGCAGATCTTCGCGCAGCCGGTAATACATCCAGACCCCCTCGCGGCGGTCCTCCACCAGGGAGGCGTTGCGAAGATAGGCCAGGTGGCGCGAGACGGTAGACTGGGGCAGATCAAGAGCCGCCATGAGGTCGCATACGCAGCGCTCCCCCCCGAAGAGCTGGGCGAGAATGCGAAGGCGGGTTTCGTCGGAAAGGGCCTTGAAGGTCTGGGCAAGAGTTTTCATGCCCACAACCTATCCGCTTATGCGGATGGATTCAAGAGGAAATCCCCCGAGTTTCCCGATGAAGCTTCGAGCAATCGGAGAGGTGCAGACAGACTCTGACTTCGCCAGAACAACCGACATCGGGGTCCCCATGAGATTCGCAAGCCGGGCGACATTGATGCGAAACTTCTCTTAGAAAAGGGGGAGTTAGCTGGTTTTTGAAATTCTTGCGGCTAAACTAAAACTACAAACAGGCCCTACTGGTCCTTCATCGAGACAGCTATCAAAGAGGGTTCGTTTAATTGAAACTCCAGCATTGAAAAGGGGAATCGTCATGCCCCGAAGCATCTTCAGCCTCCCTGGTTTCCAGGTCCTGCTCTTCTGCCTTTTCGCAGCCCTCTTCAACTGGCCCATTCTTTCCATCGCAGGGCGGTTCAGGGATCAGACCCTTTTCTATTACCTCTTCCTCGCCTGGGCCCTGCTGATCCTGCTGCTGCTTCTCATGGGACGAAATGTCGAATCCGGGGATTTGCCACCTAAAACGACCGAGCGGGAGGACTGAGCATGCTCGCGCCGGGCACCCTCATCTCGATCATCCTGCTCTACGTGGGCTGCCTGTTCCTCGTCGCCCTCTGGACGGAGAAGAGGATTGCCCGGGGGTTCAACCCTGCCGCCAAGCCCTGGATCTACGCCCTGTCCTTCGCCGTTTATCACACCTCCTGGTCCATCTACGGCAGCGTCGGCAAGGCAGCCGTCACCGGGCTGGAATATCTCACCATCTACCTGGGCCCCAGCCTCTTCATCATCTTCTGGTGGACCCTGCTGCGAAAGCTGGTACGTCTCAAATCCGCCTACCACATCGGAAGCATCGCCGACTTCATCTCGGCCCGCTATGATAAATCGAAGGCCCTGGCCCTGCTGGCGACCCTGGTGGCCCTGGTGGGCATCACCCCCTACATCGCCCTGCAGCTCGGTGCCGTCCTCTCCTCCTTCTCCATCCTCACTCAGACGGGAGAGGCAACCGGAAGCTGGATCAGTAGTCACGTCGATTTCATCATTCTCAGCCTGATGATCTCCTTCACCATCATGTTCGGAGTCCGGCGGCTCGACCCCACGGAGCGACATCAGGGGATGGTCATGGCCCTTGCAGTGGAATGCCTCGTCAAACTGGTCTCTTTCCTGGCCGTTGGCATCTTCGTCACCTATTTTCTCTACGACGGTTTCGGCGACATATTAGAGCGCCTGGCTGCAAGCCCCTTCAGCAGCCTGCTCAGCATCGGCGGGAAGGGCGGTGGTTCCTATGCCTCCTGGTTCAGTCTGAGCCTGCTCTCCGCCTCGGCCGTGCTCTTTTTGCCCAGGCAGTTCCACATCGCCGTGGTGGAAAACAGCAACGAGAAACACATCCGCACCGCCATCTGGATGTTTCCCCTCTACATGCTGCTGATCAACCTCTTCGTCTTTCCCGTCGCTGCAGGCGGCCTGCTGCAGGGATATCCCGCCAGGGCCGCCGACAGCTTCGTCCTGACCCTGCCCTTGGCAGCGGGACAGACCTGGCTGGCCGCACTGGTCTTCCTCGGCGGTCTCTCCGCATCCACCGGCATGATCATGATCAGCACCATGACCCTCTCCACCATGGTCAGCAACCACATGCTCCTGCCCCTGCTGGTCAGAGGCGAGCGTTTCTCCTTTTTACGTCGGCACCTGCTGCAGTGCCGCTGGGTCATCGTGGCTCTGATCCTCCTGCTGGGCTACGGCTTCGACCGGGCTCTGGGTGATTCCCACATGCTCGCGGCCATGGGCATCATCTCCTTCGGGGCCGTCATCCAGTTCGCGCCCCTGATCATCGGGGCCCTCTTCTGGAGAGCCGCCAACCGGGTCGGGGCCCTGCTGGGGCTGGGCGCCGGATTCATCCTCTGGCTGTACTGCTCGTTGTTGCCCGCCATCGTCCGCGGCGGATTCCTGCCCCAGAGCCTGATGGATCAGGGGCCCTGGGGCATATCCATACTCCGCCCCGAGCATCTCTTCGGCATGACCGGGCTCGACCCCACCAGCCACAGCCTCTTCTGGAGCCTCTTCTTCAACGTCGGCCTCTACATGACCGGCGCCCTCCTCTTTCGCCAGAGCGAGCAGGAAGGGGCTCTGGCCGAGGAGTTCGTCGGCATCCTCCAGGGGGCGCCGAGCCTGAAAGACAACTCATCAAGTGAAGGCTTCATCGACCTGAAGGAGAAATGCTCCGAGACGAAGAAACTGCTCGGCCGCTACCTCCCCCCAGAAAGGGTGCGCAAGACCATCGACCACTGCCTCAAGGCCGTTGGGATCAGGGGCAAGGAGAAGATCAGCGTCCTGGAACTGACCAACTTCCACAATGAGGCGGAGAAGTGGCTGGCCGGAGTAGTCGGCCCGGCCATCGCCCACGAGACCATAAAAAAGGGGAGCTCCTACACCGAGAGGGAATCCATCGAACTCTCCAGGGCCTACGGGGATATTCTCGCCAACTTGCGGGTCACCCCGGAGGAGCTTCGCAGCAAGGTGGACTTTTATCGTGAGCGCAAGGAGCTGACGGAGAAGCACGCACTAGAACTCGAGGGCAAGATCCAGGAGCTCGACCTGGAGATCTGCGCGCGCCAGAAAGTCGAGCAGGAGCTGCGCCAGCACCGCGACCACCTCGAAGAACTGGTCAGCGCACGGACTGCCGAGCTGGCCGTGGCCAAGGACGAGGCCGAGGCCGCCACCCGCGCCAAGAGCGACTTCCTGGCGAGGATGAGCCACGAGATTCGCACCCCCATGAACGCCATCATCGGCATGACCAGCCTGACCCTGAAGACCTACCTCACCCCCACCCAGCGTGATTATCTCTCCAAAGCCGAACTTTCCTCGCGCAATCTGCTGCGCATCATCAACGACATTCTCGACTTCTCCAAGATTGAGGCGGGCAAGCTCGAGCTTGAGAGCACCAATTTCATGCTGCATCATGTGATGGAGCAGATGGGCACCATGTTCAGGGAGAAGGCGGCGGAAAAACAAATCGAGCTCTTCTATTTCATCAACAGGGACGTACCCCTCTGCCTCAGGGGGGACCCCCTGCGCCTGGGACAGATCCTCATCAACCTGCTCTCCAACGCCATCAAGTTTACAGAGCACGGAGAAATCGTCGTCAGGGTCTCCCGCAACCAGGAGGCCTCTTCTACTGAGTCGGACCTCGTCCCTCTCCTCTTCTCCGTACAGGACAGCGGCGGCGGCATTCCAAAAGATAAACTCGAGACCCTCTTCCAGCCCTTCACCCAGGCCGACGGGTCGGTCACCCGGAAATACGGCGGCACGGGGCTGGGGCTGTCCATCTGCCGTCGCCTTGCCGCCCTGATGGGAGGACAGATCTGGGCCAGGAGTCAACCGGGCCGAGGTTCCACCTTCTATTTCAACATCCTGGTCGAACCGGGCAGCGATAAGAAGCCCAGGTCCCTCGTCTCCCCGGAAGAGATCAAGGAGCGCAAGGCCCTGGTGGTGGACGACAACGAGGCAGCCCGCCTGATACTCAAAGAAATGCTCCTTGACTTCGACCTCAGGGTGACGACGGTGCCTTCGGGCCACAAAGCCCTGGAAGAGATCGGGACAGCGGATGGGGAAGATCCCTACGACCTCGTGCTTCTCGACTGGAAAATGCCGCAGATGGACGGTTTCGAGACGGCCGAGCGAATCCGCGCTCTTCCCTGCTTTACCGAGGGACAGGGACCAAGGATCATCATGGTGACCATGTACGACCGGGAGGATTTGCTCCAGCAGCAGCGCCTCAGTAAGGCAAAGATCGACGACTTCCTGCTCAAGCCGGTCAATTCCCCGGAACTGTTCAACGCCATCATGGAGGTTTTCGGCAAAGAAGAGGCCAAGGTGCCGCGAATGATGCATGAAACCCGAAATGGAGAACAGGCCGGCATCGAGGGAATCCGGGACGCCAGAGTCCTGCTGGTGGAGGATAACGAGATCAACCAGGATGTCGCCCGGGCCATCCTCGAGCAGATTCATCTCTCGGTCGATGTGGCCGGCAACGGCAAGGAGGCTCTGGACATTCTCAGGAAGGGGGCGAGCTACGACGCCGTACTGATGGACATCGAGATGCCGGTCATGGACGGTTACATGACCGCCCGGGTCATGCGCAGCGATAGCACCCTGGCCGATCTGCCCATCATCGCCATGACCGCCCACGCCATGAAGGGAGACAGGGAGAAATGCCTTGAAGCCGGAATGAATGACTACGTCTCTAAACCCATCGACGAGCGGGAGCTCTACGCCGCCCTCATCCACTGGATCGAGCCGGGCAGGCGCAAGCCCGTATCCGGAGCTTCCGGCGCCAGGCCGGTGGAGGAGCCCTGGGAGGAGATGCCGGCGCAGATCCCCGGTCTCGACCTCGAGGAGGGGCTCGGGCGGCTTCAAGGCAACAGCGGACTCTACCACAACATGCTACGCAGCTTCCTGGAGAAGTACCGGGGGACAGCTTCGGACATCAGGACCCTGCTGTCCGAGGCCAGATTCGAGGAGGCCGAGCAGCTCTCCCATTCCCTCAAGGGAGTATCGGGCAACATTGGAGCCAAGAGGCTCTACGCCGCCGTCAGAGATCTCGACGACCGTCTCAAGGAAGCTGAGCCGTCCGAGTTCGGACCTCAGCTGGAGGTCACGGAGCAACGGTTGGAAGAGGTCATGAACGCCCTCGAGGCCCTGCCGCTCAAGGGCCGGGCGGAGGCGACGGACCAGACCGAGGAGGCCGATCCCGAGAGGGTTGCCCCCATCCTTCGCGAGATGTGGCAACTGCTCGGCAAAAGCAGCTCCCGGGCTAGATACTGCCTGCCCGAGCTCAAGGAAGCCTTGCGGGGCTCGCGATTCCAGGAGAACATGGCTTTACTGAATCGGGCCATCTACATGTTCGACACCGAAAAAGCCATGTCAGTCCTTGCGGAAATTGCTGAAGGACTTAAGATCCCCCTAAGGGAGGACAAAAAATGATCCAGAGTCAAGACAGGCCCAGAATCCTGGTGGTGGACGACAACCCCGAGAACATCTGGCCGCTGGTCAGCGCCCTGGAGACCGAATATGAGATCATCTACGCCACCGAGGGGAAAAAAGCCCTGCATCTGGCCTTCTCCGAGAACAAGCCGGACCTTATCCTCCTCGACATCATGATGCCCGGCATGGACGGCTACGAGGTCTGCGCCAGACTCAAACAGGACGACTACACCCGGGAAATCCCCATCATCTTCCTCACCGCCAAGACCCAGGAACAGGACGAGACCCGAGGGCTAGAACTCGGAGCCCAGGACTACATCACCAAGCCCTTCAGCCTTCCGGTGGTGCACGCCAGGATCAGGAGCGTCCTCCACCTGAAGCGGGAGATGGAGCGGCGGCTCCTGCTCAAGACCCAGCTGGAAGACTTCAACGTGCAGCTGGATACCCAGGTGCAGCAGAAGGTTCGCGAGCTCAACGAAGCCCGGGAGACCCTGCGGGCCTACGAGGAGAAATACAATCACCTCTTTCAGAAAAAGTACCGGGCAAAAGGGACCAAGAGCATCCTGGTAGTGGACGACAACCCCGAAAACATCCATATCCTGGCCGAAAATCTGGAGAAGGAATATGAGGTGGTTTTCGCCACCACCGGAGAGAAGGCTGTGGAGATCGCCTTTTCCGACGTCCGGCCGGACCTGATCCTCCTCGATATCATGATGCCGGGAATGGACGGCTACGAGGTCTGCTCGCGCCTCAAGGCGAGTGGCGAGACCTGGGACATCCCCGTCATTTTCGTCACCGCCATGGGGCAGGAATTGGACGAAACAAGGGGATTGAACCTGGGCGCCGTCGATTTCATCACCAAACCCTTCAGCATGCAGGTGGTCCAGGCCAGGGTCAAGGCGGCCCTGCGCCTGAAGGAGGAGATGGACAACCGCTTCATTCTCACCCATAAACTTGAGGACCTGAACAGGAACCTGGAACAGCGGGTCAAGGAAAAAACGGCCGAGCTCCAGCGGGCCCACGAGAGCCTCAAGACCAGCGAGGCCAAGTTCCGCGCCATCCATGAAAACGCCATAGAAGGCATCTTCCAGAGCACCCCCGACGGCAGGCTGATCAGCGCCAGTCCCTCCATGGCCAGGATCATGGGCTATGATCATCCCCAGGAGCTCTTAAAGGCCGCCAGCGACATCGCCAGGCAATTTTACCATTGTCCACAGGACCGAAAAATATTCCTGAGCACCCTGAAGGAAAAGGGTGAGATCAACAATTTCGAGATCCAACTGAAGAAGAAAGATGCTGAGATCATCTGGGTGGTGGTCAGCGCCAGGGCCGTCTACAGGGAGAAGGGTCAAATCGCCTACTACCAGGGTTTTCTCACAGATATCAGTGAGCGCAAGAGGGCCGAAGAGCAGGTACGGGCCTCTCTGGCCGAAGCCGAAAAAGCCAGGGAGAAGATCGACGCCATCGTCAAGTCCGTGCCCCACGGCCTGATGGTCACGGACATGGGGGGGCGTATCGTTCTGATAAACCACAGCGCCGAAAAGTTCCTCGGTCGCCCCCTTAAGGATCTGTTTCAGAAATCAGCCACCGAGGTCATCGAAGACGAGTCCTTCCAGAAGCACCTGGCCATCAGTCTGACCGGAGAAGAGCCCCCCCCTCCCCTCGACCTGAAATTTCACGATCAGGAGCAGCGCGCGGACTCCACCATCCAGGCCAGGGCCTCACAGGTGCGCAGCAAAGAGGGGAACATGACCGGGCTGGTCTACGTCATGGTCGATGTGACCCGCGAACGGGAGATGGACCAGATGAAGAACGAGTTCATCTCCACCGCCGCCCACGAGCTCTTTACCCCCCTGACCTCCGTCATGGGCTACGCCGAGCTCCTCATCGAAAGCCAGACCGAGGAGACCTTCGACTCCAGGCGCAAGGGGGAGTTTCTCTCCATCATCCTTGAAAAAAGCAAGGTTCTGGCCAGTATCGTCGACGAGCTGCTCCTGCTCAGCCAGCTTCAGGAGGGGCGCCCTATGCGCCTCGAGAAGGTCCCCCTGAGGGTACGCGAACTCCTTGAGGCCGAGATCAGGCAACAGAGCCTCGTATCCTCCAGGCACAGCTTCGAGTTCGATGGCGACGAGGAAGAGATAGAACTACAGGCAAATCACGCCAAGATCATGCAGGTGCTCGACAATCTCATCAGTAACGCCATCAAGTATTCCCCCGAAGGCGGCCCTGTGCGCCTGGGCTACTCCAGGCAGGGGCGCAGCTGCCGCATCTACGTGGAAGACGAGGGGATCGGCATGACGCCCAAACAATTGACTCAGGTCTTCGAGAGGTTTTACCGGGCCGACAGATCGAACACCGCCGTCGGTGGCCTGGGCCTGGGGATGGGCATCGCCAAGAGCATCGTCGAGGCCCATGGAGGAGAGATCTGGGCGGATAGCGAATTCGGCAAGGGGACGCGGGTAAGCTTCACGATCCCTCTTTGAAGCGCCCAACTTCAATCTGAACCCGGGGGGGGCACTTTTATGCAGACTCGTATTATGTAACCAGGATGATCTTTGCCCATAGGGAGCTGGTAGACCGTTCTGCATCCGGGCAACCTGGCGTCCAGGAATCGCGCTAGATTGGGGGGGTTTCCACGACCAAGTCTTGCAGAATGAGATCCTGAATTTCAAGATCCTGCAACTTGATCTTGCCGAAGACGCTGCTTCTCTTGATGATCAAATTCTCGATGAATCCCGTCCCACCGGGAGGCCCCAAAATGCGGATCCGAGCCGCCCGCAGCCCTTGCCGCCCACCCGTGGTCACGATGCTCGAGGCCAGCCCCGCCTCGCCGAGCTGAAGTGGTTCTTCCCCCGAGGGAATCTCCTCCCCCAGAGACAAGACCGACACTCCGCCTTTTCCACAACGGTCCGTATTCGCAGGCAAAATTTCGACACCAAGAACATTCCCTGCAGGGACGTCGATCGTATCCAGGAGCAGGGTATCGGTGTCGGTGTTGGACACCTCGAAATTCTCCGCCTCGACATCCAAAAATACAAGGTTGCAGATGCGTATCTTGCCACTTAGTGTGACACCGTTCTCATCCGTGCTGGTGCTCCCGCTGATCTCCAACTCGGCATTGGTGGATGACGAATCGACCTGAAGGCAGGGGCGAGTAAAGGGCAACGTCCCACGAGCCTACTCATACCGACATCCTCTTTGGCTCTCCATGCCTGCATGAAGTCTCTCCTCGTTTGAGATTCTGGCACGCCGCCTCCCCTGTGACCCGAGTGCTTGGAATCAGCAACCTGGCACAAATACAGCGATATCCATCCTCTTGCATCTAGTATTGGGTATCTATGACCGGACAGTAGGCCAAGCTTTCCTCAACTATCGTTGGTGTTATTTCAACATAGATCACCAAAAGGGTCTATAGCAGTTACAACAAATTCATAAAAGGTGCTGAATCAAGCTCGGTGTCGGGTCGCAATCCCGCCGGTTTTGAATTTAAATCCACCATGCTCCCAAAAAGAGAGTGGACACCAATTACCATCAAAAGATGACCTGACTTGACAGCTTTCCAGGAGCCGTTAGCCTTCTATCAAGCAAAAGATACCCCCACTAAATGTTGCGATTTATATTTCACAGGAGGAACTTCAGATGACGCAAAAATACTGCCTCCACAGCTCCCTGGGCGCGGTGTCCATTCTTGCTGTCTGCCTGCTCGCTTCAACTCCAGCCCATGCCGACCACCCCAGCGTAGGGCTGGGTTCCGGGCTGACGGGACCGATCGTCACGGCCT
>JAAXQG010000237.1 GCA_012974445.1 Desulfuromonadales bacterium
GAACAATTCGAGCGTCGTGGTTTCCATGAAGGTCCTAGAAGATGAAAGAGACCTGAAAACACTAGCAGAATCGACGGGTGCAGGAAAGGGGGGAAGGGGGGGCTTGGTTTTTAAATACAAAAAAGCCGGATCGGCCAAGTGGCTGATCCGGCTTTGATTTGTTTTGGTTGCGGGGGAAGGATTCGAACCTCCGACCTTCGGGTTATGAGCCCGACGAGCTACCAGACTGCTCCACCCCGCGGTGAGGAGTTGGAATGTAGTTGATCGGAGTCTGAGTGTCAAGGGTCTTTTGTGTTTTTTATTCTTTTAGCTTTGGGATGCCTTTGCAGGCGAGCTGTCTTGCCCTCTGATCTATCTTTAAAATCAAACCGATGGATGGTTTTGCACTGAGGCTTGTGCTGGCGTACTTCCTGGTCGGCTCGGGGTGGATCCTCTTTCCAGATCGGGTGCTGCTGTATCTGGTGCCGGATCATGAACGGCTGACACGGATCCAGTCGTTCGAGGGGCTTCCGCTGCTTCGGCCTTGCACCGCTGTAGAGGGTTGACCTTGTTCCCTGTACCCCTTTCTGCTAGAAAGAGAGAGTTCTGTCCCCCTTCCCCATCCAACGAGTATGAGGTTCCTTTGAGTTTAACCATCGATCTGCAAAAAGCGCTGCCCCTGCTCAATAAGGGCGCGCTCTTCGTGGATGTGCGCACCCCGGCCGAGTTTGCCGAGGCGACCATCCCTGGCGCCATCAATGTTCCTCTCTTCAGCGATGAGGAGCGGGCCCGTGTGGGCACGCTCTACAAGCAGGTCAGCAAGGATAAGGCCCGCAGGATGGGGATTGAGCTGGTGGCTCCGCGCATTCCGGCCATGCTCGAGCAGGTGGAGCAGGCATTGGGGGGGCAGCGGCGCCTCGTGGTGGTCTTTTGCTGGCGCGGGGGGATGCGCAGCAAGGCCATGACCAGCTTTCTGGACCTGGCGGGGTTTCCGGCCCGTCAGCTCATCGGAGGGCACAAGGCTTTCCGGGGGCATGTGCTCGATTATTTCGAGGGTTCATCCTGGGGGAGGGTACTGGTGCTGCGGGGGCTGACGGGGGTGGGCAAGACCCGGGAGCTGAAGCTGCTGGCCGATCAGGACTATCCGGTGGTGGATCTGGAAGGGCTGGCGAATCACCGTGGCAGCGCCTTCGGGGCCCTGGGGCTGGGCACTCAGCCCTCTCAGAAGATGTTTGATTCTCTGCTCTGGGCGACTTTGCGTCGGCATGAGCACAGGGGCTGGGTTCTTACCGAAGGGGAAAGTCGCTATATCGGGCGAGTTCGTGTGCCCCCGCGTTTTTTCGAGGCCATGCAACTGGAGCCTTCGATCTGGGTGGAGGCGGATCTTGAGGCCCGGGTGGATAATATTCTGGAGGACTATCCGGCCCGCGAAGGGCTAAAAGAGCTCTTCGTTGCCCCTATCGGCAATCTGCGCGAGCGGCTGGGAGGGGAAAAGGTCGAGGCCATGTGTCGGATGCTGGAGCTGGGTCAGTGGCGTGAGCTGGTGCGGGAGCTGATGGTTAACTATTACGATCCTCTCTACCGCCATACCCTGCCGCAGAGCCGCGTGGAGGTCTGCCTCGATGCGCAGGGCGCACAGCAGGGCCTCAAGGAGGCCATTGATGAGGTCCTGGCCGGAGATGACTGAGCCTGAAAGAGGACATCCCGATATCCCAAAGCTCTTTATCAGTCAGTTTTCCGTGGACTACTCCGCCCCCTTCGAGCGCCATCTCAACCGGCTGGAGGTTGAGATCGGACGGGAGGATTATGGTCATCTCAAGCGTGTTGAACTGATCAGCCCCCCCCCGCAGGAATCCTTCTTCGCTTCGATGCTCGAGATTACCGAAACCCTGCTTAAAACCACCCAGAACAACTACAATCGCGAGCTGCTGATTCGTCTGGGGATTCGGGCGTATCTGGACGAGGGGGATTACTGCGTCTACTACCGGCTCGCGGACCGGGCGATCCGCTTCATTCCTGCCTGGCGCCAGCGAACTCTGGAACGAGTTTTCGGCCATGTACCGCAGGAGCACACCGATTGGTGCGATTGCCGAGGAGCGCTGCCCGGTTTCGAGGGGCGCTTTATCCCCGACGGGGCCGGAGGGGCACTGCTGCTGCGTAAGCGGGGGGAGGTCGATCCGGACCTGCCGGTGCTTACCGCCACCCACGGTCCCTATGATCCCCATACTCTGGATGTGGCCCTTTATTTTCTACGCACCGGCAAGGGGAGGGCGGCTCTGATCAATCTGGGTTTTGCGGCCCGGGAGCCTCTCACCGACGAGAATCTGGAGCTGCTGCGAAAATGGGGGGTGCCGCTGAACCCGAGCAACATCGACATCATCTATCCCTATGTCGATCCCCAGGGGCACCCTCACTGCTACAAGATGGAGAAGGGGTTGCGCCGCTATCTTGATCTTCTCGAGGGCCCTGCTGCCCGGATTATCATCGATGTGCATGGCTGTGTGGGGACGGTGGCTGACGATGTACGACTGGTCGTGGGCCTTGGAGGCTTTCCCCCCTATCCGTCCCCCGAGGACTTCGGCCGCCATATCTGCCACGGCAGTCTTTGCCATCTCTATCCCGATGCGCGACTGCGCCGGGGACTGGAGGTGCTGCGGGATCTCTCCGACGCCATTTTCGTACAGCTCTGCCGGGGGCCCCACGAGGCCTACCATTATTTCGTCATGGGGGGGCTGCACCTGCTGGGGCGCAGGCTTGATCCCCGGCAGGAGGTGGGAAGCCTGACGGACGGGGAGGAGCGAAGCTATCTGAAGGCGGAGAATGTGCGCTGGCTACCCGGGGCCGGGGGCAATGCCCTGCAGCGCATGGAGGCCCGCAAGCACAGCGACGGGGTGCTTTGCCTCCATGTGGAGATTCCCACGGCGGTGCGCAATAAAATGGCTCTTCGACTCAAGGAGATCGAGATTACCGAGTCTCTTGACTCCAGTTATCTCTGAGCTCTGCTGGAAGGGTCAGGGGGAGGGCGAACTGTTCGGCGGGTTTTCGCTGGCGACTTCTTTTTCGACCAGCTCCTTTTCTATCTCATCGGCCTTGACCGTCAGCGCCGTCATGGGGAGATAGCGCAGGCTTTCGTCCTTGGAGTTTTCGATGATGGAGATGGGGCCACTCATCTGGGTGTCGTTTGTATGAAAGGCCGACCCGAAGGAGATGTAGACCCCCGGGGAGATCTGGTTGTGGATGTTGATCTTGGGGTTGGCCGCATCGTGGTCCTCGTGTTGAAAGGTCTCGAGCTCTTTTTCGAGCCCGAGCTTCTGCCGGTTGCTGAGCTCAATCTGGCGGGTGAGCACTTCGATACGTTTGTTTGTCGCGGTAAGGGTAATGTCCTCGATCCGCTTCCGGCTTAGGGGGCCCAGCGTATCGGCAATGCTCTTGATCTGGCTGGTGGCTCGGCGCAGCTGGTTGCGGATGTCCTGAAGAAGATCCTCTTCGGGGAAGTAGACGCCGACCTTCAGGCGCGTATTGACCCCGATGTGGGAGCCGATAGTACGGGCCTCGATTCCCTCCAGTGCAATGCACTCCCCGCCGAAAATAGTCCCTTTCTCGATACGGATGCTGCCCCCGGCTTTGATGACCGAATTTCGGATCTCGTTCTGAACAACGACATCGCCATAACATTCGACATGGACGCCGTTGAGGAAGGTTGCCTTGAGGCTGCCTTTGCAGGTGATGAATCCATTTTCATTGCCCGACATGCTGCCCAGTTCGATGTCTCCGCCTGAGTCAAGACGACAGGCCCCCACGGCCCCTTCGACGCGGATGCCTTTATGGGCGCTGATGTTGAAGTCGTCGAGCACGTCGCGTTTGACGTGGACGAAACCATTGAAATCGATGTTCCCGATGCGCAGATTGAGATCGCCGTCGATGACGAAATCTTCCGTCACCGAGATGGTTCCCTTCTCAAAGACGGCTCGTCCGGCTGCCTGGGCAAGTACGTACTGCCCGTTATCGCATAGCTCAACCCCTTTGCCCAGTTTGGGGGTAACGCCCTGGCCCGGCACCGGATCCAGAGGGGTGCCGATGACGGTTTTGCCCGGCGGGCCCAGTCGGGGCGGATGGATGCGGACGATTTCCTGGTCGGGGAAGATATTGCTGAAGAGGTTGGAGTTGCGATAGTCGATGCGACCGCTCTCGTCCTCGTTGTAGCTGGCGTCTTCGGAGCTGATCTGGACGAGGAACTCAAGGCGTCCGTCCTCTCCCGGCTCTGAGGGCACTCCCAGGGCCACCGGGATGTTTTCCGCACTTTTGCCCCGGGCAGTTTTTCGGCAGAGCTCCTGCAAGGCCTCGGAGTTCAGCTCGACGCAGACCCCCTGCTGCGCCAGCAGCTCGCCAAGTTCGTCGGCACCGGGCGCTGTGCCTTTTGCTGTGGGCCAGAGGCTGAGGCTGCAGACCATCTCCTTCTCCAGGAGTTCGATACGCAGACGATAGCCATCCTGCTCCTGTTCGAGAAGTACGTGGGGTGCCTCAGGGGCCTGATTTTGATTTTCCGGGGTAGACAAAGTAATTGTTTTCCAAAAAGGGTCAGCTCAGGAAAAAGGCTCTTTCCTGGGCGTAGATGTGTTCGTATTCTTGGATGAGTTCCTGGATTTCAGGCAGTGTGATCCCCAGCAGCGCCGCTCCGGGGCGGGCGAGCAGGGCCACTTCCGAGTGGGAGTTGGAGACCCTCAGGCCCTGGGCGTTGTAGAGCCCGCCAGCCAGGTTCACAATGGCCAGCAGCTGCCGGGTCTGTTCGGGAGCGTCTTCGGGTAGCGCCATGTCGTGGTGATGAAGGGTGCTCAGGATGAGGGCATCGGCAAAGCGCCACTTCTCAAGGACGGCTGCTCCCACTTCGGCATGGGTGAAGGCGAAAAAGCCTCTCTCCATATCTTCTGAGGTTCCGAGACCCGTTTTGACACCTTCCTGAATCTGCTTGAAGGCTTGCTTGCTGTGGTTGTTGAGCACCAGTTTGCCGATATGGCGAAACAATCCTGCGAGAAAGGCTTCTTCGGGTTTGGGGTACCCGGCCAGGTTTGCTAGGATTCGGGCACCGACGGCGGCGCTGATGGAGTCTTCCCAAAGCTGGCGTTCGGCCAGCCCGAAGGATTTATTCAGCCCTCGAAGGCTGGTCTCCAGAACGAGTTTTTTCAGCAGGTCTTCCCCGAGGATAACGATGGCATGTTCCAGGGTGGAGATCTTCTGTCCGGTGCTGTAGACGGGGGAGTTGGCGATACGCAGGATACGGGCCGAGATGGCCGTGTCATGGCAGATTGTGTCGGCAACCTTTCGCGCCGTGGCGAAGGGGTCTTCCATGATCTTGAGGGCCTTGATGGCCACCACGGGGGTCGGAGGCAGATCGCCCAGCGCCTCGACGATGGTTTCACAATCGATTATCATGCAGATCGTTGCCCCCTTTGGGGTGTTGTGCTGGATTGACCGGACGGTTCCGAAAAATAAGCGTATAAATAGAATTCGATTTAAACAGAAATCAGACAGTGTCTCAAGGACTCATTTGAGCACCGAAGAGCGCTGATTTGCTGTCGGTCCTGAAAAAAGGCACTTTAGCGCAATGCCCTGAAGTGACCGAGTGTTATCAATCCGCCGGTGTAGCGGAGATGTTCCGGAGGTGGCGTACGTTTTGACCGACCTGTGTGGATAGGTAAACGATCCCGGATATTTTGATATTCTGTTGTGAACGAGGTTTTTTTATTTTTGAGACGCGAAAGGCAATTAAAAGATGATGAAAGTGTTGATCGGAAAAGGAAGCCCCCTGGAGGACAAAACAGCCTGTCTCGTTCTTGGTGTCTGGGAGGCTGCGCAGCGCTCAACTCTATTGCAGGAGCTGGATGAGGCTCTCGCGGGGAAAGTCTCCCGGGCTTTCGAGACCAAAGAGTTCGGCGGCAAGGCTGAACAAATACTTGAGCTCGACGGCGGCAGTCTTCCAGCCGAACGTATTGTGCTGGTAGGGCTGGGGAGTGACCGGGGGGGCGGAGCTGACCTGCTGCGCCGGGCCGCCGGCAGCGTCTCGGCGCTGTTGCGCCAGAGAAAAGTCCGCTCCTTTGTCTGCGATCTGCCCGCGGCGGAGCTTGACGGGGTTGACGCCCGGTCCAGGGTTGCAGCGGTTATCGAGGGGGTAGCTCTCTCCGGCTATCGCTATGATCGCTACCTCACCAAGGACCGCGATGCGCTGCCCACTCCTATCGCCGAGCTCAAGCTGTTTGCCGGCGGGGCAGCGAAGCTCTCTGATCTTGAAGCGGCAGCCACCGAGGCCCTGATACTCTCGGAGGCCGTATGCTTCGCCCGGGATCTGGTTAATGCTCCAGGCAACCTCAAGTCCCCGGCCTATCTTGCTGATCAGGCAGAGTTCATGGCTGAAGAAACGGGTTTGGAGTGCCGAATTCTCGAAGAGGCAGAACTCGAGCGCAGGGGCTTTGGAGCCATGCTTGGCGTTGCTCAGGGCTCGGCGCGGGGGCCTCGCCTCATCGTGCTGGAGCATCGCGGAGGCACTCTCGGCGACAAGCCCGTGGCGCTGGTCGGCAAGGGGGTGGTATTTGATGCCGGTGGCATCTCCCTGAAACCCGGGGAGAAGATGGATGAGATGAAGATGGACATGGCCGGCGGAGCTGCGGTGATGGGGGCCCTGATGGCCGCCGCTCGCCTGAAGCTGCCGGTGAACTTGGTGGGGATCGTTCCGGCGGTGGAGAATCTCCCCTCGGGGACGGCTTATCGCCCGGGAGATATCCTGACCTCGCTTTCGGGCAAGACCATCGAGGTTCTCAATACCGACGCCGAGGGGCGCTTGATCCTTGCCGACGCCCTGACCTACGCCCGGGAGTTTGAGCCCGCCCTGGTCGTCGATGTGGCGACCCTTACCGGAGCCTGCCTTGTTGCTCTGGGGCAGCATGCTTCGGCGGTGTTGGGCAATGAGGACTCCCTGATTCAGCAGTTGTTGACCGCTGGCGAGCGTAGTGGCGAAAAACTCTGGCAGCTGCCCCTGTGGCCTGAATACCGGAAGCAGCTCAAAAGTGATTTTGCTGATATAAAGAATATCGGTGGCCGCTACGGCGGAACCATCACGGCGGCGGCTTTCCTCCAGGAGTTTGCCGAGGGGCTCAATTGGGCTCACCTCGATATCGCCGGTACGGCCTGGGAGGATTCGGGTCGTCCCTGCGCCCCCAAGGGGGGGACGGGGTTCGGAGTAAGGCTGCTGGTGGATTTTCTTCGCCACAGGCTCCCGGAGGCGGACACGGAAACTGATTAATGTCGACCCTGCCGCAGGGCCTCTTTTTCCCGCAGGGGAGGGGGGCTCTGCGGGTTTTTTTGCCGCTGGTTTCCTTGAAGGCCTTTGTCTTGACATCGTTCAGGGCAGTTGCTAGGGTGCTTGGCTTGCCGAAACCCTGTTGCGTCACAGCTGTGCGGAAGGTTTCCTTTAGAGATGAAAATCCTGGTCACAGATCGGATTTCTGAAGAGGGTCTGGATATATTCCGTCGCTCCGAAGGAGTGACTCTGGAATACTGTCCGGGCATTGCCGAAGAAGAACTGCTCATCGCGGTGCGCGACGCCTCCGCCCTGGTGGTAAGGGGGGGGACGCGGGTAACTTCGGCCCTGCTTGAGGCTGCGCCCCGGTTAAAGGTGGTGGCGAGAGCCGGCATCTCCGTGGAAAATATCGATCTTGAGGCGGCGGGTCGCCGGGGGGTCGTGGTGATGAACACCCCCCTGGGCAGTGCTCTGACCAGCGCCGAACATACGGTGGCGATGTTGCTGGCTCTGTCACGCTGCATCCCCCAGGGGGATCGATCTCTGCGTGAAGGTTCCTGGCGAAAGGATGCCTATCTGGGTGTCGAAGTCGCCGGAAAGACTCTGGGGATTCTGGGCGCAGGACGCATTGGTCGCCTGGTGCTGGAGCGCGCCCTGGCCCTGAAAATGAGGGTACTGGTTCATGACCCCTATCTTTCGGGGGCAACGGTACGCACTCTGGGCGCCGAGCCGGTCAGCTTTGAGGGATTGCTCTTCGGAGCCGACTTTCTGACCGTTCACGTTCCGTTGACCCATGAAACTGCTCATGTTCTGGATGACGAGGCGCTTTCGAAGCTCAAGCCGGGGTGCCGGATCATCAACTGTGCACAGGGGGGCCTCGTGGACGAGGCTGCTTTGGTGAGAGCCATCGAATCAGGGCGCGTTGCCGGTGCCGCGCTGGACGTCTTTGAGAAAGAGCCTCCAGATCCCGACAATCCCCTTTTTGCTATAGAGTCGGTGATTTGCACCCCTCACCTCAGGGCCGCCACTCGCGATGCCCAGGCGAGCGTGGCGCTGCAGATTGCACGGCAGGTACTCGATTTTCTCCACGACGGGGTGATTGCCAACGCCCTGAACGTTCCTCCCATGGCGGTGGAGCAGCTCTCCAGGCTGCGTCCGTACCTGCTTCTGGCTGAACGGCTGGGCTCCTTTCAGGCCCAGCTTCGTCCGGGGGAGTTGCGTCGGGTGGTGGTGGAATACGCCGGAGAGGTCGCCAAGCAGGAAACCGCTCCTCTGACCCTGGCGCTTCTTAAGGGCCTGCTGGGGCCGATGCTCGGCGCGACGGTTAATTATGTCAACGCCCCCCATCTGGCTCAGGAGCTGGGGATGGAGGTGGTGGAGAGCCGAAGTACGGCGAGCCAGGGCTTTACCAGTTTGATCCGTCTGACCACGGTCCATGCCGATGGCGAGCGCAGTGTCTGGGGTGCACTTTTTGCCGAAAGCGAGGGGCGCATTGTTCGGGTCGATGATTTTCCCGTTGAGGCCATCCCTGAGGGGACGCTGCTGGTGCTGAGAAACAACGATCGCCCGGGCGTGCTGGCCTATGTGGGCAAGGTGCTGGCACAGGCCGGGATTAATATCGCGATGATGAATCTGTCCCGGCGCAAGATTCAGGGCAGGGCCATATCTCTGATCAATCTCGATAGCCTGGTTTCCGAAGAGGTTCTGGAGGAGCTGCTCAGCTATCCGGACATCCTCTCGGCTCACCAGGTCTCGCTTTAGAGGGGCTGTGGCCTCGGGGCGATGCTCTGTCAATGCTGATTACCATAGTTCGGGTTGGGGAGTTTACGTGAAAAACAAGCAATCAGATAAGCCGATGACCATGATCCCCAAGGGGGTCAAGGACCTTCTGCCCGTGCGGGCCGCCAAGGTTGAATTTCTTGAGGGGCAACTTCGGGAGGTGTTTCTGCGTTGGGGCTTCCATCGGATTATTCCTTCCGGCCTTGAGTTTCTGGGGGCCCTTGAGCAGGGGATGGGTGCGGGCCTGCAGCGTCTGACCTTCCGTTTCGACGACCGTCAGAGTGGAGAACTCGTCGCGATTCCCCCCGATATCACTCCTCAGATTGCGCGCATCTTCGCTACGCGCATGCAGGAACTCCCTCTTCCGGTGCGCCTCTACTATAGCGGCCGGGTTCTTCGTCATGTCGAGGAGCAGGCCGGCAAGGATCGGGAAATCGCTCAGGCCGGGGCCGAGCTCATCGGGGCTCCCGACGCTGAAGCCGACGGCGAGATGATTGCCATGGCGGTGGAATGTCTCAAGAGTGTGGGTGCCGAGGATTTCACCATCGATATCGGACAGGTGGAGTTTTTCCGCGGCGTCATGGAAGAGCTTCCCCTGACGGGAGAGGCGGCTGCCCAGGTTCAGAGGGCTATTGCCCACAAGGACGCCAGGGGGCTGGAGCGTCTGCTTGCCGAGCACGACTTGAGCCCATCGATCCGGGAAGCTACCTTGGCGCTACCCAGACTTTTCGGCGGGCGTGAGGTGCTCGATCTCGCCTTCAAGGTCGCCCCTAACGAACGATCCAGAAATGCTCTGGAGAACCTCGCAAGGGTTCTGGACGTGCTGGCCCGCTATGGCGTCGAAGAGTACGTCACTCTCGATCTTGGGGAGATCCGGGGGCTGGACTATCACACCGGGGTCAGTTTTCAGGGGTTTGTCCCCGGAGCCGGCAGCGCCGTTCTCTCCGGCGGCCGTTACGACAATCTGACGGCCTGCTATGGTCGCCCTGCTCCAGCCACCGGATTTACCGTAAATATCTTCAGCCTGCTCTTTGCTCTGGATCGCAGCCTTGATGCTCGGGTGAAGAGGCATGACGACCTGCTGATTGTTCAGCAGGGGGCGGTCAAGGCTGATGCCCAGCGTCTTGCAGCAAGGCTTCGCAGCAAGGGGTTGTGCGCGGTTCACGATTTGATTGACCGTGATCCGGCAGCCAGTCGTTATTACGCTCAAGTAATGAACTTTCGCTACGTTGCTATTTTGACAGACAAACAGAGCGTTCGTCTGATTGCGACCCATGACAACACCGAACGCATGCTTTCCATTGAGGAACTCTGCGCTTCGGATTTTTCTCGATAAAATCTCTCTATAAAATCGGCAGGAGAAGGATTCGTTTATGGCCAATGTAATCATCGTAGGTGCTCAGTGGGGCGACGAAGGAAAAGGCAAGGTCGTTGATATTTACACCGAGTTTGCTGACAACGTGGTTCGTTTTCAGGGGGGGAACAATGCCGGGCACACGCTGGTCGTCGGTAACGAGACCACAGTCCTGCATCTCATCCCTTCGGGAATTTTGCACGAAGGCAAGCGCTGCCTGATCGGCAACGGCGTCGTTCTTGACCCCAAGATTTTCCTCAAGGAAATCGACGGGCTCAAAAAGAAGGGCTATCTCAAAGACGACAGCCAGCTGGTGGTCGATGGCAACGTGCATATCATCATGCCTTACCACCGTGCCATCGACATCGCCCGTGAGCATAAGAGCGGCGATAAGAAGATCGGCACCACCGGTCGGGGTATCGGACCTACCTACGAAGACAAAGTGGGGCGCCGAGGCATCCGTCTTGTTGATCTGATCAATCCCTCTGTGTTCGCCCGCAAGCTCAAGGAAGTTCTTCCCGAGAAGAATTTCTTCCTGGAGAAATACCTGGGACAGGAACCCCTTTCCGAGCAGGAGATCATCGAGGAGTATACCGCCTACGGTGAGCGCCTGAAACTGTATCTGGGCAACGTTTCGAGCCTTCTTCATACCAGTATCAAGCAGGGGCAGAACATCTTGTTTGAAGGGGCTCAGGGGAGCCTGCTGGACGTGGATCACGGCACCTATCCCTACGTTACCTCCTCTTCCACCGTGGCTGGCGGGGCTTCTCCCGGCGCGGGAGTCGGCCCCACCCATATCGACGAGGTTGTGGGCATCACCAAGGCCTACGCCACCCGCGTTGGTGAAGGTCCCTTTCCCACCGAGCTCTTTGACGAGATGGGGGAGAAAATCCGTGCTGTGGGCCGTGAGTTTGGCGCCACTACTGGCAGGCCCCGCAGGACGGGCTGGCTGGACATCCTGGCCCTGAAGGAGGCGGTGCGCACCAACGGTCTCACTGCTCTGGTTCTGACCAAGATGGACGTGCTCAACGATCTGGAGATCATCAAGGTCTGCACGGCTTATTCCCACAAGGGCGAGATGCTCGAAGAGTTCCCCCGGGACTTCGAGGTCCTCAAGGAGTGCAAGCCTGTTTACGAAGAGGTCGAAGGCTGGCAGCAGGATATCAACTCCGCGACGACTCTTGAAGAGCTCCCTGCTCAGGCGTTGAAATATCTCGAGATGATCGAGAAATGGGCCGAATGCCCCGTCGTACTGCTGTCCGTTGGGCCTCGTCGGGATCAGACTATTCAGTTGAAAAATATTTTTGCATAAAAAACGATAAAAAGGGTTGACCCGGAGCTTCTGTTTTTGTATAAACACCTCCGTTGAATGTGCCGCTAGCTCAGTTGGTAGAGCATCTGACTTTTAATCAGATGGTCGTTGGTTCGATCCCAACGCGGCACACCATTTTGTCCCCATCGTCTAGCCTGGCCCAGGACACCGCCCTTTCACGGCGGCGACGGGGGTTCGAATCCCCCTGGGGACGCCAAATGCAGTCGGCTCCTTCGCAATAGCGAAGGAGCCGTTTTCAATTGTGCCAAAAGATAATTCACCCTTCTTTTTACTTCAAGAGGCTCCAGTATGTCCGATGGATCAAAAATCGTCGAAATTTTCTCCGACGGTGCCTGCAGCGGTAATCCCGGCCCCGGGGGCTACGGAACCATTCTACGCTACGGGGATCATGTCAAGGAACTCTCCGGTTACGATCCTCACACCACGAACAACCGTATGGAGCTGCTCGGCGCCATCGCGGGCTTAGAGACCCTGACCCGTCCCTGTCGGGCGCGGGTGACCACCGATTCTCAGTATGTGATGAAGGGGATGACCGAGTGGATCGATGGCTGGGTGCGCCGGGGGTGGAAAAACTCCAAGAAGCAGGACGTGGTCAATCGCGACCTCTGGGAGCGCCTGCTTGTTCTTTGTCGCAAGCATCAGGTTGAGTGGTGCTGGGTGCGCGGTCACGACGGTCATGTCGAAAACGAGCGCTGCGACGAACTGGCCCGGGCCGCCATTGCCACTCACCGCTGAGCCTCCCCCGCACCCTGCCTCACCCTTGTAGTGGTCAACTATTTCCGGACAGTAAAATAGGGCTTTGTTCCGCTACAGCAGGAGCAAGCCCACCATTTCTCTGATG
>JAAXQG010000044.1 GCA_012974445.1 Desulfuromonadales bacterium
GCCGAGGCAATATATACTTGAGCTGAGCCAGCTCCACCTGCACCTTGCCGTCCTGGGTGTGGGCGCGGCGGGCAAAAATATCGAGAATCAACTGGCTTCGATCGATGACCTTCACGTCGGTGACTTCGGCGATGGCGCGCACCTGATTGGCGCTGAGATCCTGGTCGAAGACCAGCATGGTCGCCCCCTGTTGCAGGGCGCCGATGACCACCTCCTTGAGCTTGCCCTGCCCCAGCAGATACTTGGGGTTGAGTTTTCTGGGTCGCTGCATCACCCGGTCGACAACCAGCATCCCGGCGGTACGGGCCAGCTCCGCAAGTTCATCCAGCGAGTCCTGCTGCTCATAGCGAGGAGCCTGACTGACCGAGATCAGAATGGCACGCTCCCGACCGTCGCTGAGGTCGAGAGTCCGCGCCATGGCCCGCTCCATCTCCGACTCCAGCGAGGCGATAAACTGGCGAAAATCCAGATCCAGTTCGTGAAACACCCCCTCGCTCAGCAGCTCCACCGAGCGGTTCTCGGGGTTGGGTGGAAGCAGATGAGCCCAGTGCAGCTTGCCCGGTTGCCCCTGCTCAGTCACCCCCAGCGCCATCATCAGATCGAGGCGCAGCAGTGACAGGTCGGTAAGATCGTCTCGGGAAAGGGGCTCCTGCTTCAGATGGGTGTGAATGCAGCGCAACCCCCGAAGGCCGCTACGCCCCAGGGCAAACATGGAAAGATCGGGAATGACGATCTCCCGATCATCTCCCACGATCACGGCGTGAACCTGCCCTGCCCTATCGATGACCACTCCCAACTGGCGATGGATCTCGAAAGAAAGCTCGGTCAGATAGCGCGCAAGCTCCAGAGTCAGAACTTCGGCTGCGGGAATACGTCTGCGATAGATGCGCTCTAGAGCCTTGATCTGGCTGGATTTGAGTCCTGTGAGATTACCGTGCAGCACCAAGAGCTACCCCCGAAACGAAAAATGGGGCCACGAATGGCCCCACGGGAAAATACTAAAAAGAAAAAAGCGAAGCCGAAATGATCAACCCACAACCACGGTGCTGAAACCACCGTCCACGTAATGAACCTCACCGGAGACGCCACTGGCCAGATCGGAGAGGAAGTACACCGATGAGCGGCCGACATCCTGCTGATCAACGGCGCGGCGCAGCGGAGCGTAGGTGTCCATGAGCTTGATCTTCTCTTTCAGGCCGGGAACGCCCGAACCTGCCAGAGTACGAATGGGGCCTGCGGAGATGGCGTTGACGCGGATTCCATGCTCGCCCAGATCCACGGCGAGATAGCGAACCGAAGCCTCCAGAGCGGCCTTGGCTGCTCCCATGACTCCATAATGAGGCACTGCACGGGCGGCGCCGAGATAGCTCATGGTCAGGATGCTTCCGCCACGGTTCATGATAGGAGCTGCGTAGCGCGACATGGCGATCAGGGAGTAGGCGCTGATATCCATGGCCAGGGCAAAGCCCTCGCGGCTGGTCTGGCTGTAGGGGCCCTTGAGGTCTTCACGATTGGCGAAGGCGACGGAATGGACGACAAAATCGATCTTTCCCCAGCGCTTCTCAAGCTCTTTGAAAACATTTTCGATGTCGTCATCGCTGGCCACATCGCAGGGCAGGATCACATCAGAGCCCAGGCTCTCGGCAAGAGGACGGACCCGCTTTTCCAGAGAACCATTGAGGTAGGTAAATGCCAGCTCGGCACCTGCTTCCCTGAGCTGTTGTGCGACACCCCAGGCAATACTCATATCGTTGGCAAGGCCGAAAATGACGCCCCGTTTTCCGTCCATCAAACCCATTACAAATCCTCCTGAATCTGGTTCGTCTCTTACAAAAAATAAGTGAGATATTTAACACGAACTCCCGGAGCGTAGCAAGGCGCAAAAGCAAGGCCTGCAGGGCCGGATAAATAAAAAGGGGGCCCGGAAAAACCGGACCCCCTGTACTTTCATGGTGGAGCTAAGCGGGATCGAACCGCTGACCTCTTGAATGCCATTCAAGCGCTCTCCCAGCTGAGCTATAGCCCCATGTGTTGAACGAGAGGATTTATAGCAAAAGGCCTCCGAAAGTGTCAACAGGTTTTCTTTGCCCTGTTCATTTTTTTTCTGCGGGCGGTCTCTGTTGACCTCCCTGCGCCCCATCCATTAAACTTCCCCCTCCCCAACGCATAGAGGAAGCCGAGCCCTGCCATGACCCTATTCCATCACAGCCTGGAGGTCGACCATTTCGACCCCCTGCCCATATTCGAACATTTCTCCTCGACCTCCCCCGGGTTTCTCGAGAGCATGAACGCCCGCCCCAAGACCGGGCAGTTCAGCGTCATTGCGCTCAGGCGTACCGAGAGCTACAGGCTCAGCCGAGCAGAAGGCCTTATCTATACAGGACCCGAAGGGGAGCGCCTCATCCAAGGCGACCCCTTCGAGGCACTGGCGAAGCGGCTGGATGAGGCCCGCTGCGCTGCGCCCTGCCCGAGCCCCTTTCCCGGAGGTTTCTTCGGCCTCTTCTCCTACGATCTGGCCGGATGGATCGAGGATCTGCCCCGCAGCGTGGCAACGATACGCGACATCCCTGTGCCCGACCTGCATCTTGACTGGATCGACCGCACCGCCGTCTACGACCACCTCCACCGGCGTCTGCATCTGTGCTCCCTGGAGAGCCAGGAGGACCTGGAGCAGCTCATCGAAGAGATGGCCCCCCTGCTAGG
>JAAXQG010000080.1 GCA_012974445.1 Desulfuromonadales bacterium
TCCACAAAATCAAAGAAGGGCTCATCCCATACCGGGATGAGCCCTTCTTTGATTGGAGCAATGTTCGGCCAGAGCCGGAAGATCACTTGCCCTCAACCTGCCACTGATCGAAATCGATAAGCACCGCCGCTGGAATCAGGGTATCCAGTTCCTCTCGGGACCGCCCCAGCAGGGCCAGGGCGTGAGCCTGAATCAGCCTCCCCTCTTCGCGGAAGAGTTCACCGAAAGGCAATCGGGAAAGAGCCTGAAGCGTGGTAGGGGAAAAACGGTTGAGACTGCAGCAGTCTCCATCGAAGAGCTCGCCGGAAAGTTCGACTTGCGGCAGGCCGTGGAGGCGACAGGTCAGGGGGCGATGCTCGTAGATGAGGCAGAGCCCGTCATCGCCCAGCAAAACGCAAGGGGTCTCGTCCTGTTCGGGCATCTCTCGCCAGTCCTCGGTGGGAAGGTCATTGAGGATATAGGGGGGGGCAAACCCGGGCCAGAGCCCCTCCAACTCCAGCATCCGTGAGCGGGCCCGCCCCAGGACCTCCAGGCGAAGCACCCCGGGCAAGGCATCGAAACCGCTGCGAAGCAGCTGGGCGTCAAGATAGCTGATGTCGAAGAGGCCACGGCAACATCCACTGCAGCCCTGAGCACAACGAATACTCTCAGGCACGGCCTCCAGGCAGCGGACAAACCAGGTATCCACCCGACCCAACAGACGATAATAATCATTGAAGAGTTGTTGCATCAGATCAGGTCAACATATCCAGAAAAAAATGAACGTATCGTTTCATGGGTTGCACTCCCGGCAATCAGGCTCGAACTGACACTCTATCCAGCTTCCAGAGGCGGCGTCAAGGCAACGTTATTCCGCGGTATAAGCGCGACCGGCCCGTCAGAGCAAATTGAATAAAAAAAGCCCCGTACCGGGAGATTGATCGGTACGGGGCCAAGCCTACCCTAGGGTAGATTGAGCTTAAAGAGAGGGGTTAAAACTTGCCGAACTCCTCGTCGTTCAGAGCGATCATCGGAGCGGCCTTCTCTGCGGCTCCACCCCAGCCTTGCTGACGAGGGGTGGGGGCACCGGAAACCCGGGTCTGATAAGGGACAGCACCGGAGCGCCCTGCCAGCTTAAACCGCGAGAGCATCTGCTGGAGCTGAGAGGCCTGACCTGAAAGTTCCTCGGCCGCCGCTGCGCATTCCTCGGCACTGGCCGTGTTCTGCTGGGTCACCTGATCGATCTGGGTGAGGCCCTGATTGATCTGACCGATGCCCGTGGCCTGCTCGTTGGAGGCGAAGGCGATCTCGCCCACCAGATCCGTCACCCTGGTGATGGATCCGCTGATCTCCGTAAGGGCCTCGGCGGTGCGGTCGGCGATCTGGGAGCCGCGGGCGGCCTTGGCGACCGAGCCCTCGATGAGCTCGGAAGTCTCCTGAGCGGCCTTGGCGCTTCTTGCTGCGAGGTTTCTTACCTCTTCGGCGACTACGGCAAAGCCCTTACCGTGCTGACCGGCCCTGGCAGCCTCCACGGCGGCGTTCAGAGCCAGCAGGTTGGTCTGGAAGGCGATCTCGTCGATGACCTTGATGATCTTGGAGATGCTCTGACCGGCGGCGTTGATCTCGGCCATGGCCGAAACCATCTCCTGCATCTGATCGCTCCCCTTGCCGGCGGCTTCTTTCGCTTCGGTGGCCAGGTGGTTGGCCTGGTTGGCATTCTCGGCGCTCTGCGTCGTCTGGCTGGACATCTCCGCCATGGAGCTGGTGATCTGCTCCAGAGAGCTGGCCGACTCCGTTGCCCCTTGCGAGAGGGACTGACTGGAGTCGGAGACTTGGGTGCTGCCCGAAGCGATCTGCTCTCCGGCGACCTGAATCTGACCGATCAGATCGCTGAGGTTTCCGGTCATGGCCTCCAAGGCCAGCCCGAGCTGATCCTTGCTGGAAGCCAGCTGTACCTTGTTGGTCAGATCACCCTCGGCGATCTTTTCTGCCAGACCCGCAGCCTCCGAGAGGCTCACGCTCATGGTGTCCAGAGCGCCTCCGAGCTGCCCGATCTCGTCCTTGCGGTTGAGGTTCAGGCGCATGCTGAAATCACCCTTGGCAATCTCGGTGGCCAAGTTGACCCCCTTGATGATCGGCCCGGTGATGGAGCGGGTGATGAACACCGCCACGCCGACCCCGACCAAGAGGGCAAAGACGATCCCCCATATCAGGACACTTTCCGAGCTTTCCAGGGTGGCGACGGTGTCCTTGGCAACTGCCTTTGTCTCGTCCAGTCCACTGACGGAGACGTCCTGCGTCTTGGCTAGAACTGTGGCTCCAAGCTCGGAGCGCTTCCCTGCCAGGCTCTGGTTCTGCAGCCAGTTAGCCATCAACATGCCCATATGACGCTGGTAGGTCCTGGAGGCCTGCTCGATCTCCTGGAGCTGGCGGCTGTTGGCATCCAGTCGGGTCAAGGGCTTCAGATTGTCCAGATGGCGAAAAATTTTGCCGAAATCATTCTCCGCCTTCTGGGCGTAAGAGGGGTTGCGCATAGCAAGGGAGCGCAGCACGGCCATGCGGGTCCCGTTGGTCTTATCGATGAGTTTGTTGATTTCGGTGATCTTCAGGAGCTGTTCCTCGAGCTTCTGCGTAGAGGCACCGGAGGCGAACTCTTTCTTCATTATCTCGTTCTGGTCGGCCAGGTAGTCGTCGCCGACCCTGAGCATGGTCCCTCCGGCCTCGACCAGAATCGCCAGGTCCTTGTCGAACGCCCCGTTGGCGTTGACGGCCTCCTCGGAGAGCCGTTCGTACTCGGCCACCACGGGCTCGACCTCGTTAATCTTCTCCCTGAGAGTCACCAGGTTCGGCGAGCGATCCGCAAGGGCCTTGGCCTGGGCCAACTTACTTTTCAGCTCGGCGAGATTTGTCCGGGCATTTTCCAGAAAACCCTGCTCGCCGGTGAAGGCGTAGCCGCGCATTTCGAACATGGTCATCATGGAGCTGCGCTCAATCTCGTTGCCCACCTCGACTTCTGGAACATACTCTAGGTCGAGCACAGTCGCCTTCTTGCTGACTGCATCCATGTTCCAGATCGAGATGCCACCCAGGATGGCGACAATCGCCAGTAATGCACCGAACCCAAGTCCGATTCTTGCTCCGAGCTTCATTTGTTTCTCCTTAGATATTTAATTCGTTATAAACAAGAGGTGAAGGGCATTTCATTCCAGACTAAAACGCATCCAGGTCCGCATCCGAACTGGCCAGCAATTCTTTGACATTGAGTAGAATTTTCACCGCATCGTCGATCTTGCCCATCCCAAGGATGTAGGAACTGCCTACCCCGCCCGACGTGGGGGGAGGCTCTATCTGGCTCTCGGGGATATCCACAACCTCACTGACCTGATCCACGACCATTCCCACGGTTGCCCCATCGACGTCCACCACCACGATGCAGGTCCGGTCGTCGTATTCCCGCTCGGGCAGGTTGAAACGCAGGCGCACGTCCATCACCGGGATGACTTTCCCCCGCAGGTTGATCACCCCCTTGATGGAGGGGGGCATGTCGGGAACCTCGGTGATGTTCAGAATGCCGATGATCTCGATCACATAACGGATCTCAAGACCGTAGTCCTCGTTCATCAGGTGAAAAGTGAGGAACTTCCCCTTCTGGCTGTCTTCTGTCTCTAAAACTTCTGCGAATGCTGCCTCTGCCATACGAACCTCCTCCATTTAAAATGACCCGCTCCGGATCAATCGTCAGGGCCCACATACCTTAATGCGGGATTACAGCGGATAGCTGCCCTCGGTCTCGGCAAACCGCCGATAGATGGAGCAGCTCTTGAAACGGGAACCGCAGTAGTGAAACATTTTTTCGATGGACTGACTGTTCAATATCGAGCAGTAACAGTCGGGCCTCGGGTCCAGGACCAGAGGACAGGTACTCTTAAGTGTGCCGGGTTCGGGGACGTTCATCACCCCTCCTGAATTAATGAATGTGTTTCAAGCCTTTGTGCATCTACAAGCCTTGTGCCACTGTAAAAGCCAGGGGCCCGAACAGCCGACAACACAGGGAAACAGGTTGAACAAAAACGATGATAATCAAGGACTTGGAGCGAAAGAGAAGAAATGAAGCAGGGGAACAACAAGAGCAGAGAAGTGGTGTAACAGAGAGAGGGAAAGCGCGACATGCCCCACTTGTGGGGACCACAGAAGTGGGGCATGTCGCGAGGGGGAACTTAATCGTCGAAGGCGATCTGATACCGCTCCATCTTGCGGTAGAGGGTCTTTCGGTCGATGCCGAGCAGCCGGGCCGCCTTGGCCTTGTTGCCGCCCGCCTTCTCCAGGGCCCTCTGAAGCCTGGGGGCTTCATCCTCCCCGGTCTCCGGTGCCCGACGGACTGCCTGCTGCTGAAGCTCGGAGGGAAGATGGTCGCTGCAGATCATGGCTCCGGCGCATTTGACCGTGGCGTATTCGAGCACATGACGCAGCTCGCGCAGATTGCCGGGCCAGTCATGAGCCGAGAGGACGGTGAAGGCCTCGGCGGAGACGCCTTCGATGGGCTTGCCCATCTGCCCGGAGTGCTCGGCGACAAAATGATCGACCAGCAGGCTCAGATCCTCCATGCGCTGTCGCAAGGCAGGCAGCTCCAGAGTCATGACCTTGAGGCGGTAGTAGAGATCCTGCCGAAACTCCCCCTGCTGGACCTTGCGCTGCAGATCCTGGTTGGTGGCGGCGATGATGCGTATATCGACCTTGACGGGGCGACTCTCCCCCACCCGCTCGAACTCCCGCTCCTGCAGCACGCGCAGCAGCCTCATCTGCATGCGGGCAGAGATGTCTCCGATTTCGTCGAGAAAGAGGGTTCCCCCGTCCGCCTCCTGAAAGCGCCCGACGCGGTCGCGCACGGCACCGGTGAAGGCGCCGCGCACATGGCCGAAGAGCTCGCTCTCCAGCAGCTCGTCGCTGAGCCCGGCGCAGTTCATCCTGACCATGGGAGCGTTTTTGCGCCGCCCCATCTGATGAAGCGCCTCGGCGACCAGCTCCTTGCCGGTGCCGCTCTCCCCGGTCACCAGCACGGTGGTTTGCAGGTCGGCCAGCTCGTCGATGAGGGCGTAAATCCCCTGCATGGCCTCGCTGCCCCCGATCATCCGGTGGTAGCGTCCCCTGCGGTGCAGCCTCTTCTCCAGCGAGGCAAGCCGGGTTTCATCGCGCAGCACCATCACCGCCCCGAGCTTCTCCCCCCGGGGGGATCGTAGTACCGCCGTGTTCAGGTTCAGGACTTTGGGGGCAGCCCCCTTGCGGCACTCGATGCGACGGATCTCGCGCGGCTCGGTGCATCGCAGCGTTTCTTCGAGCATCTGCAGGCAGTGCCTCCTGCATCCGGCAGTGGTACAGACAAGGGCTTTGCCCAGCTGCCCTTCATGCAGCCCCATTATCTCGGCGGCCACCTCGTTGAACTGGGTGAGCCGCCCGCTTGAGTCTACGGTCAGCAGCCCCGACTGAACGCTGGAGAAGACCGCCTCAAGCCTCGCCTGGGTCTCGGCGGCGCGGTCCTGAACCGCCTTGTACTTGAGGGCCGAGGCGGCAATACGCAGCAGCCCGTCCTTCAACACCGGCTTGGAGAGGTAGTCGAAGGCCCCGAGGCGCACGGCTTCGGAGGCCGTTGCCAGATCGGGGGCCCCGGTCACCATGACCACAGGTGCAGAAAATCCCCGCTGCTGCAGCAGCTCCAGCAGCTCCATCCCCGTTCTGCCCCCGAGCAGGATATCGGAGAAGACCAGGTCGAAATTCTCGTCTTCGATCTGCTCCAGCGCCTGATCAAAATTCTCTGCCGTGGTAACCCGGTAGCCTGCTGCAACCAGGAAGGCGGAGAAGGTGACTCGCAGGCTCTTTTCATCGTCAATCACAAGAATGTGGGCACTCATCACTCCAACTCCCTCTCTGCCACGGGCAGGTCCACAAAAACCCGGGTAAATTCCCCTGCGGCACTTTCAATGTTAAAACGTCCGCCGTGGTCCGTCACGATGCCGTGACTGATGCTGAGCCCCAGCCCCGTGCCTTCATCGGAGCCCTTGGTGGAGAAAAAGGGGTGCATCACCTTGCCGAGCAGCTGCTCGGGAATCCCCGTCCCCCGGTCCTCGAAGAGGGTCCGCAGATAGGGGCGTCCTTCGATGCGCACCAGGGTGCAGTCGATGCGCAGTGTTTTCTCTTCATGGTGAGCGGGAAACTTCTGGTTCAGCGCATGCCGGGCGTTGCTGATGAGATTGAGAAAAACCTGCTGGAGCTGCTGGCGGTGCAGCAGCAGCTGGGGCAGAGACTCCTTAATCGAAACCAGGAAACGAATCCCCTCCCGCGCCAGCTGCGATTCGGTCAGGGCGATGGCGGGGGCAAGAACTTCATCGATCCCCGAGTGGCTGCGCTCCTCGTTGCGATCCCGGGCAAAAGAGAGCAGCGATCGCACGATACCCGCGATGCGCTCCCCTTCGGACATGATCTCATGAGCAAAAGTCTTCATCGACTCAGGGACCTCAGAGCTGTCCGCCAGAATCTGACCATAGTTGATGATGCCGTTGATGGGATTGTTGATCTCGTGAGCCACCCCTGCGGCCAGCTCGCCGATGGACGCCAGCTGCCCTGCCCGCACCGTCTCGGCCTTGAGCTCCACGGTGCGGGTCACATCCCGCGCGACCAGAATCAGGCTCTTGACCCCGCCGGTATCGGCGTGAATCGGCAGGGTGCGTACGTCCCAGATGCGCCCGTCCAGGCTCTTGAACTCATCGGAGACCATCTCACCCGACTCCATGGCCCGGCTGCTGAGGCAAACCGGGGGAGATTCGGTGGCCTCCTGCCAGAGGGCGCAACAGCGCAGATCCTCCAGCCCTCCTTCGACGGGAAATTGCAGGGTCGCGCAGGAGTTGGCCCAGACGATCTGCCTCCGGGGGGAAATGAGAAAAATTGCATCGGGGATGTTGTCGAGCAGGGCCTGAAACTGCAGGGACAGATCGCGAAAGCTCTCCTCCCGGCTGCGCAGCAGCTCCTTGGACTTCTTGAGCTCGGAGATGTCGGCAAAGCTGGCCCACACATGGGTAAGCTCCCCCCCCTCAGGGCAAAACTGGGGAACCGCGTTGACCATCATCCAGCGATACTCATCGAGCCGGGGGTTGTAAATGCCCACCACCTGATCACGTACCGGCTTCCCCGTACTCAGACAGAGGGAACAGGGCAGCTCCTCGTCCCGGTAGGGTAGATTGTCTTCCCTCAAGGGGCGCCAGCGCACATCGGCAGAGCTCCAGAGGGCCATCTCATCCAGCTCAAGACCGAAGAGCCGGCTGGCGGCAGGATTGGCTTCGACGATCTCACCCGATCGGTCATAGCGCAGCATCCCCTGGGTCATGGTTTCGAAGAGAGACCGGTACCTTCGCTCACTGCCACGAAGGGCCTCGTGAGACGCCTCGAGATCGGCGGTACGCACGCTGACCAGTTCGGCCAGGCGGTGTCGATGCTGCTCCAGCTCCTCGTTGCGCAGATAAAGCTCGGCGGTGCGATCATCGACGATGCGTCTCAGCCTCTCGGGCTGCCGGCAGAGCCGGTATCCCCCCCAGGCCATCAGGAGGGAAAGCAGCAGGGTTGACGAAACCAGCAGGGCAAAAGAGGGGGAAAGGTTCCATCCACCCCGGGGAGCCAGACTCAGGATCCAGACCCCTCCCGGAACCTCGACCTCGAAATAGACCGGCTCGCCCAGATCCCCCCCGTCGGGCTCCCGGGGGCCAGCGGCGATGCGCTGAACGTCCCCCGTGTCGGGGTGGATGCGAGTGAGGCTGTAGTCGTACCCCTGGCGGTCGATGTCGCTGAGGCCGCTGGCCGCAAGCAGCTCCTCCAGGCGGACCAGGGCATTGGCAAAGCCCCAGAAGAAGTCCTCTTGCGCATCGGTATCAAAAAAGACCGGATAACGGCCGATGACCGCGGGGCCTCCCTGAATCAGCTCGAAAGGCCCCGCCATCACCATACGTCGCGTTTTCACGGCCTGCCGGGCCTCAAGGCTGCGGGCATCATCCTTGAACAGATCGTGCCCCAGCGCCTTTTCGTGACCGGCAAGGGGATGGATATGGCGGATCACGCCTGCGGGAGCCAGCTGCAGGGCGCTGATCCCCTTGTAATAGGCCAGCAGGCTGGAGGCCAGGTCATCAAACTCGCCCAGCTCCCCCCCCTGGTGCTTGACCACCGCCCCCAGTGCGGCGGCCGCAGCCAGGGAAGAATTGATCTGGTGCTGCAGGGCATGCACCTGCTGGTCGCCGAAGAGCAGGGCATCTTTTTGATGATCCAGATACCAGTTCTTTTCCACCTGATAGACCAGACCGCCGCCTACCAGAAGACAGAGCAGAAATACCAGGGCAGCCAGCAGCCAGGACCTACGGTAGAGCGACAAGACAGACCTCCTCGGAGTTACAGAGCAAAACCCCGGCAATCTATCACATGGCTCATAAGTGTTTCCACAGCTCTTATTCTTCGGATTCGGATTCGCAAGGGGGGCATGTGCCCGAGAAAAGAATGACCGTCAGCCTCCTAGGAAGCCTGCTGCGCCTCAAAACCTGACTCGATTAGAGTCTCAGGCTGCTCAATGAGAAGTTCAAGGACCACCCGCGTATACTGTCCTTCGGTACTTTCGATCCAAAGCTCACCACCATGCTCCCGAATGATCCCCTGACTGATGCTCAGCCCCAGCCCCGTCCCCTCGTTCTCGGACTTGGTGGAAAAAAATGGGGTCAGGACTTTTGTCAGCAAGGCAGGCCTGATACCAGTCCCATGGTCCCAGAAACTCAGCCGCAGCCTCGGCTTTCCGATTTTCTCCTGCTCGCACCTAATTTCCAGACATTTATCGGGATGCGCCCCGGGGTACTTCTGGTTGAGAGCATGACGGGCATTGTGTATCAGGTTGAGAACGACCTGCTGAATCCGTTGACCTTGTCCGGAGATACTGGGAAGAGTGCTGAAATCGTCCAGTTCGACCCTGATCCCGTCCCTCTCGAGCTGCGCCCCGGTCAGTCGGAGGGAGGCCCGGAGAACCTCATCGATCTGAACCGGCTGCATCTCCTCCCCCCCCACCCGAGCAAAACGCAGCAGTTCCCGGACAATATTAGCGATACGTGACCCCGCCGAGATGATCTCTTCGGCCATCTTCTTCTGAGGCTCCGACAGAGCCTTCGTTTCTGTCAGCAGCTGAGCGTAGTTGATGATGCCGTTGATAGGATTGTTAATCTCATGGGCCACCCCCACAGCCAGTTCCCCCAGGACCGCGAGCTGTGTCGCCCTCATGGCTTCGGCCTTGAGGCGGATATTTTTAGTGATATTTCTTGCAACTTCGACCACCCCTCCCTCCGGTAGAGAGAAAGTCCGCACATCCCAGCCACTTCCATCTGCTGCCATATGCTCCATGCCATGGGGCTCGCCCGAAAGAAGAGTCCGTAACAGGGGGGTGCCATGGGCCGAGTCATCACTGCTGCGCCAGGGAAAGGTCGAAGTGGACTCAGTGTCTTCCTGCCTGGTGACCATGAATTTACGAGCCCCCTGGTTGGCCCAGAGCACCTCGAGGTCGGGGGAAAGCAGCAGGATGCTGTCTGAGATCCCGTCGAGCAGGGCCTGAAACTGGGCGGCGAGTCTTTGGTAGCTAGCCTCACTCTTTTCAAGGGCTTCCCTAGCCTGCTTGATCTCCGAGATGTCCCCGAAGGTGACCCAGATTCTCTCCATCCCCCCCGCCCCCTTCTCCGGGACCGCATTGCAGAGAAACCACCGATACCCCTTGGACCGGGGACAGTAGATACCGACCACGACCCCCTTGACCGCCTTGCCCGTTCTCGCGCAGACCGCACTGGGCATTTCAGACGGGGAGAGAAGCTGCCCTTCCTGATCGATCATCTGCCACTGAGAACCTCCCGACACGCGCCGCATCAGCTCCTCGTTCTCCACCCCCAGAAGGCGCTCGGCAGCGGGATTGGCCTCCAGCATCAACCCTTCCCGGTCATAACAAACAACCCCTTGAGTCAGACTCTTGAAAAGCAGTCGGTATCTCTTTTCTGTGGAACGCCGAGCTTTGTGGGCCGTCCATCGTCTTGCGACCTCTTCTCTGAAGGCTTTGTACACCCCTTCTAGCTCCCGGGTTCGCTTCGAAACCAGCGCCTCGAGCCCCAGCTGATGTCGAGTGAGTTCGGCTTCGGCCTTCATTCGAGTCATGACTTCTACCTGGAGTCGTTCATTGAGCTTCTGAAGTTCCCGGGTCCTCTGCTCGACAAGGCGGCGTAACAGCTCAGGGCGGTACAGAGCCAGATAGACAAGCGCCGCAATCAATACACTCACTGACAGGGAGACCAGAATGCCGAGAAGGAGCAAGGGAGGGAGACTGCTGTCCTTGGCCGACATCTGCAGATGCCAGCGAGCACCGGGAATGTTGACTCTAAAACTCATAACATCGCCGGAGGGCTTACTCGATGTATGTGCGATGAGCTGCCGGGCGTCTGCATCGGAACGATCCGCCCATAATTCGAAATTGAACAGTCCTGCCAGATTCCTGTTCAGGTCGCAGGATTTAAGGAGATCGTCAACCCGTATCTGCGCCGTCGCGAAGCCCCAAAAAGCGCCCAGTTGCTGCCCCGAAACGAGAAAGATGGGATAGTGCAGAACCAAGACAGGCCCCTGCGGCAATTCAACGGGGCCTGAGATCACGGGGTTTCGGCTTTGCAGGGCCCGGGCCGCCGCCTCATCGCCACCTTCGGCGGCAAGCAGATCACGGCCCAGTTTCGCCCCCCTCCCATCAAGAGGGTAGATCCCCTCGACAACCCCTCCCGGGGCCAGGACAAAAGAGCTCAATCCCTGCCGACTTTCAATAAAACGGTACGCCAGCGACTCAAAGCCCTGAACGCTTCCGTCGCCCTGCTCCAGGGGAGTCGCCAGAAGCCTGAGGCTCTCTAACGCGTGCTGCACGCTCCCTTGTAAGGCCCGGACCTGGGTCTGCCCCATCATCGCAATCTGGACCTTCTGCCGTCGATGCTGGTCATAGTCGGCACGATAAAAAAACCCGAGGCTCAGCGCTAGAGAAAGTACAAACCCAGTCAGCGAAAGGTAAATAACGGTGCATTTTTTCATATCCCCCCCTAAACGACCCAAAAGCGCAGGCTATACCATAAATGGGGCAAACTTCAATTCATTGTCAAAAAAAAATAATCAGCCATTCATCGACAGGTGGCAGCCGCGTAATTCAATCCCCAGGTGTCGGCCGTCCCCGCTCCACGACCGCCTCGACCAGCAGCCCCACGGGGATAGCCAGCAGCAGGGTGAGCAGGGTTCGGGCGATGGCAAAGGGCCAGCCGAGGAACTGGACCTCCAGGGGAAGGAGCTGGATCTTGACCGCCCAGGCCGCCAGCACCGTGACGATGACGGCCCAGCGGGCCCCCTGCTGCCGGATGGAAAGCAGCAGGGGGAAGATGACGTAAGGGGGGCCGATAAGCAGCATGCCGCAAAGAGCCGCAAAAAAAAGCGCTCTCCACCCCCCCTCGCGCCCCAGCAGCCGTGCGACCCGACTGCGATCGATCCAGACCAGAATGAAGCCGGTCAGGGCCACTACGGCCAGGATAATCAGCAGCACCGAGGCGAAGGTCTGCCCCGAGACCGCCAGCGCCTGTCGCGCTTTTAGCGGGCTGAAGACAAAAGCGCCGCCGTAGAGGGCAAGCACCATCAGGGGAAGCCACTGGGCGACCAGGAAGGAGGTGACGCCTTTGCCTTTTTGTTTCACTCCGCTGCCCTTCACAGCACCACCCCGACCAGACTTCCGATGAGCAGCGCGGCGGCGAAGGAGATGCCGTTTCTGGCCAGGGCAAATCTCAGACCGAAGAGTTCGATCTCCAGCGGCAGGGTGAGAAAACCCACCAGAATCCAGGAGACCACGAAGGTGGCGATGGCCGGTGGCCAGGCGCCTGCCTCGAGCAGGGAACCCGCCAGGGGGAAGGCCGCCAGCGGAGGACCTATGGCGATAGCCCCCACGGATCCGGCGGTGAGAATGGAGAGAAAGCCCCCGCTGTCGCCAAGCAGGGACTCAATCATCGCCGCAGGCACGAAGACCTGAACCAGGCCGATGAGCCCGAAGATGGCCACCAGCATGGGCAACAGCTTGATCAGAGTCGAGCGAGCGGCATGAAGACTGCGAAGCGTCTTTCGGCGATCGCGCCGCCAGCAGGTCAGATAGAGGAAGCCGATGAGCACCAGATAAATGAGGCCGACCGTATTCACGGGCACCCCCACTTCGGCTCAGGGCCCGTCCGTCGAAGGCCGGTCTCTATGGTAGACTGAGCGCAGGACAGCGCCACCCTGCAAGAGTGCCGGGTAAATCTCCGAAGGAGAAGCCATGATACGTTTGATTTCATTCTGCCCACTGCTGCTCCTTACCTGTCTGGTTCTTCCGGCCCCCGCCGCCGAACTTCCCTTGAGCGCGCTTCGCTCCGGCCAGCTGCTTCTGGCCTCTAAAACCATGGGAGATGAGCGCTTTGCCGAGGCGGTGATCCTGATTCTAGCCCACGGCG
>JAAXQG010000087.1 GCA_012974445.1 Desulfuromonadales bacterium
CTCCAGTGCCAGGCTCACCTTGACGGTGCGGCCGGCACGCACGCGCACCTCGTCACCCTGGACCTCGACACTCGCCAGCAGACCCGGCACCGCTTCCGGTGCCGGAGCACGGCGCCTGGATGCCTGTGGCACTGCTGCTGGGGGCTGGCTGGATGCTCACCGGCCTTCTCTGGTGGAGATCGGCAAGGCGCCCAGGGGCTGCTGTCCCAACGGTTTCCGAGCTTTCAGCACTACAGCGAGAAGAGGTCAGATTAAAGGAAGCCTGCGACAAAGGGCGCCCCGGAGTGATTGTCCCGGCCCTGCTGGGATGGGCCCGGGCCCGCTACGTAGAAAACCCGCCGATGCATCTGCAGGAACTGGGACTCAGGCTTCCAACCGCGGCAGGAGAAGAAGTCGATAAGCTCTGCCAGCGACTCTCCCGGGGCGGAAACGATCCCTGGAACGCCGATGACCTCTGGAAGGCCCTGCCCAAGGGGAAGGAGCGAAAGGAACAAAAGCAAACATCAGCTCTACCGCCTCTTTACCCCTGAACTCACGCCTTAAATAAAGAAAGGGGCGGATCTTGCGATCCGCCCCTTTCTTTATTTAATCACTGATACTGGAATTTCAGAACTTTCCAAAATCCTTGTCGTCCAGAGCAATCAGGGTCTCGGGACGGCGACCTGGCTGCTGAGGCCTGAAGCTTCCCTGCCTGGGGCTGACCGGCCTGGAACTACGGGATTGCGGCGTCTGAGGGACGAGGCTCTCACAGCCCTCCTCACCTATATTGAATCGCTCCAGCAGTATGCCGAGATGACGTGTCTGAGCGGCGAGCTGCTCTGCCGTGGCGGCCGTCTCTTCGGCATTGGCCGTATTGTTCTGGGCCACCTGATCGATCTGGTTGAGCCCCTGGTTGATCTGGGTGATCCCCTGAGCCTGCTCGTTGGAGGCAATGGCGATCTCGCCGATGAGATCCGTCACCTTGGTAACGCCTCCAACGATCTCGGAGAGGGACTGGGCCGTACGGTCAGCCAGCTTGGCGCCATTCTGGGCCTTGTCGACCGACCCCTCGATAAGTTCTGCTGTTTCCCGGGCAGCCTTGGCGGATCTGGCAGCCAGGTTGCGGACCTCTTCGGCCACAACTGCGAACCCTTTACCGTGCTGTCCGGCGCGGGCGGCTTCGACGGCGGCGTTGAGGGCCAGCAGGTTTGTCTGGAACGCGATCTCGTCGATGACCTTGATAATCTTGGAGATGTTCTGCCCCGACTGGTTGATCTCGCCCATGGCGCCCACCAGTTCACGCATCTGCTGGTTACCGCCCTCGGCGGCATCACGCGCCTGGTTGGCCAACTGGTTAGCCTCGGCGGCATTTTCTGCGTTCTTGTTGGTCTGTCCTGCCATCTGGGAGACCGAGGCACCGATCTGCTCCAGGCTCGAGGCCTGCTGGGTAGCACCATCGGTGAGGGTGGCGCTGGTATCGGCCACCTGATTGGCTCCGGACGAGATCTGCATCCCCACCGACTTGACCTGGCAGATGATGTCTTTGAGGTTTTCGTGCATCTGCAAAAGCGCCTGGCCGAGCTGATCCTTATCCGAGGTGACTTCGATGGTCTTGGTCAGGTCCCCTGAGGCAATATTGAGCGCCAAATCCGAGCGATGCTTCATCGAGTGGGTCAGAGCCAGGATGGCGGAACCCAGTTCCTCCATCTCGTTGTTGGCGCCATAGAGGTTACAGGACTTGCAGTCCTCCCCCTTGGCCGCCCTGGGGCACTGCTTGTCTACCGCAAAGGAGCCGCTGGTAACCCAGCACAGATCCTCGATGCCGTAACTGGGGCATGCCTGCTCACCGCACCCCTTGAGGCTTGAGCAGTTCACCGCCTTGCCTGCATTTACCTCAATATTCACATTGCCCTGACAGAGTTCGGCCAGTGCTTCCTTGATTTTACGAAGGGGAACGCTGATGCTGCGGGAGACAAAGAAAATCAGGATGATGGAGCCAACGACGACCCCTCCGACCACGGCGATGTTGGTCCAGAAGATATTGGCGAGACTCTCCTTTACATCGGCAACGTAGAGCCCTGTGCCGAGAATCCAGTCCCACTGGGGAAAGCGCTTGACGTAAGATATCTTAAGCATCGGCTCATCATACCCTGGCATGGGCCAGAGGTAATCGACGAACCCCCCTTCCGATTTCTCCTTCACCTTCTCGACGAAGGCCACAAAAAGCTTCTTCCCTGAAGGATCCTTGACAGCCGAGAGATTTTTGCCGTCCAAAGCAGGCTTGATAGGATGCATGATCATGGTGGGGTGCATGTCATTGAGCCAGAAGTAGCCGCTGTCGCCATACCTCATCCCCTTGAGAACCGCCTTCGCCTCAGCCTGAGCCTGCTCAAGAGGAAGATCCTTCCCAACTTTAGCGGCGTAGAATTCAAGAACATGGTACGCCGTTTCGACCTCGTGCATTACTTTGTCCCGCCGGTTGTCAAACTGATGCTTGCGGGTCAAACCGTAGAGCCATGCCGTACTGAGGCAAAATGCCACAATGATGGCGCAGGCCATAAAGCCAAGCTTGGTCGGGAGGGTCATTCGAATTTTCGGTAGGCGCACAGGTGACTCCTTTGCTGACAGATAGCCTTCACATGACCCTGCATGTGAAGGCAGAAATAAAACAAGAAAAAGCTTTATTTACGGG
>JAAXQG010000149.1 GCA_012974445.1 Desulfuromonadales bacterium
CTGCGACCATGAAACCTCCGATTTCTGATACCGTGCCGAGCTCGTTTGCTGACCCTGGCCGGCAATGGCAAAGCGCGAAAGCATCTGCTGAAGCTGGGTTGCCTGGCTGGAGAGTTCTTCTGCAGAGGCAGCGCATTCCTCGGCGGTAGCGGTGTTCTGCTGGGTGACCTGATCGATCTGGGCCAGGGCCTCGTTGGTCTGCTGGATTCCCTGGGCCTGCTCGTTGGAAGCCGCAGCAATCTCGGAAACCAGATCGGTGGCCTGGGTGATGGATTTTACGATTTCGCCTAGGGCGCTGGCGGTGTTGCTGGCGATCTGCACCCCGGCGTTGGTGCTGCTGACAGAACCCTCAATCAGCTCGGCGGTCTCCTTGGCGGCCTTGGCGCTTCTGGCAGCCAGGTTGCGTACCTCTTCGGCCACGACGGCGAAACCTTTGCCATGCTGTCCGGCGCGGGCAGCCTCGACTGCGGCGTTGAGCGCAAGGAGGTTGGTCTGGAAGGCGATCTCATCAATGGTCTTGATGATCTTGGAGATGCTCTGTCCCGAAGCGCTGATCTGCTCCATGGCCCCGACCATCTCCTGCATCTTGCTGTTGCCATCTTCAGCGGCCTTACGGCTCTGGTTCGTCAGCAGATTAGCCTGGGTGGCGTTTTCGGCGTTCTGTCCGATCTGTGAGCCGATCTGGCTCATGGTGGCGGTGATCTCTTCCAGAGAGCTGGCCTGCTCGGTGGAGCCCTGGGAAAGTTGCTGGCTCGAATCCGAGACCTGCTCGCTGCCCTGATCGATCTGCTCGCCGGCCACGCGGATCTGATGGATCATGCCGGTGAGATCGTCCCGAAGTTTTTTCAGGCTGCTGCGGATTTGATCCTGCTCGTCTCTCGGATTGACCTCGAAAACCAGATTTCCTGCGGCCAGCTTCTGCATGGCTGCGATAACCTCATTCTGAAGGTTATCGGCAAAGCCGTCCATGATGTCGGCCATCTGGCCGATTTCGTCCCCACGGTTGAGATTGAGGCGCATGTCCAGATGACCGCTCTCGATTTCCCGAAGCATTTCGCCTGTTTTTCTCAAAGGCAGGATGATGCCGCGGGCAAAGAAGATGAAGGAAGGAATCAGGGCGGCCAGGGTGACCAGATAGATGATCCCTGTCTCGATGTCTGCCAGGATAATTTCCTGGTGCATAGCCTCCGCAGCCTCTTCCAACTCCCCTTCCACGGCCTGGACAAGCTCTTTGAGCTCTTTCTCCATCAGCTTGTCGACGCGTTTAAGATCCTGAGCCAACTCATGGATCTGGTGCATGTCCGCGTCTTTTTCCAGCAGTGCTACGATCTGCAGGGCCAGCTTGTTCTGTTCGGATACCTGCCGCTGAAGGATGCGGGCCAGCTCCTCTTCTTCGGGTGTATCGGCGATCACGGTCAGCTTGGCCGAGAGCTGCCCTATCTCTTTGGTATAATACTCCACGTCCCTTACCGCATCGGCATCCAGCTGGCCGTTACGTTTGGACTCCATGCTCTCCAGCACACCCAACCCCACATGAAGGGTCGCTATCACCATGGATTCGAGTTCGATGACCTGCTTCTCCCGGAGCTGGAGCTCGGTCAGGGTGACCTCCGTATCATAGTTGGTCTTGAAGGCCAGCCCCCCTATGGCCGTCAGGCCAAGGAAAACAAGCAGTGCCATCAGGATCATTTTTGTTTTGATCGACCAGTTCGACATAGATAGAGCCCCTTAAACTGTTGATTGTGCGATTGCCATTAATCATTACCAACTTAGTATGCTTCTCTGTTTCACTTGATCAGCAACGAACATGCCATGCCTATAATATCTAATTAATTCAATATTTAAGTAAAAAGTGCGATGTCTCTCAGGAGGGTGTGTGGGGAAATGACGTATACGTGGAGGCGGTTTTTTTAGTGATTTGATTTGACTGGTCTTATTCGGGTGGGCAGAAGGCTCTGTGGACTTCCTTCGTAAGCTGGTCGGGCGGAAGCATGAGTTTGCAGTAAAGGTGAAACAGAAGCTGGAGACTGCCACCTGCTTCCCGGGAGCAGGCTCCGGCAGGACGGGCGGTGAGTTAGTGATGCGTTTTGGCTTTTTCCAGTTCGGCCTGGGGGAATCAGGCTTCGATCCCGGGCAGGTCGACTGCTCTGGCAATGACGGAGCTTGGCACAAGGTGGGTATCTTGTAGATTTCACCGCCACAGAAGGGGATCGCCTGGCCTTTGCAGGCAAAACAAACGTAAAGCGCAGGGGGAGGGGAAGAGGCTTTTTTAGTATTGATCTGGATCAAAAAAGAGGGGACGCCCGGCTCGGGGTCCCCTCTTTGCGGTCAGGTTGTGAATCAGAATTTGGCGAAGTCCCTGTCATCCAGGGCGATGACAGGTTTACTGTCATTGGCGGCCCACTGCTGTGCCGGAACTGCAGTAGGAAACTTGGGCTGAGAGTATGAGTCCGCTGCTTTATATTGCTGAGGCGAAGGCGAGAGGTTGCGCTGCCCGGCGATGGTAAAGCGGGTGAGCATCTGCTGTAGCTGAGAGGCCTGGCTGGAGAGTTCCTCTGAGGCGGCGGCGCTTTCCTCGGCGGTGGCGGTGTTCTGCTGGGTGACCTGGTCAATCTGGGCCAGGGCCTCGTTGGTCTGCTGGATTCCCTGGGCCTGCTCGTTGGATGCCGCAGCGATCTCGGAGACCAGGTCAGTGGCCTGGGAGATGGACTGTACAATATCGCCCAGAGCACTGGCTGTGTCGCCGGCGATTGCAACCCCGGCGTTGGTGTTGCTGACGGATCCCTCGATCAGATCGGCTGTCTCCTTGGCTGCCTTGGCGCTTCTGGCCGCAAGGTTACGGACCTCTTCGGCAACAACGGCGAAGCCCTTGCCGTGCTGTCCGGCCCGGGCCGCTTCCACCGCGGCGTTGAGTGCCAGCAGGTTGGTCTGGAAGGCAATTTCGTCGATGGTTTTGATGATCTTGGAGATGTTCTGCCCCGATGCACTGATCTGCTCCATGGCCCCGACCATGTCCTGCATCTTGCTGTTCCCGTCCTCAGCGGCCTTACGGCTCTGGGTGGTCAGCAGGTTGGCCTGGGTGGCGTTCTCGGCGTTCTGGTTGATCTGGGAGCTGATCTGGCTCATGGTTGCGGTGATCTCTTCCAGAGAGCTGGCCTGCTCGGTGGAGCCCTGGGAGAGCATCTGGCTGGATTCGGAGACCTGTTCGCTGCCCTGGTCGATCTGCTCGCTGGCAACGCGAATCTGCTGAATCATGCCGGTCAGGTCGTCCCGGAGTTTTTTCATGGTGCCACGAATCTGGTCCCGGTCATCTCTGGGGTTGGTTTCAAAAACCAGGTTGCCCGATGCCAGTTTCTGCATGCCTGCGATAACCTCATTCTGCAGGTTGTCGGCAAAGCCGTCCATGATGTCGGCCATCTGTCCGATTTCATCGCCGCGGTTGAGATTGAGGCGCATGTCCAGATGACCACTCTCGATTTCCTTGAGCATGTCGCCTGCTTTTTTCAGGGGCAGGATGATGCCGCGGGCAAAGAAGATGAAGGCGGGAATCAGGAGCGCCAGGGTGGCCAGATAGATGATCCCCGTCTCGATGTCTGCCATGAAAATCTCATGATGCATCGCCTCCGCGGCCTCCTGCAGCTCCCCGGTCACGGCCTGGACGAACTCGTCGAGCTCTTTCTCCACCAGCTCGTCGATGTGGTTCAGCTCCTGGTCCAGCTCATGGATCCTATGCATGTCCGCGTCTTTTTCCAGCAGCGACAGGATCTGCAGAGCCAGCTTTTTCTGCTGGGCGATTTGTTGCTGCAGGGTGCGGGCCAGATCCTTTTCCTGGGGCGTATCGGCGATTCCGGGCAGCTTGGCCGCGATCTGCTCGATCTCCTGGCTGTAATGCTCCACAGTCTTGACCGCATCGGAGTCCAGCTGGCCGTTGCGTGTGGACTCGATACCTTCCATGATGGCCAGCCCCACATGTAGGGTCGCCTTCTGCATGGTCTCCAGTTCGAGGAGCTGGTCCTCTCTGAGTTCGAGCTGACTCAGGGTGATTTCCGTATCGTAGTTGGTCTTGAAGGCCAGCCCCCCGATGGCAGAGAGTCCGAGAAAAACAAGCAGTCCCATAAGGACCATTTTTGTTTTGATTGACCAGTTCGACATTGCTGGAAACCTCCTGTTTTTAAGGGCTTAGTAGGGGGGTGATTTTATAGGACTAATGGGGTTTTCTTTTGCCAGGACATTGCACAGCAAGAGCTATGCCTTTTACTGGAACCCGAATGATTACGGTGTTCAATAAAAGTATGCGACATCTTGCAAGTAAGGAAAAAGCGTTAAAAGACGCATGTTTAGGGCGCCCACATTGTCTAGGCTTCACGTATTGGTGTTATTTCGTTGGATTTACTTGGGAGGGCAGAAGGCTGTATGGGCTTCTATCGCGAGCTGGTCAGGCAAGGCCAAGAATTTGCGGGAGTGGTGAAACAGAAGCAGGCGCCTGGCCCCAGCTTCCCGGGCCCAGAGTCCTGAGAGATGGGCGGTGAGGTGGTGACGCTTTCGGGCTCTTTCCAGTTCGGCATGGGGGAAGCAAGCTTCGATGACGAGCAGGTCGACTTCCCTGGCTAGTTGCAGGATGCGCTCTCGGTTCTCTTCCGTGGGAGAAGCATCGGTGATGTAGCAGAGGCTCTCTCCCGGCCGGGTTCTGACCAGATTGGATTTCAGTGCCCCCGCACAACGTGATTCGCTGGTGCCGTTTTCGAGGGCTACTTCGATCAGGGACTCCTCTTGGTTGCGAAGTATCGCTTCTTTGAGCCGCGAGAGCCAGGGACCGGGACTGTACCCCAGGTGCCGTAGCGCTTCCTTGTCGATGGAGAGGTGCTGTGGCTCTTCGAGGCGGTATCCCATGGAGGGAATGTCCCGGTGGTCCAGAGCCAGGGCTGTTACCCGGATGAAGGCGTCTTCGTAGATCGGGGCGGGTGCAGGTATCTCCCGGAGGGAATCCTGTCTGAAACTGTTTTGCGCCCTGAAGCTGCACTCCAGGTGATGCCTCTGTCCCCACTCGGTCACCCGGATGCGCAGCGGGTAGTCGCGGGTGAGATTCCAGGTGTAGCCGGCCAGGCGATGCTGCATCTGATCGATAAAACCCGGAGGGCCGAAAAGTTTGAGTTCGCGGTCCTGCACCAGGAAGTTGCGCAAAAGGTGGTCCAGACCGATCGTATGGTCTATGTGGCAGTGGGAGATGAAGACCGCCTGAATCTTCAGCAGATCCCGGGTGGTGAGAGCGTGGATTTCTCCGCAGTCAAAGAGTATTGCCTGTCCTCTGTAGGGAAAGCGAAGGTAAAGGGCGGGGTCGGCAAAGGGGCTGTTGACCAGCCGGGCATGAAAGGAGGTGCTCATTGCTTTCGTCCGTACCGCAGCTTTTTCATGGTGCTGTCGGCCATCTCCATGATTCCTTCCACGGTTTTGCGGTAGAAGCGCCGGATCGGGATATCGTTCACCGTGATCTGCCCGTCATGTTGCTCCAGAATCATGCGGTCGCCGCTCTTGAGCTGGGCCAGGGGGCCGGCTGCCTTTGGTTCGAGTCCGATGAGAAAGCGCTGCTCCTGTCCGTCCATCATGCTGGAGAAAACCACCAGTACCCGAAGCACCTTGCCGCTCTTGAAGTGATGGCGGTTCGTGGAGGCGATGAGTTTGCAGGAAATCTTCTCCTTGTGACTAAAGAGTGATTCCAGGGTTAACCCCGCAGGCTTGGGGCGCGAGAGCCTGGGCAGTCCCAGAGGTTTGTAGGGCGAAGGGCTGCGCGTTTCCAGATGTTCGCTCTGCTCCAGCAGCACGACCACGTTGTTGTTGATGGGGCCACCGATGGAATGAGAGAGCGCCGCCTTGAAGCGATCCTGCATGATCATCTGGTGATTTTCGACGATCTGGATCATGCCGGTGGCCCCCAGAGGGTGGCCGCGCCCCTTGAGCCCGCCGGTGAGGTTGGTGGGAAAGCGACCCTTCTCACCTGTCAGTGAATCGTCAAAGAGGACTTCCATCAATCGCTCCGGTGCGGCGATACCCAGATCGACCAGATTGATGGGGCCGAAGCCGTTGAAGGGGTCGTGCATGTTGATGTGCATCTTGCCTTCGAGCTCCCAGAGGTCCTGAAGCCCAGCCATGCCCAGGGCGTATCTCAGGGCTATGACCGTTGCGGGGAATGTGGTCAGGGTGCGACGGTCGGCCACAGTGGGGATATCGGTGCCGGAGCCGACCCCGGCGACCTGGACCTTTTGAGGCGAACTGGTCAGAAGGCAGGCGGCTACCCCGTCGGACATGGGACAGAAATCGTAGTAGCGCAGGGGGGAGACATAGCGGTAATTACGGCCGGTCAGTATATCCGCCCGGTATTTGGAGACAGGGATCTCATCGGCCAGGTGGGCATCGGGGTTGCGCGCCGCGAAGTAATGGGCCCGCTGGGTGAGACGGGAGGAGAAATCCACCCAGCCTTCCTCGTCCAGGCCGAATTTCTGCATCAGGGACGCCGCCACCAGGGCTCCGCAGGCAGGCATGGTCAGGCCGTACTCGGCCTCCTCCCGATCGATAACCCCGGCAACGATGCGAGTCGCCTCGCTGGTGGGCACGTCGCTCATCTTCTGGACGCCGATGGCCAGAACGTTTTCATGACGCCCGGAGGCGATTTCCATGTAGGCGGCCTCAAAAGCGCTGGCACCCGAGGAGGATGCGGTATCAACCAGCAGTGACTTGGCCCCGCTGATGCCCAGCACCCCGGTGGCCTTGGCGGCCACGTTGTCGACGCCTGAAAAAGCGAAGGGGTTCTGGCTTCCGACGATGACCGAGTCGATCTTCTCCCGGGCAATGGCGCTGCGGTCCAGCAGACTGTGCACTGATTCGATCAGCTCGAAAAAACTCAGCTTCTGGCGGTGATGACCGTCGTATTTGCCCACCGGAAGCATGAAAGAATCGGCGATGTACACAGGGCGGGGGCGAAAGGGCTCGTTCATTGCGGCCTCCGGATCAGGGGCGTGCAGGCGCCCCTGTTATGCCTTGGTGGTTCCATTATCAAAGCGCTGCTACTGCTCCAGGGGCAAAACCGTATAAAGGAAGCTCTCTGCCCGCTGGATGAGCAGGCGCACAGCCTTACGGGGCCCCAGCTTCTCCAGGATGTCGGTGACGTCGCTGACCCTTGAGACCGCCAGCCCTCCGATCTCTAGGAGGATGTCTCCGCTCTGGAGCCGGGCCTCTGCTGCCGGGCTTGAGGGCAGGACACTGGCAACCATGACGCCCGTATCGCGTTTGAGACCGTGCTGTCGTGCCAGCTCGGGGCTGATATTGCGCAGTTTCAAGCCGAGCTTTTCTCCGATATCTGATCCTGCCAGGGTGCTTTGCTCGTCCTTGAGTTCGGCGATTTTGATTTTCAAGGATTTCTTTTTTCCATCCCGAAAGACTTCGAGCTTGATTTGCTTGCCCACAGGGGTTGCCGCGACAAGGCGGGGCAGGTCCTGCATTCTCTCTACCGGTTTGCCATCGAAGGACAGGATGATGTCGCCGCGCTTCACGGCGCCTCGGTCGGCAGGGGAGGCCTTGATGACTTCAGCCACCAGGGCGCCTTTGGCCTCATCCAGACCGAAGGCCTCGGCTAGCGACTCGTTGACCTCCTGAATCTGCACCCCCAGCCAGCCCCTGCGCACCAGGCCCGTCGCCTTGAGCTGTTCGACTACATCGGTGGCGGCGTTTATGGGGATGGCAAAGCCGATGCCCTGCCCCGAGGAGATGATGGCCGTGTTGATCCCTACCACTTCACCTCGAACATTGAACAGCGGTCCCCCGGAGTTGCCCGGGTTGATAGATGCGTCGGTTTGGATGAAATTATCATAGGGGCCAGCTCCAATCACCCGACCTTTGGCCGAGACGATACCAGCGGTTACGGTCTGTTCCAGTCCGAAGGGGTTTCCGATGGCCATGACCCACTCTCCCACCCGGAGCTGGTCACTGTTGCCGAGGCGGGCAACGGGGAGCTTCTCCGGGGTGTCGATCTTCAGCAGGGCCAGGTCCAGTTTGGAGTCGCGCCCCTTGATGGATGCGCTCAGGGAACGCCCGTCCGAGAGCAGAACTTTGATCTCATCGGCATCGTTTACCACGTGGTCATTAGTCAGGATGAAGCCGTCATCGGAAATGATGAAGCCCGAACCCAGCGAACGCTGTTTCTGCTGATGCTGGGGTTGCCCCTGGAAAAAGCGGTCGAAAAATTCCTCAAACAGATCCCGTCCTGGCCCTCGGTGGGGCAGGCTTGGGCTGCGGCTGATCGCTACGTTTTTGGAGGTGTTGATGTTGACAACGGAGGGCTTGAGTTGCTCGGCCAGGTCCGCAAAGTCCGGCAGGCTGATGCAGAACGCTGGAGAGAAGGAAGTCAGCAGTAAGATAACGGACAGGGTGGTTGAAATGATTAATTTCATAGCGTTCTCCAGTGGTTGGGGGACGCTTGTTATTTAATCATTAGCCGGGGACTTGTCAATGGGGAGGGGAAAACAAAAAACCCCAAAGGCCAGGAGGGGGGGAGGCCTTCGGGGTCAGAGAACCGAATCCGATTCCCATTCGCAACATAGCAGAAGTGAGATTAGAATGAGGTTAAGGCAGAATTAAAAGAGACTATTCTGTGTCTTTGGGGCCCTGAAGTGGGAGGCTGACCATGAAGTCACTGCCCTGCTCGGCGGAGGATTGAACCTGGATCGATCCTTCGTGAGCCTCAACGATGGATTTGACAATGGCCAGCCCAAGACCCGTACCGCCGACGGCCCGATTGCGGGCCTTGTCGACGCGGTAAAAGCGCTCGAAGATGTGGGGTAGATCACTCTCGGGAATGCCAAAGCCTGTATCTCGGATATGGACGATGGCATTGCCATCATGCAGTCCGAGGCTGATGCAGACATCACCTCCATCATTGTTGTATTTGATGGCGTTGGAGATGAGGTTCAGGAACAGTCGGCGTAGCCGAAGTTCATCGCCCCTGATCATCACCTCCTCGGAGACCTCAAGCTTGAGTTCGATGGAGATGTTTTTTTCTTCACCCAGTACCCGAGTTTGCCAGTGGAGCTGCTGGATGAGGTCGGTGAGGTTGAACTCCTGAAGAACCAGGGGGGCGTTACCCTTTTCGCTCTTGGACAGGGTCAGCAGATCCTCGATGATTCGAGTCATCAGATCGACCTCTTCCATGTTGGAGCGCAGCACCTGCTTGAACTCATCGATGTCCTTGGCCCAGCGCATGGCCACTTCGATTTCCCCCCGGATGATCGTCAAGGGGGTTCGTAGCTCATGGGATGCGTCACCGGAGAACTGACTAATTTTCTGAAAGGAGTCTTCTAGTCGGGAAAGCATGGAGTTGAAGGTGTCGATGAGCCGGCCGATCTCATCATTGGAGTCGATTCGGGGCAGGCGTTTGTTGAGGCTGCTGGCGTTGATCTTACGTACGGCCTGGGTGATCTGGTCCACAGGATCCAGCGCCTTGCGGGCCAGAAACCAGCCGCAGAAGGAGGCGCCTGCCAGAACGAGCGGAATGGACATCAGAAGTATATAAACCAGCTTCTGCAGCGCCAGCTCCGCGGCCTCCATGGTCGCGGCCACCTGAATCAGAAAATGTTTGCTGCCCTTTTCATTCGCCATGGTGCGAAAGATACGCAAGGGGGGATCGATTTGAGTGAAGGTTTCAAATTCCGGTGCATCGATTTCTGCGCTGACGTACTCCCCAAGTCTTCCCAGCCCGGAGCTGTAAATGAGGTTGGATGAGAGGCAGCTCTGTCCGGTACGGGTATCGAGGATATCGATAAATTCCCCGAAACCAAGGTCCTCGGAGAGGTGGTGCATCAAAACCCTGCACTCCAGCTCGTCGGAGGAGTGCAGGGTTTTTAGTGACTGCGTCGCTACATCACGCAGCCTCGCATCGACGCTGTCCCTGAGGCCATGCGCCAAGCTGAGGTACCAGAAACTTCCCGAGACCAGCAGCACAAGGGTCAGAATCATAACGTACCAGAGAGTCAGGCGCTGGCGTAGGGACAACAAGGGTTTTAACTCTCTTCTTTGAGAACGTAGCCGACACCGCGTACGGTGTGAATCAACTTCTTGGCGTAGTCCTTGTCGATCTTCTTACGCAGGTAGTTGACGTAGACGTCGATGATGTTGGTGAAAGAGTCAAAGGAGTAGTCCCAGACATGCTCGGCAATCATGGTACGGGTAAGTACCTGATTGGGATTGCGCATGAAATATTCGATCAGGGCGTATTCCTTTGCGGTCAGGTCGATTTCGACGCTGCTGCGCCATACTTTGTGGCTGACAGGGTCCAGACGCAGGTCGGCGAAAAAGAGCTCAGCGCCGCGGTCCTGCTTTTGACGGCGCAGCAGGGCGCGGACCCGGGCCAGAAGTTCGGAGAAGGCGAAGGGTTTGGTGAGGTAGTCGTCGCTGCCCGAATCCAAACCGGTGACAATGTCTTCGACCTTGTCCTTGGCGGTCAGGCAAAGTACGGGGCTGGGGTTGTCTTTGGCGCGGAGATCCTTGATGACGGCCAGACCGTCCTTCTTGGGGAGCATGATGTCCATGATGATGAGATCATAGGGGGTGTTCTCCGCCATGTAGAGACCCTCTTCGCCATCGTAGGCGACATCAACGGCGAACTTTTCTTCTTCAAGGCCTCTTTTGATAAAGCTGGCGACTTTTTTTTCATCTTCTACGACCAGAATTCTCATCTTGTTTCTCCTTTGGTGTCTTGATGCGGCGTGGACTCGACATCATTTCAGGTTGAGTTTGATTAGGACCTCGTTTGCGGTCTCTTCAAGGGCTTTGCCGGTGACATTCACGTGGGCCCAGCCCTGCTTGCGAAAAAGTTTTTTGGCCTCTCTGAGCTCATCGCTGATGCGTTCGTAATCCGCATAAGCACTCCGGGTTGTCTGGCCGAGATTTTTGAGACGCGATGATCTCAGCTCCATAAGCCTCTCGGGATCGATCACTAGTCCCGCGATCCGCTCTCGGGGAACCTCAAAGAGTTCGTCCGGAGGTGCTATCCCCTGGACCAGGGGGATGTTGGCTACTCTCCAGCCCCTATGAGCGAGGTAGATTGACAGCGGTGTTTTACTGGTGCGAGAAACACCTACCAGGACGATGTCGGCCTGATGGAGTCTGCGAACTTCCTGTCCGTCATCGTGTTTGACTGTAAATTCGATGGCCTCGATGCGACGAAAATATTCTTCATCAACGCTGTGCAGCAGCCCCGGTGTTTCCTGCGGGGAGTGGCCAATAAACCGGGCCATGGCCAGCAGCAGCGGTGTTAACAAGTCGATGCAGGGTAACCCCAGAGAGTCGCATTCATCATGCACCATGGCGGCAAGACTTCTGTTGACGATGGTGTAGACCACCAGACCCTGATTTTTAAGAGCTTCATCCAGAACTTCGTAAACCTGGTTTTTATTGCGCACATTGCTGATCTGCTTCAGTTTGACCCGATGCCCCCGGAACTGGGAGAGGGCGGCAAGAACCATCTTTTCTGCCGTTTCGCCAGTCGCGTCCGACAACAGGTAGATAATCTGATCTGAGTCAGCAATCATTTTAATAAAAACACCCTTTCACTGTGGGGATTTTATCATGCGTTTTCTAATGTGCAAGGCGGCCGAATAAAGTTGCAGAAGGGGGCAGTTTCTCCTCATATTTCAAACAACAAGCAGGGCACACCTCTTTCGTGGTAATTGGTCGCCACATGTGGTACTTGACTCATTAGTTGGTGCGAGGCTAGTTCTCCAGGGTGAAAATTGTCAAGGTTTTTATTGCTTTCCTTTCATTTCTTTTGTTACACAGGCGTTTATGGAAAAAGACTGGATAGAGATAGAGTTAATGGTTCCCGGACCCCTGGTCGATCTGCTTGCCGATGAGCTGATGTGCCTGGGGGCTCAAGGGGTTGTGACGGCCGATCAGCTACTCGACACCTTTGTTGTCCCTGAAGATCGGGGATACGAGGCGACAGAACGGATCAAGGTCTATTTTGAGCATCCTGAAAATCAGGACGAACTGGTGGCCAAAGTGGTAGAAGCTGTAAGTGGCCTCCGTCGTTTTCAGAATGATTTCATTCCTGAGCCTCCCATGGTCACTGCCATCGGAGCGCAGGACTGGGCGGAAGGCTGGAAGCAGCACTTCGAGAGCTTTCGTATCGGCAAGCGCCTGATCGTGGAGCCCACCTGGGAGCAGAATTTTCATGCTCCTGGCGACGCGGTGGTCAAGATCGATCCGGGCATGGCCTTCGGGACCGGCTCCCATGAGACCACTCGCCTCTGTCTGGAGGAGATCGCCCGTCTTTTTGATGAGGGAACTTCTCTTGCCAGCGTGCTCGATGTCGGTACCGGTTCGGGTATTCTTGCTCTTGGGGCCGCGGCTCTTGGGGCTCCCCGGGTGTTGGGGTGCGAAATCGATGAGGCGGCCTGTGAGGTGGCGCGGGAGAATGTACGTCTGAATTGCGCCGAAGGGGCCATCGAGATTACAAGCACCGAGCTGGAGGCATTGGAAGGGACCTATGATCTGGTCATCGCCAATATCCTGGCCGAAGAAAATGTGAGACTGGCCTGCCATCTGGTGGAACACACTGCCGCCGAGGGCTGGCTGGTTTTGTCCGGAATCCTGAAGGAGAAACAGCAGTTTGTTGTCGATGGCTTCTCAGGGTTTGGTCTTGGTGAGCCCCGATTCGCCTTCCACAACGAATGGGTCTGTATTGTCTACCAGAAGTCACGCTGATCTATGCGCCGTTTTCTGACCCGTATCGAATACAGTGCGCCTGACGAAATCCTGCTCAACGATGAGTTTCTCCATCATGCCCGAAACGTTTTGCGTATGGAGCCGGGGCAGGAGCTTCTTCTTCTGGATGGCCAGGGGGAGGTCTTTCACTGTCGTATTCTCAGCCTGGAGCGCAGCGACGCTCGGGCCCGGGTGCTGAAGCGGTGGCAGGAAGAAGGAAGCTCTCTGAGGGTTCGACTCTTGCAGGGGATTCCTAAGGGCGATAAGATCGACCTGGTACTTCAAAAGGGAACCGAGCTCGGGGTAGACTGTTTCAGCCCCGTTATGACCCAGCGTTGTATTGTTCGTCTCAGCGCAGACAGGGCGGACTCAAAGCGTCAGCGCTGGGAAAAAATAGCCCTTGAGGCGGCTCGTCAATCGCAAGGGGCACGGGCCCCGCAGGTTGATTTGCCGCAGAACCTCGATAAAATCCTGCCGAGTTGCTCTGAGGAGCTTCGACTGGTTTTCTGGGAAGGGGACTGCCCTTCGCTGAGTTCTGTGCTTCCGGAGGTTGCACCTGCGTCCGTCGCACTTCTGGTGGGGCCAGAAGGGGGTCTGAGTCGTCAGGAGGTTGATCTCGCATGCTCTTGTGGTTTTGTGCCGGTGAGTCTTGGGCGCCGCATCCTGCGGTCTGAAACAGCCGGATTGGCGGCGGTGACAATTCTCCAGTATCTCTACGGAGACCTGGGGTAGGATATGGATGACGCGGGGCCTGTTCAAAAGAGCCCCGGGGACAGGAGACAGGATGAAGTGCCCGAAATGTGGATATACCAGCTTCGACTATCTCGACAGCTGCAAGAAGTGCGAAAATAGTCTCACAGAGTTTAAGAGTAAATTCGGCCTGCGCAGTCTCATTTTTCCGAACCGCCCGGTGCAGGTGGACGATTTCTCTTCAAACGATTCCCTTGAACAATCCGACGCTTCCGTTGATGCGGGGGCTGATTTCGGATATGACCTCTCTGAGGAGCCTTTGTCGCAAGTCTCCACCGCCCCTTCCGGGATTGAAAACTCCGCATCCTCCGCCGAATCATCCCCCGTTGTCGCCGCTCAATCTGACTCTGATATGGCTGAAGATGAGGATGAATTTGATTTTGGTCTCGACTGGTCCGAAACCGCTTCGGCCTCATCGGAGCTGCGCAGTACGGCGGGCGAGCTCCCGGTTGAGACGGAAGGCTTCGAGGGCGTCGACTCCGCCGAGGGACTTGCGGCCGGAGACGACAGCTTCTCCTTCGACTTCGATGAGCAGGACCCGGTGCCTGAACCCCCTCCCGAAGAGCCTTTGCCCTCTCAGGGCTCTGCTGCCGGAGCTGAGGTTTCTGAGGCTTTCGACTCTGCCCCGGAGACCCCTTTGGAGGGCTCTTCTGCTGAGCAGGAAGTTCACTTCGACTTTGAAGAACTCGCTTCCGAATCGCCCGAAGCGGCGCAAGACGCATTCGGATCTGATTCTTCCAGTGATCCGCTGCTTTCAGCTGTGACGACTGCTCCAGTCGACACTGGCTTCGACGCAGGGGAAATGAGTTTTGATGATCTGACCCTGGATGAGCTCCAGGCTCAGGAGGAGGAAGTTCAGGAGGAGGAAGTTGTAGGTTTAAGTTTTGAAGACCTTTCCGATGAGGATTTTGAAGTTCCGGAGCAGGAGGCTGCCGCCGAGTTGCCGGATCCCTTCGCCACTGCCTTTGATGAGCTTGACGATTTTGACGATCTCGATTTTTCTGACGAGGATCTCGATCTCGGAAAAAAATCAAAGGAAGAGTCAGAGGAAGAAAAGGAGGACCCCCCCGTCCCTTTTGACCGTAAGGAGGCCACTTCCGTGGAGTGGTCTTCAATTCAGGTCGACGCAGCGGATGATTCGCAGCAGTCAGGCGCAGCAGCGGATGATCTACTGGTTGAGGTTCCTGCCCATGTGTCTTTCGAAGAAGCTGTTGTTCTCGCAGCAGCCCCAGTTGACGAGCAGGCCGAATCTTCAGTTGATGAACAGGAAGATCCCCCTTCTGCAGTAATACGTCTTGCGGCCATGGGGGCGGATCTGGGACTTCTTGCCGGAGTCCTGCTGCTCTTCTTCTGGGTAGGGCAGAAGCTTCTGGCCAGCCCGGGCCAGAGCAACCTGCTCCCGCCGCTGGAAGAGGTACTCTATCTGGCGACGCCTTACTTTCTGGTGCTTTTTATTACCCACTTCGTCTATTTCGCGCTTTTCCACCTTCTTGCGGGACAGACTCCGGGGAAAATGCTTTTTCGCATAAGGGTCGTCGATGAAGGCGGTGGTGACATCAGCCCGGGGCAGGCTTTTCTGCGCACTGTCGGCGGGTTGTTTTCGGCCCTGAGTCTGGGACTGGGTTTTTTGCCCGCCTTTCGTCCCGAGGGGCGAAGCTGGAACGATCGCATTGCAGGGACCCGTATTGTCTGGAGCCTGGATGAAGGGGAGTCGGAACTGGATGTCTGATCAGGCATAAGGCAGGTTTGGCTGGATAAGTAAAGCGCGGCACCCTGAATGGGGCCGCGCTTTTTTCTCATCCCATGCGAAGACGAATGAAGCTCTCCAGGTCAGGGCACTGGAGAAAGGGGTTGTTCTCCAGTTCAAAGGCCAGGGTCGAGACTTTGCGGGGGCCGTAGTCATGCCCCGGGTAAACCAGAGTTTCGGGGGCAAAGGCTGCCAGCCGCTTGAGGCTGCGATAGAGCTGAGCGGGATCACTTCCGACCAGATCCGCCCGGCCGACGCGGCCGACGAAGAGGGTGTCGCCGGTGATCAGGGCCCCGGGCGGGTTCAGCACGATAGAGCCGGGGGTGTGCCCCGGGCAGTGCAGAATGTGGATATCGGTCTGTCCCAGGCGCAGGTGGCTTTCGTCCTGCAGGGGGATCTGCGCCAGGGGTATATCGGCCGGATGCCCGGCCAGTATCGCCCGGCTGTGACTCAGGATTTCTTCGTTGCCGGCACAGTGGTCCCGGTGGCCATGGGTGTTGACCAGGGTTTCGATCTCGACCCCTTCGTTTTTGGCGGCCTCAAGCAGGGCCTCCGGGGCGAAGGAGGGATCGACGGCGATGGCCTTGCGGCTCTCGGGGTCGATGATCAGGTAGGAGAAGTTCTTCATCTCCCCGGCTTCGATCTGCAGAATACGTAGACTCATGGACTTACCACAGGGGGGGCTCGGGAGGTTTGTTCCCGATTTTGCGCACTTCCCCTTCGATGATCTTGAAGATGTCGCCGGTCTTGACGACGGTCCATTGATCGCCCTCTTCGGGGGGCAGGGGGAATTCGCGGGTTCCCAGATAAATATCTTCGCCATCGATCATTGCCCACCAGTCGAGGGCGCCGGTCTGCCAGAGTTTCGTTTTAAGATGAAATGCCATAAATCGGATCTTCTCCTGAAAAGCGGTTGGTGAATAGGTTGCGCCTGCTTTTTTTTGAATATAGCGGTGGGAATGCCGGGGGTCAACGTCGATGGGCTTGTGGACCCAGTGAGGCATCGACTATAGTTGATTCGTTCGGTTAGATTGTTCGAAATAATATTGCTGCCGACAGGGTGAGAGAATGAAATTCGTAAAAATGCATGGTGCCGGAAATGATTATGTCTATGTGGACGCTTTTCAGCAGCAGATCGATGACCCGGCTACTCTGGCGCAGCAGGTCAGTGACCGAAACTTCGGTATCGGCTCCGACGGTCTGATTCTTATACTTCCCTCGGATCTGGCCGATGTTCGTATGCGTATGTTCAATGCCGACGGCAGCGAGGCGGAAATGTGCGGCAACGGCATCCGCTGCGTGGCTAAGTATGCCTACGACCGAAGCTTGGTTGACTCAACCTCTATCCGGATCGAGACGGGGGCCGGGGTTCGCACCCTGGAGCTTTTCCCCAATGAGCTGGGATTGGTGGAGAAGGTGCGGGTAAATATGGGGGCTCCGGCCTTGCTGCGCAGCGAACTTCCCATGTACGGTGAGCCCTGCAGTCAATTCATCGATGAAGAGATCACTGCCTGCGGGGATCTCTTCAGGGCCACCTGCATCTCCATGGGTAACCCGCACTGCGTGGTTTTCGTTGAGGATCTAGATAGCTTCGACCTGCCACGTTTCGGCGCGGCCCTGGAGCATCACCCCTTGTTTCCCCGACGAATCAATGTGGAATTCGTCCAGGTTCTCTCCCCCCGCGAAGTGCGGCAACGCACCTGGGAGAGGGGAGCGGGCGAAACGCTGGCTTGCGGAACCGGAGCCTCGGCCGTGACCGTGGCCGGGGTCCTGACGGGACGGACCGAACGTTCCATTCTTAATCATCTCTCGGGCGGGGATCTGGAGATGGAGTGGTCGCACAGTGGAGATGTCTTCATGGCCGGCCCCGCGGTGGAGGTTTTCGAGGGGCACTACAGCCCCCGTTAGGAGGCTGTCGGATTATTCATGAACCAACTGCAAATCAGACTGTTTGGCCCATATTTCAGCTCATTTTCGGCCCATAGCTATGGCTATGAGCTCTCAAACGACCCAAAATCTGTTCGCAAACTTCCAGATTTTCGTTATGGTCCGTATAGTCCAACAGACTCCTAGGATGACAATGCTGCAGACTGTTCTTTTTGACCTCGACAATACCCTCTATCCCTCCAGCTCCGATCTCTTTTCTCTGATCGATGTGCGTATCAACCGCTATATGTCCGATGTGGCCGGTATCGATGAAATGGAGGTTGATGGGTTAAGGCGCCTCTACTGGGAGAGGTACGGGGTAACGCTTCAGGGGTTGATGCGCCATCATGGAGTCGATCCCGAAGACTATCTCGAATATGTGCATGCCGTGGATGTCTCCTGCCGTATCGGGCCTGAGCCTCTGCTGCTTGAAGCCCTGCAGACCCTGGGGCTTCGCAAGGCCGTTTTCACCAATGGCTCCAGGGGACATGCCGAAAGGGTCATCAGTGCCCTGGGGCTTGAGGGGGTTTTTGAACAGATATTCGATGTGCGCGTAGCGGGGTATCTTCCCAAGCCGCAGCAGGAACCCTATCTGGAGGTGCTGAGGCTTCTGGAGTGCGGGGCCGAAGCCTGCGTGATGGTGGAAGACAGTCTGGAAAACCTCAGGACCGCAAAGGAGCTGGGTATGAAAACGGTGCTGGTGACCGAGCAGGCCCCTGATAGGCTCCCCGGTTATGTGGATGCTCGGGTGTCCATGGCTGCCGAAGTTCCTGCCTTGGTGCAGGGGTGGACCCATGTCTGAGGGCGCACTGCTTCTGGGAGCTCATATGTCCGTGGCTGGAGGGTTGCACCTGGCCTTCCACCGAGCAGTGCTGGCCGGTTGTCAGGCTATGCAGATCTTTACCCGAAATGCCAACCGCTGGGAGGCTAAGCCGCTGGGCGATGAAGAAATCGCCGCTTTTGCCAGCAGTCGAAGTGCCAGCGGCATCACTTGCGTGCTGGCTCACGACTCCTATCTGATTAATCTGGCTTCCCCCGATCCCGAGAAGTGGCAGCGTTCCATCGATGCCTTCGTGCTCGAGCTGGAGCGTTGCAGCGCCCTGTCGATTCCTCAGCTGGTCATGCACCCCGGGGCGCACATGGGGCAGGGGGAGGTTGCAGGAATCGCCCGCCTTCATGAAGCTTTTCGTCTCGTTCTGGACAGGGCTCCGCAGGATGTAGAGATCCTGATCGAGAATACCGCTGGGCAGGGCAGTTATCTTGGAGCCTCCTTCGAGCAGCTGGCCGCTATCCTTGAAGACCTGCCTCCGGATCGCTTCGGTATCTGTTTCGACAGTTGTCACGCTTTTGCCGCCGGGTACGATTTTCGCTCTGAGGAGCAATATGCAGAGTTGATCAGCCATATTGAAGCTTCGGTCGGGCTGGAACGCATTCGTGCCTTTCATCTTAACGACAGCCTCAAGGACTTGGGGTCAGGGCTGGATCGGCACGAGCATATTGGTCGCGGGCGTATCGGCGGGGAGGGGTTTGCCTCCCTGATGGGGGACCGACGTTTCGACGGTGTCCCCAAAATTCTGGAGACACCTAAGGGGCAGGACGGGGAGATGGATCGGGTCAATCTGGAGCTTCTCCGGCAGCTGGCTGCGAGGGCGCGATGAAGGCCGTCGTTCAGCGGGTGAAGAGGGCCAGGGTCCAGGTCGACGACGAGACGGTGGGGCAGATCGGTGTCGGGCTTCTGGTGCTTCTGGGCGTGGAAAAGGGAGATGATCTGACCGATCTGAGCTACCTGGCGACCAAGATTACGGGGCTGAGGATTTTTGAGGATGAACAGGGGAAAATGAATCTGTCTGTCCTGGATGTTGGCGGCGAGCTGCTGGTGGTTTCCCAGTTCACGCTGCTGGCTGATTGCCGCAAGGGGCGCCGCCCCGGCTTCTCTCTGGCGGCCGACCCCCTGGAGGCGCGTCGACTCTACGAGCTGTTTGTGGAGCGAGTACGCGCTTACGGCTGCCAGGTGGCAACGGGACGTTTTCAGGAAGATATGGATGTCGAACTGGTGAACCAGGGGCCTGTCACCATGCTTCTGGACAGCCGCAGGGTTTATTGAAATTGAAAGAAGAAAGAGAATGATGACAACAGATGACCGCCCTAGCCGCTCCGCGTTGAAGCGGGCCGTACAAAAATTCGAACAGACCGTTCTGGCCGTGATTAAGCTGACTCAGGCCGAGTTCAAGGCGGCTCCTCTCTGCGATGAGTGGCGAGAAGAGTTTGTCCTGATTCGTGGGCTCAAGGCCTGCACCGCTCGTCAGAGACAGATCCGCCACCTTACCGGGGTTCTGAAGCGGGAGCCCGAGCTGGTGACGTCCCTGGATGAGTATCTCGAGCACCGGGGCGCTTCGTCTCAGATGCATACCCGTATTTTTCACGACCTGGAGCAGCTGCGGGACCGCATCTGCGATCCTGCAACCTCAGAGGAGGCCATCAGGGAGGCGGGGGAGCAATTTGAGGCTTTGGATCTCAGGGCCCTGAGCCGACTGGCTTCTTCGGTGATACAAAGCTCGGACAAGAGGGCGTCGCGGGAGATCTTCAAGCGTCTGCGCAAGGCGTCCGATTAAAAAGGCCCGCCCCCTGCGCAGGGGGCGGGCCTTGGCGAAGCTTTACAGCAGAAGGCTTAGAGGGCTTTCTGAATCAGGCTCTCAAGCTGGTTCTTGGGAACGGCGCCGACGAGCTGGTCGACGAGCTGTCCGTCTTTGAACAGGAGCAGGGCAGGGATGCCCCGTACGCCGTACTTGCTGGGGGTCGCTGCGCTTTCGTCCACGTTGAGTTTGGCAATCTTGATCTTGCCACCGTACTCCTCGGCCAGGGCGTCAATCACGGGGCTGATCGCTTTGCAGGGGGCACACCATGAGGCCCAGAAATCAACGAGCACGGGGATGGAAGAGGATATGACCTCTGCTTCGAAATTGTCATCTGATACATGAACGACCTTATCGCTAGCCATTTTTTGTTCTCCTTTGCAGAATAGGTATTGGATAGATATCTGCCAATAATAAGGCAGGGCATTGAAAAATCAAGGTGTAAATCCAGGTGAGGCCAGTGGGGCGACCCTTTGCCAAATCTTTCTTCGACAGGTGATTTGATATGAGTCAGCAAAAATTCCAGGCAGCATTGAATGAGCACATAAAAGTTGTTAACACAATCTCTACCGATATGGGGGAGGATCTTCCCGTCCTGGCCCGAAAAATCGTGGAAGGTTTCACCCGCGAGCGCCGCTTGGTCTTTGCGGGCAGCGGCGCGATGGGGGCCGCTGCCGATCTGGCCGCTCATCTGTTTCGCCATCGCCTCTCCTTCGACCGTCCCCTGCTGCCCGCTATGTCCATCGGGCGTGATTCGCTGCTGGCGCACTCCCTGGCTCGCGACAGCGCTTATGAAGAATATTTTTCCCGGCAGCTACTGGCCCTGGGGCTTAAGGATGACATGGTCGTCTTTTTCGCTGACAGTCACCGGGACCCGGCGCTGACCGAAGGAGTCCGGCTCTGTCAGGATCTCGGCTGCCTTAGCGCCCTGCTGGTCTGCGGCAAGGGCGAAGGGGTGGTGGACGGAGCCGATTTTACCCTTCAGGTCGATACCACATCCGTGGCCCGCGGGCTTGAGAGTGCGGTTCTTTTCGCCACCCTGCTCTGCGAGCTGGTGGAACACGAACTCTTCGGGGTCTGAAGTCTGTGGCCTATCCGATTGAGCTCAATCTGCGCGACCGTCTCTGCGTTCTGGTAGGTGGTGGCGCCGTCGCAAGGCGCAAGGCCGCGCGGCTCCATGCCGAAGGGGCCCGGCTGAGGATCGTTGCGCCTGTCATCGATGTTGAGCTGATGGCTTTGCCCGGTGCGGAGCTGCGGCAGCGTCCCTTTTGTTCCGACGATCTGGAGGGGGCTTTTCTGGTCTTTGCTGCGACGGACGATGCGGAGCTGAACCTTGTGGTGCTGCAGCAGGCCCGCTTGCGCGGCGCCCTGGTCAATATGGCTTCCGACTCGCAGGAGGGAGACTTCAGTCTTCCGGCGCTGCTGCGTCGTGGCTCTCTTCAGGTGAGCGTCTCTACGGACTCGGGTAGCCCTGCCCTCTGTGTCCTGGTGCGTGACCGGCTGTCCGCATCTCTGGGCCCCGAATGGGCCCTGGTGGCGCAGATCGCCACGGCGCTGAGGCAAAAGCTGTTGACAGTTCAGGGGGCGGGTCCGTATTATCAACAGGTTTTAAGCAAATTGATGGAAGCCGATCTCCCTGCTCTTGTTGCCCGTGCAGAGACGGACCGGATCGACCAACTATTGGAGCAACTTTCCCCGGGGGTTTCCTCGCTGGCAAGTCTGGGGATTCACCTGTCCAACGGATGATTATGAACGTTCTTTTTTTCAAAATTACCCTGCTTATCTATTTCGTCTCCACCGTTCTCTATCTCCTTACCGTCATTCGCCAACGGGAGACCGCGGAGCGTCTGGGTTTCTGGGTTCTGACCGGAGGCTTTGTCGTGCACTGCATCACTCTGGTGGTGCGTTATGTGGAGTCGGGCTATGCTCCCTTGACCAATCTGCACGAATCCCTCTCCTTTTTCGCCTGGGCTCTGGTGGGGATTTTCCTCCTGGTGGAGCTGCGATACCGCATGGCGGTGCTGGGGGCCTTTGCCTGTTCTCTGGCGCTGGCCGCCATGATTATCTCGGGAATTTCCCCCAAGGAAGTCAATGAATTAAATCCCATGCTGGACAGCTGGTGGCTGCCTGTGCATGTGACCCTCGCTTTTCTGGGCAATGCAATCTTCGCCGTATCCTTCGGGGCCGCGGTGATGTATCTGCTTCAGGAACGGATGCTCAAGAGCAAGAAGTTCACCGCCTTCTACCACCGCCTACCTTCGCTGGAGGCGCTCGATGACCTGAACTATAAGTGTCTGAGCTTCGGCTTTCCTGCCATGACCATGGGGATTATTTCCGGCGCGGTCTGGGCCGAGGCGGCCTGGGGGACCTACTGGAGCTGGGATCCCAAGCAGACCTGGGCGCTGATCACCTGGTTTCTTTACGCGGCGCTGCTTCATGGACGACTTAATGTGGGCTGGCGGGGACGCCGGGCCGCGATTTTGGCCATTATCGCTTTTCTCTGTCTCTTCTTCACCTATCTCGGCGTGAACCTTCTCCTTCCAGGGCTGCATAATTTCAATGCTCTGGAGGGGATGTAGCCGGACGGGGCCATCTACTTTATGAATATCCTTGTTGTAGGTCTCAGCCATAAAACGGCGCCGGTCTCAATTCGTGAGCGCGTAGCCTTTCCTCCTACGGCCATGGAGAAGCCCCTGCATGAGATGCGGGCGCTTCCTTCCATCAACGAAGCGGTGATCGTCTCTACCTGCAACCGGGTGGAACTTTATGCCACCAGCAATCAGCCGGATGTGGGCATCCATCAGCTCAAGAGCTTCTTTGCCTCCTACCATGGCATGGACCTGGAAGAGCTCGAGAGTCATCTCTACGATTACCAGGGTGCCGATGCTATCCGTCACGTCTTTCGAGTGGCCGCCAGTCTGGACTCCATGGTGATCGGGGAGCCTCAGATCCTGGGCCAGATCAAGACTTCTTACGGCTATGCCGTCGATTTCAAGACGGTGGGGCTGATTCTCAATCGCTTTCTCCACAAAGCTTTTTCTGTGGCCAAACGGGTGCGAACCGAGACGAATATCGCCGGAAATGCCGTCTCGGTCTCCTTTGCGGCGGTGGAGCTGGCGCGGAAAATTTTCGGAACCCTCGATGGCAAGAAGATCCTGCTCATCGGCGCAGGCGAGATGTGTGAACTGGCGGCTCGTCACTTTCTGAATAACGGCGCCTCCTCCATCACGGTCACGAACCGGACCTTTGACAGAGCACAGAAGCTGGCCGATGAGTTCCAGGGTCGGGCGCTTCCTTTTGAGGAATTCACCGAGAGCCTGCATCAGGCCGATATCGTGCTGACCTCCACTGGGGCACCCAATTTCATCCTCACCGAGCCCAAGGTTCAGGAAGTCATCCGCAAGCGCAAGAACAAGCCGATGCTCTTTATCGACATCGCTGTGCCCCGTGATATAGATCCGAAGGTGAACAAGATTGACAACGTCTATCTTTACGACGTGGATGATCTTCAGGGGGTTATTCAGGCCAACCTCAAGGGGCGTCAGAAAGAGGCGAAAAAGGCTGAGCAGCTCATCGAGCAGGAGATCGGAAAGTTTCATGACTGGCTCTCCAGCCTCGACGTGAAGCCGACCATCGTACAGTTACGCCGTCGCCTTCAGGAGATTCAGCAGGTAGAGCTTGCGAAAACCTTCGGCAATTTGCAGAATCTGGGAGCCAAGGAAAAAAAGGCCATCGAGGCCATGACAAACGCCATTATCAATAAGGTGCTTCATCGCCCTACCTGCATACTCAAGGGCGGTCACGGTGGTGAACCTGGCGATAACTTTGTCGATCCCGTGCGGGTGCTCTTTGACCTGCCGGCAATATCGGCTGACGATGACATGCGTTCCCTGGAAACGACCGGGGACTAGGACTTAAGGAGCAGAAAAAATTATGGCTAAGAAGACCCTTCGTATCGGTACCCGCGCCAGCGAGCTGGCTCTCTGGCAGGCCAACTGGGTAAAGTCTGAACTGGAAAAACGCTACCCTTTCCTGGAGGTCACTCTCACCAAGATCAAGACGCAAGGGGACAAAATCCTCGATGTGCCTTTGGCCATGGTTGGGGGCAAGGGGCTCTTCGTTAAGGAGATTCAGGAAGCCATACTCGCCGATGAGGTCGATATTGCCGTTCATTCCATGAAGGATGTGCCGACTTTTTTCCCAGAGGGACTTGCTCTGCGTTGTATCACCGAACGTGAAGACGTGCGCGATATCCTGATTCTGCGCCCCGGTGTGAATTCCGTCACCGATCTGCCCCAGGGCGCCCGCGTGGGCACCTCGTCTCTTCGTCGCAAGTGCCAGCTGCTGCAAGTGCGCCCCGACCTGCAGATGGTCGATATTCGCGGCAACGTGCAGACCCGCATCCGCAAGCTCACCGAAGACAACCTGGACTGCATCGTACTGGCTGCCGCCGGGATGCATCGCCTGGGCTTCAAAAACCAGATCAGCCAATACCTCGATCCCGAGATCTGCCTGCCCGCCATCGGTCAGGGTGCCCTGGGTCTTGAGAGCCGCATCGCTGACGACGAGATCAACGCGATGATCGATTTCTTCAATCATCCCGAGACTTCCTGTGCAGTCGTTGCCGAGCGGGCACTGCTGCGCCGTCTCGAAGGGGGCTGCCAGGTTCCCATCGCCGCCTATGGCACTGTCGAAGGCGAGAAGCTCAGTCTCACGGGATTTGTGGCCAGTGTCGATGGCGTCCAGTCTCTGAAGAAAAGTATCGAGGGTCATGTCAGTGATGCCGAGGCCTTGGGAACTTCTCTTGCCGACGATCTGCTGATCATGGGCGCAGGCAAAATCCTCAACGAGGTCTACGAGAACGAGACGTTCAACGTCAGTCGTGAGGACGTCTGATACTATTGTCCGCCGGTTGTTGACTGATCTGTATGAAAAACAGGGCCGAAGCGGAAAAATCCGCTTCGGCCGCTCTTTTTAAGGCTTAATCCTGTGGCAAAAGCTTGTGTATTTCTCGTGGGGGCCGGTCCAGGTGACCCCAGTCTCATTACCCTCAAGGGGATGCGCGCTCTGGAGCGGGCTGATGTGGTTGTCTACGACTATCTGTCCAATCCGGCACTGATGTCCCATGCCCCGGCGCAAGCCGAGCGTATTTATGTTGGCAAGCGCAAGGGCAAACATCACAGCTCCCAGGAGACGATCAACGCCCTGCTGGTGGAAAAGGCTCTGGAGGGTAAGCGGGTCGTGCGCCTCAAGGGGGGAGATCCCTATATCTTCGGCCGCGGCGGGGAGGAGGCGCTCTGCCTGCATCAGCATGGAATCCCCTTCGAGGTGGTCCCAGGCGTGACCTCGGGCATTGCCGCCGGAGCCTATGCGGGCATTCCCCTGACCCACCGTGATTACACCACGACTCTGGGAATGATTACCGGACACGAAAATCCCGACAAGGGGGCCTCGGCTCTGGACTGGGAAAAGTTTGCCACCGGCATGGGGACTCTCGTTTTTTACATGGGCATGGCGAACCTCCCGCTCATCGTGGAGAATCTCTGCCGCTACGGCCGCAGCCCGGAGACGCCCGTGGCAGTGATCCGCTGGGCCACCACTCCCCGGCAGCAGACGCTGGTCTCTACTCTGGGGGAGGTTGTGCAGGACCTGAAGCTCTCCGGTATCAAACCTCCGGCGCTGATTATCGTGGGAGAGGTGGTTTCCCTTCGCGAGCAGCTGCGCTGGTTCGACAACCGCCCCCTGTTTGGTAAGCGTATTCTCAATACACGCCCCCCGGGGACGGCTGCGGCCTTTACTGCACAGCTCGAAGAACAGGGGGCTGAGGTGATTTCCATCCCCACCATCGAGACGGTTCCTCCGCCGAGCTGGCAGCAGCTCGATGCGGCCATTGCCGAACTCTCCAGGATGGACTACCTCATCCTGACCTCGGCAACGGCGGTAAACTATTTTTTTGAGCGTCTGGAAGCCGCCAGCCTCGATGCCCGGGCGCTGCATGGCCTTCGGATTGTCGTGGTGGGCCCCAAAACCGGTGAGGCCCTGAGCTGCCGGGGGATTCGTCCCGATCTGATTCCTGCGCACTACCGGGCCGAAGGGGTGGTGGAGCTGCTCAGGTCTGAGGCCAAGGCGGGGCAGAGGGTTCTCTATCCCCGGGCTGAACTGGCTCGCGACCTTATCTCCCGGGAGCTGGGGGACGCCGGGCTTGAGATCTGCGCGCCCCTCTGTTATTCGACCCGCTGCCCCGAGCAGGGCTCAGGTGAACTGCGGCGGCTCTTGGAAGAGGAACAGATCGATATCATCAGCTTCACCTCCTCATCCACGGTGGATAATCTGGTTGAAATGGTCGGTGAAGGGCTCCGGCCGCTGCTTGAGAACCTATGCCTGTGTTCCATCGGTCCCCTGACCACCGCCACCGCCCTGAGCCACGGCCTGAGCATCGCAGTGGAGCCCCAGGATTCTACCCTCGAGGCCATGGTCGAGGCGCTGCTCAACTATTTCAAAGACCCGAAGAACTGAATTTCTTTTTTCCCTTTGCCAAGGAGAACGCCATGTACTTTCCCGCCTATCGCGCGCGCCGCATGAGACGCAACGAAACCATTCGCAGCATGGTCCGGGAGACCCACCTGCGGGTAGAGGATTTCATCTATCCCATGTTCAGCGCCTTCGGAAAGAACATCCGCAAGGAGATCATCTCCATGCCCGGGATCTTTCAGCAGTCCATCGAGCATATCGTGGAGGAGGCTAAAGAGGTCCATGCCCTGGGCATTCCCGCCGTCATTCTGTTCGGGATTCCCGAAACCAAGGACCCTGTAGGGCAGGATGCCTACAGCGAAACCGGAATCATTCAGGAGACCATCCGCGCCATCAAGCAGGCGGTTCCCGAACTGACGGTTATCACCGACGTCTGTCTCTGCGAGTACACCGATCACGGGCACTGCGGCGTGATCGTGGATGGCGACGTGGACAATGACTCCACCCTGGCCTTGTTGGCCGCCGAGGCTCTTTCTCACGCCCGAGCCGGAGCCGACATCATTGCGCCCAGTGACATGATGGACGGCCGCATTGATGTCATCCGCGAGCTTCTGGACGCCAACGGTTTTGAGAATATTCCCATCATGAGCTATGCCGTCAAGTACGCCAGCGCGTACTACGGACCCTTTCGTGATGCCGCCGATTCGACCCCCCAGTTCGGTGACCGCCGCAGCTACCAGATGGATCCAGCCAACCGCCGCGAAGCCATCCGCGAGGCGACCCTGGACGTACAGGAGTGCGCCGACTTCCTGATGGTTAAGCCGGCCCTGTCCTATCTCGATATCCTCAGGGATCTTCGGGAGAACTTCGACCTGCCACTGGTGGCTTACAACGTCTCTGGGGAGTATTCGATGGTCAAGGCCGCGGCCGAGAAGGGATGGATCGATGGCGAACGGGTGATGCTCGAGACGCTGCTGAGCATGAAGCGCGCAGGAGCCGATCTGATCATCACCTATCACGCCAAGGAAGCCGCGCAGGCTCTGGCCAAAGGGTAGTCGGGAGATCTGCGCGGGGAGACTCGGGTATACTGCTGGGAGGACTCTTTTTATAGGAGGTCTCCATGTCTCGGCCCGAGAACGCAAGGGAGCTCACCCGCAGTGAAACGATCACGGCCCTGTCCCACTATTACAGGGCCGAGGTGCAGCGCAGTCTCGCCTGGCGCGAGCGCCTCGATAGGACGACGAACTGGGCGGTGGCTACCACCGCCGCCCTGTTCAGCCTGGGTTTCAGTCATCCTGAGCTGCCCCATTCTTTTTTCGCCTTCGGGCTGGCCATCGTCTATATGCTGCTGTTTATCGAGTCCCGGCGCTATCGCTTCTTTGACGCCTATGAATACCGGGTGCGGCTGATGAACCAGAATTTCATCTACCACATTCTGGCTCACGGGATGCTGGCTGAGGATCAGGATGATGCTTTCTGGAGGGCGGAACTGGCCTCGGACCTGCGCTTTCCCCAGTACAAGATGGATCTGCGCTACGCCATGGGAAGGCGGCTCAATGCCAACTACATCTATCTGATTCTGTTACTTATCGCAGCCTGGATGGCCAAGATCAAGCTCCACCCCATCCCTGCCGAGGGTTGGGGGCAGTTTCTTGAACATGCCGCCATCGGGCCTATTCCGGCCTGGGGGACCTTCGGCCTGATCCTGCTCTTTGCCTTACATCTACTGGGCTTGAGCCGTCTGGGGCGACAAAGCCTCGGGGGGCGTGATCTCTTCGGGAAATCTCCCCCCTAACTGACTCTAATTTCATCACAGGTATTTCATGTCCGAATATTATCAGGATCAACTCCCCAACGGCATGCAGATTGTGACCGTCGAGATGCCTCACCTCCACAGCGCCGAGGTGGTGCTATACGTTCGGGCTGGCAGCCGGGACGAGCGCCCCGAGCTGGGGGGAATCTCCCATTTCATCGAACACATGCTTTTTCGAGGAACCCGGGATCTGCCCGACAGTTTTCATCTGGAGCGGGCCTTCGAGGCTGTGGGGGGAGCGGTGAACGCTTCCACCGATGCCGAGTCGACCTGTTACCATTCGCGGGTTCATCCGGCACACCTGGATCGCGCTCTTGAGCTTTTCGCCTCCATGGTTCGCCGCCCCCTGCTGTGTGACATGGAAATCGAACGCAAGGTGATTCTCGAAGAGGCAATGGAAGATCTCAATGAAAAAGGGATCGATATCTGCCCCGATAACCATATTGCCGACCTGCACTGGAATGGCCACAGTCTGAGCCTGCCCATTCTGGGAAGTCGTGAATCCATCGCCGCGCTTTGCGAACAGGATCTGCGCGATTATCTCCGGCTGCATTATGTTCCGGGTAATTTCGTCCTGGCCGTCTCCGGTCGCATCGGGCGCGACGCAGTGCTCGCCTCGGCGCAAAAGCATTTCGCTGACTGGGCTCAGGCCCCAGTACCTCAGCGGAAGCTCTGGGCGGCGCCTCCGCCGGAAAAGGAGCCCCGCATCCGTTTTGTAAAGGATTCCGGCTCCCAGGTCAGCGTTCAGCTCTCCTTTCTGACCATTGGCCGACATCATGAAGATGCCCTGCTGCTTCGTACCCTGGGGCATATCCTCTCCTGGGGGGGGACCTCCAGGTTGATGCTTCGCCTTCGCGAACAGTTGGGGCTCACCTATGCAATAGGTGCCAATATGACCCTTTTCGATGAGTGCGGAAATCTCTGTGTCGATTTTTCCGTGGCGCCGGAGAAGCTCGAAGAGTCTGTTCGCGAAGTGCTGCTCATCTTTGAAGGGCTCTGTCGTGATCTCGTCGAAGAGCAGGAGCTGGCTGCGGTGGTTCGCAACCTGCTGTTCGATCTGGAATTCGGCGCCGATCAGGCCGACGTCTTGGCTGCTCGGTATGGCTGGGGGTTGCTGGTAGGGAAGGTACGAACCCTGCAGGAGGAAAGAGAACGACTCGCTCTGGTCACAACTGAGGATCTTCGGGCTGCTGCCAGACGTCATTTTGCACCACATCTCCTGTGTGCCGTTGTTATCGGTCCCTATGGGGCGGCCCACAAAAAATCTCTTAAAAAACAGCTGTTAAGTTACGGCCAGGGCCTCTAAAACGGATCGATTGATTTTAGGATTATATCTATCGGGAAGGGGAACCAGATCATGAGAAAATTGACTGCTCTTTGCTCCAGCGTCCTTGTCGTTATAGCTCTCGGTCTTGGGGGCTGTACGGCTTTGACCAACGTAATTGAGAGTTTCTCCCCCCCGGAGGTCCAGGAGCTTTCCCCATCGGTTCATCGTTACGAATGCGAGGATGGTACTGAATTTACCGCATCCGTTGAAGGGGAGGGGGCCTGGCTCTTTCTGCCTGAGAAAACTGTGTTCCTCCCTCGGGCATCCAGGGAATCCCGTACCCGATTTGGCGACGCCGATCTGGGTCTCTGGCAGATCTATAGCGAGGCGATGCTCAAGAGAGCCGGTATTCGCGATCAGCGGTGCGTGGACAACCAGCTACAGGCCGCCTGGGAGGCTTCCCAGCTCCGTGGAGCCGATTTCAGAGCCCTGGGGCAGAATTCGTCCGGTGAGCTGGAGATTGAAAATCAAACGCTGAGCTTCACCCCTCAGGCTGGTGATCAGCGCACATATAAACTGGGCCCGAAGCAAAATGATGCTGCACTGAGAAAGACCAGCTATCAGGGCGCTTCGGAGCAGGACGCCCTGAACCTCGTGCTGGAGGGCAAAAGTTGCCGTGACCCCCGCAGCGCAGAGGTCTATGAGACTACCGTTACCCTGAGTCTTGGCGATGAGATCTGGAGAGGCTGCGGTCGAGCTCTGCATTGAGGCCTAGCGGCCATCGAAGCCTTTTCTTGACCCTGGCGCCTCTGTGCTATACCTTGGCCAAAATTTATGAGGAGCCATGAATTCATGAAGCTTGTTTCCTTTAACGTCAACGGCCTCAGGTCCCGACTTCATCAGCTCGAGGCTCTGGTTCAGAGCCAGTGTCCTGATATTATCGGCCTGCAGGAAACCAAGGTCCAGGATGCTGAATTTCCCCGGGAAGCGGTGGAGGCTCTGGGATATGAGGTGTCCTTCTACGGACAAAAGGGACACTACGGTGTGGCCTTGCTCTCCCGTAAAAAACCGCTGGAAGTGCACTTTGGTTTTCCCACCGACGCCGAAGATGCGCAGAGACGACTGATTACGGGCCTTTTCGAATTACCGGACGGCAGGACTCTGAGAGTGATCAACGGGTATTTCCCCCAGGGGGAAAATCGTGCTCATCCCCTGAAGTTTCCCGCCAAACAAAAATTCTATGCCGATCTGCACCATGAGCTTTCCGTCAATCGTAGCCCCGATGAGCTTCTGGCGCTGATGGGAGACATGAACATCTCCACCACGGACGACGATATTGGCATTGGGGAAGACAACGCGCGGCGGTGGCTCAGAACTGGCAAATGCAGCTTCCTGCCTGAAGAGCGTCAGTGGATGCGTGCTCTGCTCGATTGGGGGCTGGAGGACAGCTACCGTGCCTGCCCCCCGCAGGAAAAGGCCCGATACAGCTGGTTCGATTACCGGAGCAAAGGGTTTGATCGCGATCCTCGTCGGGGGTTGCGCATCGACCTGATCCTCAATAGCCGTGCACTGCAACAGCACTGTGTCGAGACGGGGATTGACTATGAAATTCGCTCTATGGATCGACCTTCCGATCACTGCCCGATCTGGGCCCGATACGATCTGTAGAGCTGCCATGCCTGTTATCTTTGCGGAGAATCGCTGATGCTGCGCTGGATGCCATTGCTTACTCTGGTGATCGGGCTTTTTGCTCTGGTCTCAGGACTCTACGAATCTCCCCAGGGGCCTCCCTGGTACGGTATCCTGATCGCGGCGATGCTGTTTTTTTTGGCTTTGGCCGATCTATCTGTCCGCCTCTCCGGTCGCCCCTTGGACAAGGGGCTTCGATCTATTCAGGGGCCTCTTCTCTGGTCGCTGCTTCTGATTCTGGGTTTTCGCATCACGGATTTTTCTGCCCCCGTTGAAGCCCTGCTCTATTCCTTCTTTCTTTTCGTCCTGCTGTTGACTCAGCCCAGTCGCATCTTTTCCCCCCCATTATTGCTTATACCAGCCGCCCAGGGGCTCTTGGCTCTGGCCGGTCATCTGTCGTTGCGTTTTTTCGCGGTCCAACTGGTTCTGATGCTGACTGGTGCCTCGTTGGGTTGGGCTCTGGCCGGGGGGCGGGGGGCCGCTTTTGCTCGTACGCTCTTTAACCGGTCCAATGCTGCAACCAGGCAGCCTCTTTCCCCTGCGCCAGTTCGCTCCGGAGGGCGCACTGGGGTGAGCTGCCGGGAGTTGGCCTCTCGGAGCCTGGAGATGAAACTTGAGCAGCTTCGTCAGTGTCTCGATCTGACTTCCGTCGTGCTGCTGCGATCCAGTTCAGGGCAAAGTCGTCTTGATATTGTTTCGGGCACCTTCGGTCGCCAGGAGCTGAAAAGGTCAGGACTTGCACTGGGTACGGGACTGACTGGCGCACTGGAAACAGGAATGAACGACCTCTGGGTGGCTCCCGCCCGGGGAGCTCTGGCCTCTATGCCTTATTATGACAGCCCCGGAGATGTCGGTGGTTGTTTCGTGCTGCGCCTGGATTCTCAGGATGGCCCCGTCGGGACCTCCCATCTGCTCATCGGGGACCGTCTCGAGGAGCAGCCCTGGACCGAGCGGGAGAAAATCACCGCCCGCAACTGCGGAGAGAACCTGCTGCTGACCATGGCGCTGGGCGACTCGGTGGCAGAGCTTGCGCAGGAGCGCGACAGTGTCAGGCACTTCTGCTCGGCGCTTCGGGAGCTCAACGGTGTTATGGAACTCGATGCCGTCTTTGACGCTACCGTCAAGGTGGCCCGCTCAATTCTCGATGCCGAATTCGTCACCCTGAGTCTGGTTGAAGAGCAGGGGCATCGTGTGGTAAGAGCCGAAGGGGACGATGCTGCTGCGTTGCTCGGCAAGCTCTACGCCGTGGAGTCAGGGCTGGTGGGCCAGGCGCTTAAATTTCGCAAGACCCTTCCCGCGGGGGGGAAGTATCCTGGGGCTGCACCCGTCTTCGATGAAAAGCAGCTATTTACCCGTTTTCGGTCTCTGTTGGTAATCCCCCTGCAAGAAGAGGATTGCCCCCCGGTGGGCGTTCTGACCGTGGCCTCAGGCTCCAGCGGTCTCTTTACCAGCGCTGCCCGGGAGATTCTGGAGCTTCTTGCCAGTCAGGTCGCCATCAAGATCGATCTGGCCCATTCTCACGATCAGCTCAGCAAGATGGCCCGCATCGATGCCCTGACCGGGCTGTCCAACCGAGGAACCTTCGAGCAGGCGCTGGAGAAAATGATGGAGCGATCCAAGCGCACCGGCGCCCCCTTGAGCCTGCTGCTTTGCGATATCGATCACTTCAAGAAGGTCAACGATACCTACGGTCATCCCTTCGGGGACGAGGTCCTGCGCACTGTCGGAGCAATTCTTGCCGAAGAGGTGAGGGCTATCGACCTGGCTGCGCGTTACGGCGGGGAAGAGTTCGTGCTGCTGCTGGAAGACTGCGACATCTCCGATGCCTACCGTCTGGCCGAACGGATTCGCATAAGGATTGCCGCCCGGCAGTTCAGCTTCGAGGGGCGCCCGGTCCATGTCAGCATGTCCTTCGGGCTGGCTGTTTATCCTGCCGATGCCGAGGGAGGCAAGATGCTCATCGACTGCGCCGACAGGGCCCTTTACCGGGCCAAGGAGCGGGGGCGCAACCGCGTCGAGCTCTGGGCGCTCTCGGCTGTCTCCGCCTGAAGGGCTAAGCCACTGCTTTTGCGGCGTATGTTGCTCCACAATGGTATTCCCTGTACCTTGACTGAAAAGCCTCGACCCTCTTCCCCCCCCATGTCCAAGGACAGCGCATGAGCTTTGAGATCGGCACCCTTTTTGAGCAAAAGCCTGTGCGCCTGCGACTCTACGGCTGGACGGTGCTCCTGGTATGGACCCTGGTGCTGGGGATCTCCCTCGCCTGGAATCTGGCCCGCCAGGACCGCATTCTGGATGAAGTGGCCCTCTCCTCGGCCCGTGTCGCTATCGAAAAGGACATTCTCTACCGCCGCTGGAATGCCAGTCACGGCGGCGTCTACGTGCCGGTAGCCCGTGGAACCGCACCCAATCTCTATCTAAAAAGCCCCAGAGCCAATGTCACCACCACCGATGGTCAGCAGCTGACGCTGGTCAATCCGGCCTATATGATCCGGATGGTGCACGAGATGGGGACGCCGTCGGAAGTTGTGCACGGTCATATCACCAGCCTTGAGCCCTTACGCGCCGAAAATGCACCTGATAACTGGGAACGGCAGGCTCTGGAGGCGATCAGCACAGGCGCCAGCGAGGTCTATGAAGTTCAGCTGATGGATTCATCCCCCTACCTGCGCCTGATGCAGCCGCTGCGGGTGGAACTGGGCTGTCTGGAGTGTCATGGAGAGCAGGGCTACAGCCTCGGTGACCTGCGCGGCGGCATCAGTGCCACGGTTTCCATGCAGAATTTGAGACTGATCGAAGTCTCGCAGGCTCGCTTTCTGACAATGGTTCACCTCTTTCTCTGGGGGATCGGCCTGCTGGGGAATCACATGGGCATTCGTCGTCTTTCCGCCCAGCTGGCCGAGAGGCGCAGACTGCAGGAAAGGGTCTGGCACCAGGCGAACTATGACGCTCTCACCGGGGTTCCCAACCGCAGCCTCTTTCAGGACCGCCTCGGGCGCCTGGTGTCATCGGCCTCCCGCAGCGCCGAGTCTTTCCCTCTGATGTTCATCGATCTGGATCATTTCAAGGCCATCAACGACACCCTCGGTCATGACGCGGGGGATGAACTGCTGCGTCAGGCCGCGAAGCGGCTTCTGGACTGCGTGCGTGAAAGCGATACGGTGGCGCGCATCGGGGGGGACGAGTTTACCGTGATTCTTCCCGGCGCCACCCCTGAGGGAATGGTGGAGAAGGTGGCCAAAAAGATTTTGCAGCGATTGCGCGAGCCCTTCGATCTCTTCGGCAACGAGGTCGTCATCTCAGGGTCGGTGGGGGTCGCTTTCTTCCCGCTGGATGCCGGTTCCCAGTCCGAGCTGCTCAAGCAGGCCGATCTGGCCCTGTACGCCGCCAAAAGAGCCGGCCGAGGACAGGTTCATTTCGCCTCGGACCTGCAGGGCTGAAGAAACAACGGGTATCAAATCGATCAGGAAGGAGAGTTCATGACCCTGGATGAGCTAAAAAAATACGATGGACGCCAGGGACGCCCTGCCTATGCAGCTGTCGGCGGTACCATCTACGACCTGAGTGCTAGTGCCCTGTGGAAGAACGGGGACCACGAGGGTCTGCATCAGGCCGGAGAGGATCTGACCGAGGCGCTTAAAGGTGCCCCCCATGTAAGGGCTCTTGTGGAGCGATTTCCTGCGGTCGGCTACCTGGAGGCCACCAGGACCTCCGGGGTGAAACGGGGGGGCAGCCTCGGGATGATGGCTGCGGCGGTTCTTGCCGCCTTGCTTCTGGCATGGCTGCTGCTGAAATAGTCTGCAGCACTGCGGAAGTCAAAGGATTCACAAAAAAAGGGCACCCCTTCCGAGGTGCCCTTTTCTAATCACGGGTGCGAAGGATTCAGTTTCCCTGCTTCTCCATGAGATAGCGGCCGACGAAATTTTTGGAGAACTGAAAGGCCGTACGGCCGCAGCGCTTGCTCTTGTCGTGGGACCACTTGATGGCCTCCTCCTGGATATCTTTGCTCCAGGGGATGTCGATACTGCGCTCCCGGGCGAAGCGCTCGATGCAGAGCTTGGCGGCATCGAGGTAACGCTCCTGGGTAAAGACGTGGAAGGCAACCCAGAGTCCGAAGCGGTCGGAGAGGGAGACTTTCTCCTCGGTGGCCTCGCTCTGCTGCAGCTCACCGTTGACGTACTTGCCGCCGCGGTTGTCCGACTCGTACTCGGGCAGCAGGTGGCGGCGGTTGGAGGTGACGTAGATCAGCACGTTGTCCGGGGCGCTGTACACCGAGCCGTCCAGGGCACTCTTGAGCATTTTGTAGGCAGGCTCGCCCGGCTCGAAGGTCAGATCGTCGCACAGCAGGATGAAGCGGTAGGGCTCAGTTTCCACCGCGGCAAAAATATCGGGGATGTAGATCAGATCGTCCTTGTCCACCTGCACGACACGCAGTCCCTCAGAGTCATACTCGTTGAGCAGGGCCTTGACGATGGAGGATTTGCCCGTTCCGCGCGAGCCCCAGAGCAGGGCGTTGTTGGCAGGATGGCCCGCAAGGAACTGGCGGGTGTTGGCGACCATGATCTCCTTCTGCTTCTCGACCCCCAGCAGCTCTTCAAGACGGGTGTTCTCGATATTCTTGACGGGCTCCAGAAATCCGGCAAAGGAGTGGCGGCGCCAGTTGGCGGCCTGGCACTGGCTCCAGTCGATCTTGCCCACGGGGCGGGGCAGGAGCTGTTCCACGGAGCTCAGTACACGCTCGAGTTGTTCGAGAAGTTCGGGTTTGAGGTTCATGGGGTGTCTCTCTTCCATTTAAGATAGTCGGTGGGGAGGTCCGAATGTGGACGGCCACAGGGTCACTGACGAGGGGGGTAAAGACAGAATCAGGCTGATGTACGGATCAAAGTGTCAACGACATCACCGGGGACCTATATACGTCAGTCGGCGGCGTGCTGTCAAATGCAAACCCCTGCCAAATCAGGGGAAAACGCCGATCCAGAAACCCTGCGCCCCCATCGGTGGTCCCCAGAAGTTGCTGAGGGCCAGGCTGTAGCCCAGGGGTAAGGCGAAGACCCAGTAGGCGAAAATAACCAACATCATGGGCTTGCGGGTGTCCTTGTAACCGCGCAGGGCTCCGGCGGCGCTGACCTGGATGGCGTCGGAGAACTGAAAGAGGGCGCCCAGGCTCAGCAGGCTCAGGGCCAGGGCCGCGACCTGAGGGTTCCGGGTGTAGAGCCCGGTGACCTCTTCGGCATACATTACCGTCAGCGTGGCGCTGAACAGGGAGATGGCTGCGGTCAGTCCCATCCCCGTCAGGGCGCTTCGGCGTGCCGCTCGGGGCTCGGAGCGACCCAGAGCGTTGCCGACCCGCACCGCGATGGCGCTGGAGATGCTCAAGGGAACCATGAAGATCATGGAGGCGAAACTCAGGCTGATCTGGTGGGCGGCCACCACGTCGCTGCCCAGAGAACCCAGCAGCAGAGCTATCAGCGCGAAGATGCTTGCTTCCACGAAGATCGAGCAGCCGATGGGTACCCCCAGCTTCAGGATCTGAAGGGCTTCGCCCCACTGCAACCGGGGCCAGGCGGCGAAGAATCCCGAATTCTGATAGATCTTCCCCCGCCTTACCGTCATCAGCATGCACAGGGCCATGATCCACATGGTTATGGCCGTGGCCCAGCCGCAGCCCACCCCGCCCATGGCCGGAAGGCCGAGCTTGCCGTAGATGAGCACATAGTTCAGGACGATATTGCAGGCAAGGCCCACGAAACCTATGACCATGCTCGGTCTGGAGTAAGAGAGTCCTTCGCTGAAATGGCGCAGCACGAAGAAAAGGGCGATGGCCGGCATCCCCCAGCTCACCCCTTCGAGGTAGCCCAGAGTCCGCACCGCATCGACAGGAGC
>JAAXQG010000218.1 GCA_012974445.1 Desulfuromonadales bacterium
AGATGTGTATAAGAGACAGGGTTTTGCGCTGCGGCGCTTCGTGAGGGGGTGGCGCAGGGGGTGTGCGAGAAACTGCCCTGTAAGAGAATCGGGGGCGGCCATCAGGGCCTTGAGATCCCCCTGGGCCACGACCCACCCCCCTTCGCTTCCGGCGCGGGGTCCGAGATCCACCAGGTGGTCGGCGCTGCGGATGCAGTCCTCGTCGTGCTCGACGACTACGACCGTGTTGCCCTTGGCCTGAAGCCGGTGCAGGCAGTCGAGAAGCAGGTGGTTGTCCCGGGGATGCAGCCCGATGGTGGGCTCATCGAGGATGTAGCAGACCCCCCGCAGGTTGGAGCCGAGCTGGGCCGCAAGGCGGATGCGCTGGGCCTCGCCGCCGGAGAGGGTGGGGGCACTGCGGGAGAGGCCCAGGTAGGGCAGCCCCACCTCTATTAGAAAGCTGAGGCGCGAGCGCAGCTCGGCGAGGATGTCCCGGGCGATCTCGCCAGCGCGCCCTTCGAGCTTCAGGTTGCGGAACTCTTCTTCGGCGGCCTCTACCGAGAGGGCGCAGAAGTCGGTGATGCTCCGGCCGTCGAAACGCACGGCCAGGGCCTCGGGGCGCAGTCGGTGACCGTTGCAGTCGGGGCAGCAGACGGGGGGAGCGTTGGTCTCGGTCCACTGGTTCTCGTCGCCGGTCTGCTCCTCGTCGAAGCCGGGCAGCACCAGCCCCGTACCCAGGCAGCTCTCGCACCAGCCCTGGCGGGAGTTGTAGGAGAAGAGGCGGGGATCCAGGGGGGCGAAACTGGTGGCGCAACCGGGGCAGGCCCGTTCGGTGGAAAAGAGAACATCCTCTCCCTCTTGGGGTTCCAGACGCAGGTTTCCCTTGCCCAGCTCCAGGGCCCGGCGCAGCAGGGTTCGGAGGGCTTCTTCCTTTTTGGCTTCGATCTGCATGGAGCCCACGGGCAGGTCGATGTCGTGCTCGCGGAAGCGATCGAGGCGCGGCCAGTCGTCGGTGGGCAGGTCTTCGCCGTCGACCCTCAGGGTCGCAAAGCCCCTGCCTCTGGCCCAGGTGGCCAGATCGGTGTAGTAGCCCTTACGCCCCGACACCAGGGGGGCAAGCAGGCGGACCCGCTGTCCGCGGTAATCCCGCAGCAGGCTGGCCAGGATGGCTGCTTCACTCTGAGGTTCGATGGGCAGCTGGCATTCGGGGCAGTACTGGGTGCCGAGCTTGACGAAGATCAGGCGCAGGAAGTGGTAGACCTCGGTCAGGGTGGCCACGGTGCTCTTGCGTCCGCCGCGGCTGGTGCGCTGCTCGATGGCCACGGTGGGCAGCACGTTCTGGACGCTGTCCACCTCGGGGCGGGAGGCGGGCTGGACGAACTGACGGGCATAGGCGTTGAGAGATTCGAGGTAGCGGCGCTGCCCTTCGTTAAACAGGATGTCGAAGGCCACGGTGCTCTTGCCTGAGCCGCTGATGCCGGTGATGACGGTGAAGCGGTTCATGGGGATGCGGATATCCACCCCCTGCAGGTTGTGCTCCCGGGCGTTCTTGATTTCGATGAAGTCGGGCAGGGCGCGGTAGGCAGCCGGCTCTTCGGCGACCTGCGCCAGCAGGGGGGCGAGGCTTCCCTCGGCGTTTTTAAGATCTGTCTCGTACTGGCGCAGGGCCGCTGCGGTATGACTGGTGGGGCAAACCATGATTTGGGCTGGGGTGCCGCAGCAGACCAGCTCTCCGCCGGCTTCTCCGGCCTCGGGGCCCAGATCGATGATCCAGTCGCTGGCCCGGATCAGGTCGAGGTTGTGTTCGATAATCAGCAGGCTGTGCCCCCGGGCGATCAGGCGACGAAAGGCCCTCAGCAACCGGGCGATGTCGTCGAAATGCAGGCCGGTGGTGGGTTCGTCGAAGAGAAAGAGGCCGGGGCGCAGGGTCTTCTTGCGGCTGCCGGAGGCGACCAGATGGCTGGCGAGCTTGAGGCGCTGCGCCTCGCCTCCCGAGAGGGTGGGAACGGGTTGGCCCAGACTCAGGTAGTCGAGTCCCACGGCGTCCAGTGGCTCCAGGGCGCGGCGTACATCGGGGCAGGCGTGGAAGAAATCGATGGCCTCGCGCACCGTCATCTCCAGCACCTCGGCAACTGACTTTGTCTGCTTCCCCTCGGGTTGCAGCAGGCGGACCTCCAGGATTTCGGGGCGGTAGCGGCGGCCGTCGCAGGCTCCGCAGCGCAGGTAGACGTCGGAGAGGAACTGCATCTCCACATGTTCGAATCCGCTTCCGCCGCACTCGGGGCAGCGCCCGTTGCCGGCGTTGAAGCTGAAAGTGCCCGCCGTGTAGCCGCGCACCTGGGATAGGGGCTCGGCGGCGAAGAGCTTGCGGATGGGATCCCAGGCTCCGACGAAACTCACCGGATTGGAGCGGGCCGTCTTGCCCATGGGACTCTGATCCACAAAAACCAGATCGCCCAGAAACTCATGCCCCCGGATGGCGCGATGATTACCCGGCGACTCGGAGGGCCGTCCCATGAGCTTGCACAGGCCGCTGTAGAGCACTTCCTGCATCAGGGTGGACTTGCCGCTTCCGGAAACGCCGGTGAGGCAGACCATGCCCCCGAGGGGGATCTGCACGTCGATATCCTTGAGATTATGGGCCCTTGCACCCTCGATGCGCAGAAAGCGGTCGAACTTCGGTGCGCAACGCCCTGATTCCTCGGCAGTTGTTACCGTCTTGCGTCCGCAGAGATAGTCCGCCGTCAGCGATCCTCTGGCACTGGCCAGGGTGGCCGGTGGGCCTTCGAAGACCACCTGTCCTCCGCGCTCACCGGGGCCGGGACCCATGTCGAGGATACGGTCGGCGGCGAGCATCACCTGGGGATCGTGCTCCACCACCAGGAGGGAATTGCCGGCATCGCGCAGGCGGCGCAGCACCCCCACGACCCGTCCCATGTCCCTGGGATGAAGGCCGATGCTGGGTTCATCCAGCACGAACAGGGTACCGACGAGGGAGGTTCCCAGCGCCGTGCAGAGGTTGATGCGCTGCACCTCGCCGCCAGAAAGGGTGCGGCTCTGGCGATCGAGGCAGAGATACCCCAGCCCCACCTCGGTGAGATAGCTCAGGCGGGCGCGGATTTCAAGGAGCAGCAGATCCGTGGCCTCGTCCAGAGGGGAGGGGAGGCGAAGCTGCTCGAAGAAGCGCTGCAGCCGATGGATAGGCAGCATCGTCAGATCAAAGATATTGAAGCCGGGCAGAGCGTAGCTGCTCCCCTCGGCGGCAACGGCGGCCGCTTCCGCAAGGGTGCCGACGCGCCAGAGCAGCGCATGGGGTTTGAGGCGCGCACCTTCGCAGGCGGTGCAGCGGTTGTAGGAGCGGTACCTGGAGAGCAGCACCCGAATGTGCATCCTGTAGCTCTTGCTCTCCAGCCAGTCGAAGTAGCGCCGAACCCCGTACCAGAGGCCGTCGGCGAAATCGCCTTCCCCCTCGATGACCCAGTTACGGTCCGCCTCGCTCATCTGCGACCAGGGCTCATCGACCGCGATGCCGCGCCGGGTGGCGAAATCCATCAGCTCATCCTGGCATTCCTTGAAGCTCGGCGTCTGCCAGGGTTTGACGGCCCCCTCTTCCAGGGATTTTGATTCATCGGGAATCACCAGGCCGTAGTCGATGCCCATGGTGCGACCGAAGCCCCGGCAGCTTTCGCAGGCCCCCAGGGGAGAGTTGAAGGAGAAGAGGTTGGCGTCGGCATCCGCATAGGCGATGTCGCAGTCGGGGCAGTGCAGCTCGCTGGAGAAGCGCAGGGGCTCCAGAACCTCTTTGCCCTCCAGGGGATAGATGAGCAGATGGCCGTGACCTCCCTTGAGTGCGGCCTCCAGGCTCTCGATGATCCGCCCCTTCTTGCTCGCCTCGATGCGGACCCGGTCCTGAATCACCTCCAGGCGCTCTTCGCTGCGGCTGTGGATGCGGCGGTAGCCCTGGCGCTCCAGCAGCTCCAGCACCTCGTCCGCGCTGAATTTTTCGGGGATGCGCACCGGAAAGACGATGAGGACGTTTTGCCCCTCCATCGACTCCAGCCTCTGCAGGATGCTCTCGGCGCTGTCACGGCTCACCCGCATGCCGCAGCTGCAATACAGGAAGGCGCCCCGGGCGAAGAGCAGCTTGAGATGGTCGTTGAGCTCCGTCATGGTGCCCACGGTGGAGCGGGAGGTGCGCACGGGGTTGGTCTGATCGATGGCGATGGCCGGGGGAATGCCGTCGATGCGATCCACCTGGGGTTTGTCCATTCGGTCGAGAAACTGGCGGGCGTAGGGGGAGAAGGTCTCCACATAGCGGCGCTGCCCCTCGGCGTAGATGGTGTCGAAGGCCAGGGAACTCTTGCCGCTGCCCGAGACCCCGGTAACCACCACCAGTTCCCCCAGGGGGATGTCGAGATCGAGGTTCTTCAGGTTGTTCTGGCGTGCGCCGCGGACGAGGATCGCTTTAGATGCATCGGACATGGGAGGCTCCGGGAGAAAAAAGTAAAGCTGACAGAATAGGTCAATTATGGCAGATGTTCAAGGGGACAGTGGGTGCCGGAGCCGGGATTTCGCCCCGCCGGGAGTTCGATAAGGTTTGAAGTGTACCCTGTTCCTGTGCCGCCGGAGTGTCGCAGGGGGGGACAAAGCCCGGAACGAGTCATCCCCTGCTGTGCGTGAACATCATGAACAGCAGGGGATGACAGAGAAAAACCCGCACTCCCCGTGGGGAGAGATTACTTAATGTGCATGGTCGACCAGAGGCCTGGTCTCTTCGATGTGAAAGGTCACGGCGGCCTTGACATGATCGGCGGGCTCATCTCCCACCATCTGACGGACCGTGGCGACCAGCTGGTCAAACAGCGGACCGTTAGGCTCGATCTTCAGGGCGTTCAGGTATAAACGAGCCCCTTTCCATTCCATTGGGTTAGCGGCGGGCTCGAAAAAGACAAATGCCGCCTTGGGGTTGAGGCGCAGATTGGCCAGAGAGTGATTCTCGCCGCAGGCCATCACCAGGGTGTTTTCATCGATCATGTTGAGGGCGGAAAAGAAGGCGTTGTTGACCGCCCCTTTGCCGTCAGAGGTTGCCAGGGTGCCGAGGCGAGGCTGGCGGTTGAATTGTTCCATCAGTTGTTTACGGTCCATGATGATCCTCCTTTGTGTGTATGGCAGTGGTTAAATGGGGAAGCAGCGCATGAATTCCTTCATCAACGCCTTGTTCCCCTGGAGTTTGAGTCTTTGGGTGATGATCGCCCAGACCGGGTGCAGATCGCCACGGACAGGGCAGCACTGCGAACATGCTCCGGGTTCATGGCCAGCACCAGGCTGATATAGGTTCTGGCGCCCCTGAGCAGCGTCTCGGCATCCTGGGCAGATTCTGCCAGTTTCCGGTCCTGAACACTGGCAAAACCTACGTCGTCGGCCCCCAGTTCCAGGGCAAGCCGACGCAGAGCATTTTCTGTCAGCGGATTTGACTTCAAGCCCTTAAGGTCTCCAAATATCGACTGAGGCTTTCGTTGCAGCGGGCCAGGGAATCGGCACTCTGCCGAACCTTGGCATAGCCTCGGCATCCGGCAAAGGCGGCGACGAAAAATTCGGCGGCTTCCGTACTTTTCACCTTGGCGGCTACGGTGCCTGCAGCCTGCCCTGCTTCGAATGCCCGGGCGATGAGATGGATCCAGGCCTGGTAGCTGAGGTCGATGCGCGTCCTGAACTCTTCATCCACAGGGGCCATCTCCACCGCCAGATTGTTGAGAGGGCAACCGCAGACCACCGAATCCTGATCGGTCATGAAGCTGCCAAGGATGTGCTGCAGGGTGCTGATGGGGTCGTCAGTATCGGTCAGGGGGGTGATCCAGTATTTTTGGCTGAAAACCGGAAGCAGTTCGTCGAGGATGGCGTGGCCTAAGGCATTTTTAGAGGAGAAATGGTGATAAAAGGCGCCCTTAGTAAAGCCGGTCTCCCGGAGGATGTCACTCAGCCCGGTTGAGCGGAAGCCTTTGCGATGGATGATCGCAAAGGCTTTTTCAAGGATGAGCTGGCGGGTCTGTGCTGATGGGCTTAGTTCTGGTGTCTGCATACCGACCAGTATGTATGCGGTTATGAGTGATGTCAAATTTAATTTATGAAAAGTCGATGGGATGAAAGGCGTGGCATCAAGAGGGGGAGACCTTGAGGTTTGATACCGGTTTCTCGCATCTTGCGGGCGAGTTCCCCCTTTGCCTCGCCCCTCCCGCTCGGGTAAACTCTAACTCTTCCCAAGAGGAGAGATTTATGACCCGAAAAATCGTCCCTTCCGTCTGTCCCTACGATTGCCCCGAGAGCTGCGGCCTGCTGCTTGAGGTCGAGAAGGACCGCGTCCTGTCGGTTACGGGGGATCCCCAGCATCCCCATAGCCGGGGGAGGCTCTGCGCCAAGATGCTTCATTACGAGCGCACGGTACATAGCCCCGAGCGGCTGAGGACTCCGCTGCTGCGCACGGGGGCCAAGGGGGAGGGGCGCTTTCGCCCCATCGGCTGGGATGAGGCCGCCTTGCGCATCGCGGTGCGCTGGAAGGGGATCATGGCGGAGCATGGAGCCGAGAGCATTCTTCCCTATTCCTACGCGGGAACCATGGGGCTCATCCAGCGCAACGCAGGGCATGCCTTCTTCCATCGCCTGGGGGCTTCCCGGCTGCTGCGTACCATCTGCACCCCGGCCAAGGAGGCGGCATGGAGTGCGATCATGGGGAACACCGCCGCGCCCCATCCCGATGCGGTGCTCAAGTCGGACCTGATCATCCTCTGGGGGATCAACGCCGCGGCCACCAGCATCCAGTATCTGCACCGGGTGAAGGAAGCCAGACGACGGGGGGCCAGGGTCTGGCTCATCGACACCTACGCCCATGCCACGGCGGCGGCGGCGGACGAGGTCTTTCTGGTTAGGCCCGGTAGCGACGGCGCCCTGGCCCTGGGGATGATGCATGTCCTCGTCCGGGACGCTCTGGTGGACCGGGAGTTTATCGAAGAGCATGTGCAGGGGTTCGATGAACTCAGGGATCAGGTGCTTGATGATTATCCCCCCGCGCGTGCGAGCGAATTGACCGGCCTTCCCATTGAAACCATCGAGCGCATGGCCAGGGCGTACGGCTCGGTCAAGGGCTCGATGATCCGGGTGGGGGGAGGGATCACCCGGCAGGGCAACGGCGCCATGACGGTGCGCTCCATCGCGGCTCTGCCGGCGCTGACCGGAGCCTGGCTCCACGAAGGGGGGGGCTGTTTTTTCGGGACCTCCACGGGCGCCGCCTTCGCCATGGCCGAGCTGACCCGGGAAGATTTCATGCAGAAGCCGACCCGGATCATCAACATGAACCAGCTCGGCGACGCCCTGGGCAAAGACGATGATTGCAGCGTCCGCAGCCTCTATGTCTATCATTCCAACCCCGCGGCCGTGGCCCCCGACCAGAATGCGGTCATCGAGGGACTGCTGCGCGAAGATCTCTTCTGCGTTGTGCACGAGCGCTTCATGACCGACACGGCCCGGTACGCCGACATTGTGCTGCCGGCCACCAGCTCTCCGGAGCACAGCGATCTCTACCGCGCCTACGGCAGCTACTGCATCCAGCGGGGGCGCGCCGCCATCGCCCCGGTGGGGCAGAGCCGGTCGAACCGGCAGGTCTTCAGTCTCCTGGCCGGGGCTATGGGGTTTGAGGACGCATTTTTCCGCCAGAGCGACGACGAACTGATCGATCATCTGCTCTCCATCCCCAGCCCCCTGCGCGAGGGCATCGATACGGCGGCTTTGGGCGAGGGAAAGGCCGTGGAATTGCGCGTCGCCCCGCCCGGAGTCCCCTTTGCGACGCCCTCAGGGAAAATCGAGATCCTGAATCCGGTTCATCGAGAACCCCTACTTCGGTACATCCCCCCCCATGGGGGGGCGCTTCCCTTTTCACTCATGACGGCCCCGAGCCCCTGGTCACTGAACGCCTCCTTTTATGAGCGCCCCGAATTGCGGGAACTACAGGGGGGGATGAGTCTGCTGATGAATCCCGAGGATGCCGCTGGCAAAGGATGCTGCGAAGGGCAGCGGGTGCAGGTCTTTAACGAGCTGGGGGAGGTGGATTTTATGCTGCGCATCAGTGAGAAGATCCCTCGGGGGATGCTGGTCAGTGAGGGGCTCTGGTGGATGACCCAGTCCCTCTCCGGTCGGGGGATCAATGCCCTGACCTCCCAGCGCCTGACCGATGAGGGGCAGGGGAGCACCTTCTGCGACTGCCGGGTGGATGTCAGAGTCATGAAACAGGTGGAGCAATGAGCGATCCACTAAAAAAAGAGTTGTTCTGGTTTGCCCTGTTGCTGGTTCTGCTTGTGCTGTCCGGCTGTAGTTCCTCGGACTCGGGTCCGGAGGTGGCGGTGTTTATCGAGGGGGGGAGGGTAACCAGTCCGGGGTCCTCCCTGGTGGTGACAGTGCCCGAGGGGCTCAGTGTCTCCGAGGAAGAAGTCCTCAGCCTCTACAGGGCGGCTCTGGAGGTGCCCGGCTGCAGTACCGCCGACGGTACGGCCGTGGACCTGATTCTACTCGACACTTGCCTGCTCTTCGATCGCTTTTACCTCTTCAGGGAGCTGGTACCGACCCAGCTTGACGGCTTTTCCTCCGCCCGGGATTACGTCGACGGCCTGCGCCTGAGAGATCCCTTTGCGCTCTACCTCCCTTCCGAAACTTTCGGGGGATCCCTCTCTTTCCTGGCGGGGGAGCGGGCAACGGTAGGTTTTCAGTTCAGCCTCGATGAGGGTTCGGTCTCCGACCTCAATCCCCTGATTATCAGCAATATCCTTCCCCTCTCCCGCGCCTGGTTCGACGGCCTTCAAGTCGGCGACCGAATCCTTGGGTTGGATGGTACCCCGCTTGCGGGGCTGAGCCTGGAGGAGGTGAGGGCCCTCTTCCCGGCGTTGGAGGGGCAGGCCAGTCTCTTCAGTATCGAACGCGAAGGGCTCTTTCTGGATATAGCGACGGGGGCCGAAGAGAATATCGGCCTGCTCATGGGAGTGACCTCAGATATCGGCTACCTGAGGGTCAGGCAGTTCACGACCCTTACGGGGCAGAGGGTCTTTCAGGATTACGACGCCCTGGTGCAGCAGGCCGGAGGGAGTCTTGACAAGTTGATCCTGGATCTGAGGGGCAATGGAGGGGGGAGTCTCGCCGGGAGCCTGGTGCTGAGTGATTTTCTCATCGATCAGGATCTGCCGGCAGGTACCAACCCCATCCTGACTTCCGATGGCAGCATCCACAGCAATGCCGTCGACTATCTGGGTGAGTTCAGCACCCGGAATCTGGCGGCACCGGGGCCGTCAAATTTCGTCGTTCTGCTCAATGGAAATTCGGCCTCAGCCTCCGAGGTTGCCGCTGCGGCCTTGCGGGATTATGAGGTTGCCACCCTGATGGGCGCCACCAGCTTCGGCAAGGGGATCAGTCAGAATGTTTTCACCCTGGTGGATGGCGCCGGGGTTTTTATCCCCTCCCACCATTTGCTCCCTCCTTCTGGGATTTCCTACCACCAAAGTGGCATCGTTCCGGATATCCTGCTGGAGACGGCACCGGTCTCTCCCCAATTTGATGCCCAGCTTCAGGCGGCGATCAACTTTCTGGAGACGGGTACAATGCCCTTGACCAAAGGGACCCCGGCGCCTCAGAAGTCTTTGGAGCCTCTGGACCCCTGGCTTGAAAAACAGCTCAGAGAGTACTATTGAAGCAGCCCTTGAAAATTCTCTACCAGGATGAGCATCTGCTGGATCGCCCAACCTTCCGGGGTGCTGCTCTTTGCGCTGAAGACCGCGACGGCACGAAGACTGGGAGAAAGCGCTTTTCGGGGAAGAGGGGTTCAGGAGGCAGGGCGTGCACGCTCGGCCAGAATGCGCCAGCCCCCGGGCTCTTTTTGCAGCATGAGGGTCTTGCGAACCCGGTCTGAATAGCCGGAGGATTTATAGTTCTGAACAAAGTCGACCCGTACCCAGCCATGATCGAGGGGGCGGATGCTCAGCTCGGAGAGTCCGATGCTGATCCATTGCGGCGCCTCAAGGCGCGCTCGTCTCTGCGCCTCCCAACGCGGGCGGGAGATTTTTCCGGCGGGGACGAATTTTCCCGAATAGGCTCCGAGGTAGTTCCGGGTATTGCGGTCGGTCCAGCTCCTGGCCCAGCGGGTGACGAAGCTGCTCACTTCCTCATCGAGCACTTCGGGGTCGGTCGGAAGCGAAAGGGGGGCATCGGACGGGCTCCCGGGCATTTCAGTCAGGGGAGCCTCGGGGAAGATTACCTCGTAATAGAGGGTGCCGAAGACCATCTCGTCCATCTCGGCGCCAGCGGTTGCAGCCCGGGTAAACCACTGGGTGGCTATTTCGAAGTCGGGGCTGACCCCGATGCCCCGGGTGTACATTTCACCCAGGCTGTACATGGAGAGGGTGTCGCCCTCATCGGCTGCGCTCAGGAAAAGCTTCAGGGATTTTTCATAGCTCTGGGCAACGCCGCGTCCCTCCAGATAGAGTACTGCCAGGTCGTGTTTGGAATGCAGGTCACCGGCTTTTGCCCATTTGTGGAGCCGTTCGAGGGTGGGCGGATCTTCGGGAAGATTTACGGCCGTTGCCGACAGGGGAAAGCAGATCAGGGTTGTGCAGATAAGAAGGTTGAATAGGTACTGCATGAAGCCTCCGGTTGAATTTTTATAGCTGCCACAGTTTGGGCCGGGAAGCATAATTTTTCAAGGGAGTTGTTGATTATTTTAAGGAAAAAGGCCCCCCGCCAATGGTTGCGTCGGGGGCCTTTTTTGCTGTGAGGGTCTTACCGTGGCGCTGCGCGCTCAAGAGGGGGGCTTTTTCCGGCTCAGAGCGAAAGACTCAGCAAGGACAGCACGGCCACCAGGATCAGTACCGGATCGCACTGACGTATCTTTCCCGCCAGCAGTTTTATCAGGACGAAGCTCAGAAAACCGAAGGCCAGCCCCGTGGCGATGCTGTAGCACAGGGGCATCAGGGTCATGGTCAGAAATGCCGGAACGGCTTCTTCGAAGTTGTCGAAATCGATCTCGGTGATATTACGCATCATGAACAGCCCTACCACGATGAGCGCCGGTGCCGTGGCATAGGCGGGCACGGCGGCAATCAGCGGGGTGAAGAAGGCTGCAAGGGCGAAACAGAGGGCGGTGAACACGGAGGTCAGACCGGTGCGTCCGCCGACGGAGACGCCGCTGGCCGATTCGATGTAGGCGGTGGTGGTACTGGTGCCCAGCAGGGCGCCTCCAACGGTAGCCAGGGCATCGGCACCGAGCATCTGCGGCAGGTTCTCGATCTCTCCTTTTTCGTTGGAGAGGCCCGCCTGGCGGCAGACGGCCAGCATGGTGCCCAGGCTGTCGAAGAGGTCGACGAACATGAAGGAGAAAATGCTCGCCCAGAGTGAGACCTGCAGCGCACCTGCCAGGTCCAGCTCGAAGGCCAGGGGAGCTATGGATGGCGGCAGGGAGAGGATCCCCGCAGGGAGCTCTGATACGCCGAAAAGCATTCCCGCCAGGGTCACGGCGAGTATGGCGATGAGCAGCGATCCCCGCACCCGGCGAATCTCCAGGGTGGCAGCCAGCAGAACGCCTCCGAGGCCGAGAATGACCGGCGGACTGAAGCTGCCCAACTGAACCAGTACCGCGTCGCTGTTGACAATGAGCCCCAGATTCTGCATCCCGATGAAGGCGATGAACAGACCGATGCCCACTGAGGCCGCAAGGCGCAGGCTCACGGGGATAGCCCGTACGATGCGCTCCCGCACCCCCATCCAGGTCAGAATCAGGAACACCACCCCGGAGAGAAAAACCACTCCCAGCGCCGTCTGCCAGCTCACCCCCTCGCCCATGACCAGGGTGTAGGTGAAGAAGGCGTTGAGTCCCATGCCGGGGGCCATCATCAGCGGTACGTTGGCCCAGAGGGCAATGAGCAGGGTCGCCAGCGCCGCCACCAGGCAGGTAACGGTGGTCAGCGCCCCCTTGTCCATCCCCGCCTGGGAGAGAATGGCCGGGTTGACGAAGATGATATAGGCGGCGGTGAGAAAGGTGGTCAGTCCTGCGACCGCTTCATTTCGTACGGTCGTGCCCCGTTGCTGCAGGCGGAAAAAACGATCAAGCATAAAAGTCTCCTGGACTGGGTCTGTTTTACGAAGGGGCCGATATATCACAGTGGCTTAGATCTGTGCAAACTTCAATTTCTTTTCGGCACGCCCCTTTTTGATGTTCTATTTACTTCGGAGGATCCGCTTGCCATTGATGAAAAAACCTCTCTGTAGACGTTGTCTGAATCCTGAAACGGCAGTTGTTCCTGCTGCTTGCAGGAAGCTGGAATTTCTTGAAAGTCTCGATCTGCCTGAGCTGGGAAGGCTGGGGTTACTGGTACACCGCAGGTTCAAGAAGAGGGAGGTTGTCCTGCATGAGGGGGAGCCAGGCCGCGGACCCTTTATCCTCTGTTCCGGATCGGCGAAACTCTACTTGAATCACCCCGATGGCCGGATGCAGATCGTTCGTATCGTGTCGGCTGGGGATATGTTCGGCTTGGCGCATGTCCTGGCCGCAACGCCCAATGCATATTCGGTCGAAACGCTTGAAAAATCAGAAGTCATGATGTTCGAACCGCAGCAGTTTAACGCGCTGGCTCATGAATCTCCCGCGTTCTGCTCTGATCTGGTTCGATTGCTGGCTCAGGAGCTGAATTCTGCGCGAGAGATCCACAGAGAACTCTCCTATAAGACGGGACGTCAGAGGGTGGCACAGATTCTGTTTCGACTCGCTCAGGATTATGGTCGGGAGTCGGGGCAGGGAGTCCTGATTGATATACCCCTGAGCCGTTCTGATCTGGCGGATCTGGCCGCCATGGTGCCGGAGACCTTCATCCGTATTCTCAAGGAGTTTAAAGCTGAGGGTACTGTTCTGACTGAGGGTAAATTTCTGGTTCTTCCCAACCCTTCCCATTTGACTGAAATCTCTTCCCTTTTTCCTTCCCCGAGCTGATCTACTCTCTTTTTGGACCCATTATTCTGACAATTGTCATGTTTTTAATTGATATGTGACGGTTAATTTCTGGTCCTTAACTTGCAATTTCTCTCTCTCAGATCGTTGCCTCATTTTGTGGTTCGATTTTCTTTCAGAGGGAGAGCGTCATGAAGAACCTGAAGCTGGCCACCAAGATTTTCACCCTGAGTCTGACGATTGTTCTGGTTTTTTGTCTAACCATCGTCTGGGTTTATTCAAGGACCAAAACTGAACTTTACGAGGCCAAGAAGGCTGAAGTTCAGCACAATGTCGAATCGGTCTGGTCCGTGGTGGAGCATTTCCGGACTATGGAGCGTAGCGGGGAACTGAACCGGTCCGAGGCCCAGAAGCAGGCTGCCGCGGCGGTGCAGGCCATTCGCTTCGACGGAGACAACTATTTCTGGATCAACGATCTCCAGCCTGCCATGGTCATGCATCCGATCAAACCTTCGCTCAACGGTGCCGACCTTTCCGGCTCCAAAGACCCTGACGGGAAACATCTTTTTCAGGAAATGGTTCAGGTGGCCCGCTCCAGCGGTCAGGGGTTCGTGGATTATAAGTGGGCCAAACCTGGATTTGATGAGCCTGTGGATAAAATTTCTTTCGTGAAGCTGGTTCCCGAGTGGAACTGGGTGGTCGGCAGCGGTCTCTATCTCGACGACATCAAGGCGGAGCTGGCAGGCATCTTCTACATGATCCTTGGAGTCGTGAGCTTCGTGATCCTGGTGACCCTGCTGTTGGTGACTTACGTAGCGCGCAGCATAGCCAATCCGATGAAAAAAGCCGTAGAGATGATCGAAGGGCTGGGCGAAGGACGTCTTGATCAGCGCCTTAGGATGGATCAGCGTGACGAAGTCGGGCGGTTGGCTCGTTCCATGGATTCTTTTGCCGATGCGCTGCAGGACGAGGTTCTGACCGCCTTCGACTGTCTGGCTGCCGGAGACTTCACCTTCAAGGCCCAGGGGCTTATCAAGGATCCGCTGGCCCGTGCCAACGGCAGCCTTAACAAGTTGATGGCCCAGATCAGAGTCGCATCAAGCCAGATCTATAGCGGTGGTGAACAGGTGGCCGATTCCAGTCAGTCCCTCTCGCAAGGGGCAACGGAGCAGGCGAGCAGCCTTGAGCAGATTACCGCCTCTATGAATGAAACCTCGGCTCAGACCAGCCGTAATGCGGAGAATTCGACCCAGGCCAAGCTTCTGGCTGCCGAGGCCCAGAGTGCTGCTGAAAACGGCAATGAGCAGATGAAGTCCATGGTGATCGCCATGGCCGATATCAATGCTTCAGGGCAGAGTATCTCCAAGATCATCAAGACCATCGACGAGATAGCATTTCAGACCAACCTTTTAGCCCTTAATGCTGCGGTGGAGGCAGCCCGAGCCGGTCAACACGGCAAGGGTTTTGCCGTGGTGGCCGAGGAAGTTCGTAATCTGGCTGCCCGATCCGCCAAGGCCGCCGGAGAGACTGCCGAGCTTATCGAGGGATCGGTCGGCAAGGCGAAAAACGGCAGTCTGATTGCCGGCCGAACCGAAGAGGCTCTGGCGGAAATCATGACTCGTATTCAAAAGGTCAATGAGTTGGTTGAGGAGATCTCCATCGCGTCCAACGAGCAGGCTCAGGGGATTGCGCAGGTGAATCAGGGGCTAGGTCAGATTGATCAGGTAACCCAGCAGAATACGGCTAATGCCGAACAGGGTGCTGCCGCGGCCGAAGAGCTCTCGGCCCAGGCCCGTCAGCTCAACGAAATGATTTCCCGCTTCAAGCTAGACGACGGCGACCGGTCTCCGGGGGTTGCCCATACTTACCATGCGGAAAATGCTGGCCTCCCCTCGGTGCCAGCCTGGGCCGAAGAAAAAGTGGTGCAATTGCCCAGAGCCGATCAGGGACTCTGGTAATAAATTCCAGCATGGTTTTTTAAAAAAAAGGGCCACGAACATTGTTCGTGGCCCTTTTTCGTTCAGGTGAAGAGGGTAAGTCAGGCTTTTCCAGTCAGCTTGTTCAGGGCTTCCATGTACTTCTCGCCGGTCTTGCGCACGATCTCTTCGGGCAGGGTGGGAGCGGGGGCCTGCTTGTCCCAGTCCAGGGTTTCGAGGTAGTCCCGGAGGAACTGCTTGTCGAAGCTGGGCTGCTGACCACCGGCCTTGTACTGACCTGCGGGCCAGAAGCGGGAGGAGTCGGGGGTGAGGGCCTCGTCGATCCAGATGAGCTTATCGTCCAGTACGCCGAATTCGAACTTGGTGTCGGCGATGATGATGCCCATCTTTGCCGCGATGTCCCGGGCCCGGCTGTAGATGGTCAGGGTTGCCTCGCGAGCCTTGTTCGCCAGGTCAACACCGCAGAGCTGTACCGCCTGGTCGAAGGAGATGTTCTCGTCGTGTTCACCCAGTTCGGCCTTGGTCGAGGGGGTGAAGATGGGCTCGTCGAGTTTTGCGCTCTCGGTCAGTCCCCCGGGAAGCTGGATGCCGCAGATGGACTGGCTGTTCTGGTACTCTTTCCAGCCGGAACCGGAGATGTAGCCGCGCACGATGCACTCGATGGGCAACGGCTTGGCCTTCTTGACCAGCATGCTGCGTCCCTCGAGAATTTCGCGATACTTGTGAGTGATGGCGGGGAAGTCAGAAACCTCTGTCGATACAATATGGTTGGGTACAAGGTCTGCCATCTGATCGAACCAGAACTTGGAAATCTGGGTCAAAACGTATCCCTTGTTGGGGATTCCTTCGTTCATGATGACATCGAAGGCGGAAATACGGTCAGTAGTGACGATCAGCAGGTGTTCTCCGAGGTCATAAAGGTCACGGACCTTTCCCTGGTTGATCAGCTTGAGATCGGAGAACTCGGTTTGCATGACGATGCGGCTCATCTGTGTTGATTTCCTTTCAGGTTAAAAGAGGGTATTGGCCATCACGGGCAGAATATTGATTTCGGTATTTTCACGAAGGCTCTCAAGAGTCGTCTTGACGGCTTCTTCTTCCTGGCTGCTGACCAGTCGACTGCGGATTTCTTCGCGGCGGCTGTCAGAGAGCTCTTCCATTTTGGCCTCTTCACGCTCCTTGAGGCTTACCAAGATATAGTCCTGGCCAACGGGGAAGATCTCCTGCGGGGTGGCACCGGGAGCGTCAAGCTGGAAAGCCCTGTCGAAAAGCTCCTGTGATGCTCCGATGCGGGGGACAAAATCACCGTAGGAACGGGTAAAAAAGCCCGTCTCCTCGATCTGGAGACTGAAACTGGATGCAAGTTTCGGGGAGAGGGGGGCGGAGCTCTCCTTGAGCTTGGCCAGCGCTTCTTCGGCGCCGGCGAGGGCGAGCTCGTCTGCACGGCTGTCACGGTAGGCTTCCACGACCCGGGGACGAACCTCCTCGAGTTCGGGCAGGCGACTTTCCTTGCGCTCCCGAAGGGCCATCAGCACGACTCCTGAGTCGGTTTGGATGGGGCGGGCCAGCCGGTCCGTGGACAGGGCGAAGGCGGCGTCCTTGATCACGGGCAGATCGGGAAGACCGTCTATGGCTCCGCTGCGGGAGAAAAAGCCTGTTTCCTTGATGCCCAGATCATTGGCCGTGGCCGCTGCCTGCAGATTGCCTTCTTTACGATTGATGTTGAAAGCGTCCATGGCTTTTTCCATGGCAAGCTGGCGGGCCTTTTCGAGACGAAGCCCTTCTTTGACCTGGTCCATCACCTCAGCCAGCGGTTTCACGCCAGCTTCGATATAGCTTTCCACGCGGATGATGTGAAAGCCGAAGGGGGTTTCCACCAGTTCGCTGATGTCACCGGGGGAGAGGGTGAAAGCAGCATCTTCAAAAGCCGCCACCATGGTGCCCCGGGTGAAATCGGGCAGACGACCTCCCTCGGCTGCGCTGCCGGGGTCATCGCTGTAGGTTCTGGCCAGCTCGGCGAAATCCTTGCCTTCGCGGACTTCAGCCAGCACCTTTTCAGCGTGCTCACGTTTGAGGGTCTTCTCTTCGGCCGTTGCCTGCTCGGGAACTTGGATGAGAATGTGAGAAGCGCCTAGCTGCTCGGAAACCTCGAAATTGATAAGATTGCGACGGTAGAAGCGCTCCAGGTCGCTCTGTTGAAACTCGATCTCCTCCTGATAACGCTCAGGGTCGAATTGTAGATAGCGCAGGGCTATTTTCTCATCGATGCGGAAAGTTTCGATATTCTCCTTGAAGAAATCAACCAGTCCTTCTTCTTCAATCTTGACTCTGGCTGCTGAAATAACGGGGGAGAAGCGGAGGTAATCAAGATTGATCGATTCGTTCTGCTGACGATAGTCCTGCTCGATATCCTCGTCGGAGACGCTGATTTTACCCTGGATCTCCTCCTGGATCTTGCTGATGAGCAGCGTACGTTGCTGAGAAGCCTCGAACTGCTCAGGGGTGATACGTTGATAGTTGAGCACCTGAACATAAAGATTCTTGTCAAAGACGCCATTGCTCTGGAAAGCGGGGGTCTGAGCGATGGAATCCACCAGCTCCTTCTTGCTGACCTTGATGCCGAGACGGCCAGCTTCCTGAGCGAGCAGTGCCTGATCGATCAGTGAGTCGAGGGCTTGCTGGCGCAGGTTCAGGCGTTTTTCCATCTCAGGGGTGAATTGATCACGGTAGATCGACTGGTAGAGATTGTAGAGATTGCTGTAGACGCTCTGGTACTCGGCAAAGCTGATTTCTGTGTCACCGACGGTGGCTGCTACCGAATTGCTGGTAACGCCCTGGTCTGAGCCCTTGCCCCAGACGAGAAAGATTGTGCCTACGAAGGCGGCGATAATCGCCCAGAAAACCAGCTTGACCAGCCCCGTTTTCTGCTTCCTTCTGATCAGATCAAGCATGAGGTAAATCTCCTTTTCGAAACCGATAGAATGAATGAAAAAATAAACCATGAATCCTAGTCAATCACCCTTCTAAATGCAATATGTTTTTAATTTTTGGAACTTGCTTTCACGGGTTTTTTTTTGGTAATGTTCATCAGTTTTTTTGTCTGTCTCGGTCCCTCTTGGACAGGGGGTTTCATGGAATTTTTCTTTAAAGGACGACTACCGTCATGTTTAATATTTTTAATCATATTTTAGGGGTTTTTTCCAACGATCTGGCCATCGACCTGGGCACCGCCAACACCCTTGTCTATCTGAAAGGCAAGGGGATCGTGGTCAGCGAACCTTCGGTTGTTGCGGTTCAGAAAGACGGCATGGGGCAGCGCCGGGTTCTGGCCGTAGGGACCAATGCCAAGCAGATGCTGGGGCGTACCCCCGGGAGTATCGTGGCGATTCGTCCGATGAAAGATGGCGTTATTGCCGACTTTGATATCACCGAGGAGATGCTGCGGCACTTCATCCACAAGGTTCATAACCGAAAGGCGCTTGTCAGGCCCCGTATAGTGATCTGTGTTCCTTCCGGGATCACCCAGGTGGAGAAGCGGGCCGTGCGCGAGTCGGCCGAATCCGCCGGGGCCCGTGAGGTCTATCTGATCGAGGAGCCCATGGCGGCAGCCATCGGTGCGGGGCTAGCCATCACCGAGGCCTCAGGTAACATGATTGTCGACATCGGCGGCGGTACCACCGAGGTGGCGATCATCTCCTTGGCGGGAATTGTCTACGCCAAAAGCGTGAGGGTCGGCGGAGACAAGCTCGATGAAGCCATTGTCCATTACATCAAGCGCAAGTACAACCTGCTCATCGGTGAGCGCACCGCAGAGCAGGTCAAGATCGAGATTGGCAGCGCCTATCCAGACGGGCAGGAGCGGACGATGAACGTCAAGGGCCGGGATCTTGTCTCAGGAATTCCCAAGACTCTGGAGATTAATTCCGCTGAGATTCGCGAGGCGATTTCCGAGCCGATCAATTCCATCGTCGATGCGGTTCGTATTGCGCTGGAGCGCACGCCTCCGGAGCTTTCCTCCGATATCGTGGATAAGGGGATTGTGCTGGCCGGTGGCGGTGCTTACCTGCGCAATATGGACGTGCTTCTCAAGGAGCAGACGGGACTTCCGGTCCTGATTGCCGAGGAGCCTCTCTCCTGCGTCGTGCTTGGCTGTGGAAAGGTTCTGGATGAACTTGACCTGTTGCGCCGTGTCACGGTCAGTAGTTGATTCAGGTTTTTAATTAATGTCGTTTTGATCCATATCCTGCGGGAGAGTGACCCAACTCTCCCGCTTTTTCATTTCGGTTTGTGGTATGCACGAATTCTTTCATAGGTTCCGACTACAGTTGATCGTTGGTTGTCTTTTGCTCAGTGCGTTTCTACTGTACTCCTGGCATTTGCGACAGAATGGTGCGACGACCCTGCTGGAGCGTACGGTTCTGGCCATGGCTGCCCCTTTTCTCACCGGCGTCGACTCTGTGACCGGATTTGTTTCAGGGGGGTGGGATCATTACCTCTATCTGGTGGATACCCAGGAGCAAAACAGGGGCCTGTTGAGCGATAACGCTCAGTTGCGCAATGAGATCCTGGGGCTTGAAGAGATCCGCCTAGCCAATGATCGTTTGCGGGAGTTGCTGGATTTCAAGGAGCAGACCCAGACATCCACCCTTCCGGCTCAGGTTATCGCTGAGGATTTTACCCTCTTGCTTCGAACCGTACTGATCGACAAGGGCAGAGCCTGTCTCTTATACACATCT
>JAAXQG010000028.1 GCA_012974445.1 Desulfuromonadales bacterium
CGGGCTCTGCGGACAAGCCTGGCTGGAGCATCTTGATGCAGGAAGTCCCGAACGCCCATTCTCCAACGGGAATGGACGCATTCTGCTTGCGGGCCCCTACGCCGAAGGAGCGCCCGATGCCGGAGAGCTCAGGGCTCTGATAGCGCTGCTGGAGAACTGGTTGGAGCGAAAAGAATCTGGAGCTGCCTTATGATGAGTTTCGGATGGCCTTTGATGTTTCTGCTGTTGCCCTTGCCGTTGCTGCTCAGGAAGCTGCTTCGCGCTGTGCCTGAATCGGGCAGCGGTCGGCTTCGAATCCCTGATCCCGATCTTTTCTCCAGTGCCCGGAGCGCCGGACAGTCTTCGAGTCCTTCGAGGCGCTGGCTGACCACGGCCCTGGTCATCTGGGCTCTGCTGGTGCTCTCTGCGGCGCGTCCCCTGTGGATCGGAGAGCCACAACAGCTTCCCCAGAGCGGTCGGGATCTGCTGATTGCCGTGGATCTGTCGCCGAGCATGGAGATGGAAGACTTTCTCCTCGGCAACCGCCCTGTCGACCGACTCACGGCCACCAAGGCGATACTTCGGGAGTTTCTGCGGGGACGCAGGACTGACCGTGTCGGCCTGATTCTCTTCGGGGCTTTGCCTTACGTTCAGGCCCCCCTCACCTTCGATCTGGCCACCGTCGAGACGCTGCTGCTGGAGTCGGAGATCGGCCTGGCCGGGGACCAGACCGCCCTGGGTGACGCCATCGGTCTCGCCGTGAAGCGACTGGTGTCGCAGCAGAGCAACCACCGGGTGCTGATCCTCTTTACCGACGGCTCCAACACCGGTGGAGAGCTGGATCCCGAGCAGGCCGCGACCATCGCAGCGCAGCAGGGCATTAAAATTTACACTGTCGGCGTCGGGGCGGAACAATCGGAGCTGCCCGGCCTCTTCGGCCTCAGATTTGCGGGCCCCGGTAGCGATCTGGATGAAAAGACCCTCCGAATGATCGCGCAAACCACCTCGGGGGAATATTTCCGGGCACAGAATACCGAAGAGCTCGCACGGATCTCCGAGCTGCTGGATGAGCTGGAACCGGTTCAGAGCGATGCCCAGACGATTCGCCCGCAAAAAGAGCTCTTTTATCTGCCTCTGGCCCTTGCTTTGCTTCTGACCGGGGGGCTGTCGATCCTGTCCCTGGTTTCCCGGAGGCGCTCATGAGTGACTTTCATTTTTTTCGGCCTCTGTGGTTTCTGGCCTTTGCCGTCCTCGTCCCCCTTTGCCTTCTCGCACTGCGAGACAGAGGGCAGCAGCAGAGCCCCTGGAGTCGGGTGTGTGATGCTCATCTGCTGCCCTATATCCTGAGTCCGAATAAGGGTTCCGGCCGTGACCGCTCGGCACTGTTTCTGAGCCTTATCGCTTCGCTTAGCATTGTGGCACTGGCAGGGCCAACCTGGCAGACTTACCCCAGTGCTGTCCTGCACCAGAGATCCTCCCTGGTGTTGCTTCTGGATCTTTCCCGCAGCATGAACGCGCAGGACATCGCTCCCTCGCGCCTGGATCGGGCGAAATTCAAGATCCGAGACCTGCTTGAGGCACGAACCGAAGGACAAACCGCCCTGCTCGTCTTCGCCGCCGAACCCTTTGTGGTGACCCCCCTGACCGAGGATGTGCACACCATCGCCCTGCAGCTTGAGGCTCTTTTGCCCGAGGTCATGCCGGCACAGGGCACAAATCACAAAGCGGCCATCGAGCAGGGGGTGGAGTTGCTTGGTGGCGCAGGCGAGAGCTCCGGGCAGCTGTTGATACTCACCGATGCCGTCCCGGACCCGGATAGCGCCAATCTGATCCGGAAACTTTCAGCAGTAGGAATCGGGACCTCCATCATCGCCCTGGGCACCGAAGCCGGTACGCCGATTCCCTCCTCCGGCGGCTATATCAAGGACAACCAGGGCAATATCGTCCTGAGCAGACTGAATATGAACGATATGAGGGACTTCGGCGCCACCAGCGGCGCCCGAATTATCCAGCTCAGTCACGACGACCGGGATATCCGCCAGCTGCTCTCGCTAATGGAAAACTCGACCAAGGCTGAAATAGACAGCAGAGACAGGACCTTCGAGCAGTGGATGGACATGGGGCCCTGGCTGCTGCCTCCGATCCTTGTTCTGGGCGCGCTGCTGTTTCGCCGGGGGGCCTTTGGACTACTGCTCGCCCTGTTCTGCCTTGTCCCACCCAAAGCGCAGGCCGCAGAGTTTTCGGCTCTGATGAACTCCCCAACCCGCGAAGCCGCGCGACAACTGCGTTCCGGCCAACAGGCCGACCCGGGCCTGTTCAACAATGAGCAGTGGAAGGCAGGTGCGCTCTACCGCGGTGGAAACTTCGATGAGGCCGCCGGTCTCTATGCCGGGAAAGAAGACTCCGACTCCCTCTATAACCTGGGCAACAGCCTGGCAAAGCTTGGAAAACTGGCGGAGGCCGCGCAGAGCTACCGCAGCGCCCTGGAGCAGGATCCCCAAAACGAAGATGCCCGCCATAACCTTGAGCTTGTGGAGAAGGCTCTCCAGCAGGACCAGGATGCTCAGAACCCCGATGACAAGGGGGACCAGCAGCAGGACGGAGACAAGCAGGACGGAGACAAGCAGGACGAAGAC
>JAAXQG010000224.1 GCA_012974445.1 Desulfuromonadales bacterium
AAAATCCTCGCTGCAGGAAAGGACCGTCCCCGATTTGTGAGTAATGATGTGCGTTACGTGCCTCTCGGCACCGTGCTTAACGGCATCACATATATTGATGAATTTTTCGCTTCTCATTTGCTACCTCCATTGGCCGTGTGAGACACCACCTTTCGCCCCCTTCGGCCGACTCTTCTTCCTGAGGTAATTATATCATTGGGTTGGGTTTCTTCGAGGCACCTCGAAATCTAACTATCAGACGGAATGGCTGGGGACGTTCTTAACTAACTCAACTTTGTACAGATAGTAAAGTATGCCAAAAAGACCCAGCACTCCTCGGGACCTGACATGTTTTCAGCGACTAGAGTTCCCCCCGAGATTCAGACTCTTCAGGAGTACGTAGCCGCCCCACCCGATGGACAGGACCATGACGAGAGAGCCGCAGAGGTGGGAGAGCCTTGCCAGGCTCTGATCGAAGTGCAGCAGCCCCGATTCGGTGAGCAGATATTCCCAATCATGGAAACCATAGGGCGAGGAATGACCGAAGTTCCCCCCGACCAGCGGCAACTGCCCTGCTCTGGCATCATTGATATAGGGAGCGATATCCAGAAGGTTTTCTCCGAACCACCAGAGGCAGACCGATGCACCGAAAGGATCCCGCCCCTTAATCAGAATGGCGACGAGACAGACCAACGGTACCAGCAACTGCCCGAGCGTCCCCCCCAGCGAAGCGATAAAACTGCCCAGGGGCCTGAAGATGATATGACCCGCCTCGTGGAAGGGGAGATTAACCAGATGGAGCCAGCTCTGCCCGGAGGCGTTGCTGGCGATCGATGAGAAGGCAAGCTGAAGGCTCAGCAAAACGAGCCCACCGAGAATGACCATGCGCCCCAGAGTCGCTGGCCAACCATTGTTCCCCGGAAGAGTTAGCAGCAGAGAGCGGATGGAATCCTCGGCAGGCTCCTCATCAATCTTCTGGCGATCCGAAGAGTCCTCGGGTTTCCTGGTTTTGGCGAAAATCACACCGCAGAAGATGCATTCCAAATTCTCGGGATCGTTCTCGCAGCTGCACTTCGGACAGATCATCATGCCTTATACCTTGGGGATAGAATAACTATTCAGTCAATACTCACTGCCGGTATTGTCGTCTTCTAAAATGGCTCCCTCCGCTGGGCTCGAACCAGCGACAAGGTGATTAACAGTCACCTGCTCTACCAACTGAGCTAGGAGGGAACAAACTTTTTAATTCTTGGTGAAGCGAGAAACTTTATACATGGCTCTCGAGACAGAGTCAAGGGTAAAGATCCCTACTTTTGCCCTTTTTTTAATTCATTCAGAATTAATTTGGCAATCCCTTTGAGTGTCTCGAAAATACCCCATTCTTCGAAGGCGGAAGCCTCAAAATCGGGAACGCCATCGGCGTTAAGCAGGCTGCGCAGCTCATCGACGGTGCTGAGATTGGGCAGGTCACGCTTGTTGTACTGAATGACGTAGGGGAGCTTGTCGAGATCGAAGCCCTGCTCATCGAGATTGTCCCGAAGATTCAGCAGGCTTTCGATGTTGGCGTCGAAGCGATCGGCCTGGGAGTCGGCAACAAAAACGACCCCGTCCACCCCTTTGAGGATGAGCTTACGGGAGGCATCATAAAAGACCTGACCGGGAACGGTATAGAGATGCAGGCGCACCTTGAAACCGCGAATTTCACCCAGATCCAGAGGGAGAAAATCGAAAAACAGGGTTCGCTCGGTCTCGGTGGCCAGAGAAATCATCTTCCCCTTGGCCTCCGAAGAACTCTTGGCGTAGATCTGCTGAAGATTGGTGGTTTTCCCGCAGAGCCCGGGGCCGTAATAGACGATTTTGCAATTGATTTCGCGCGCAGCGTAATTGATGAACGACATTCGAACGGCCTCAGCTGAAGAGATTGTCGATATCTTCGTCGGTGATTTCCGCAAAGGGACTGCCCGAAGCGCCGGATTTCTGGCTCTCTTCGGTACGGGTGATCAGATCATTAAGAACGATCTGGAGCTCGGCGGTGGACTTCTTCACCCGGAGCCGTACGAGCCCCAAGGAGCTGCGCTGGTCGAAAATGACCACCAGGATGATGCGCCCACCAATGATGGAGATATGGATATTATCCTTCTCTCCCTCATGGAAAAGAATGGAGAATTCCTTCTCGCCGATGAGCTTGGCCAGACCGCCCGTAGCCGCGATGTTGCCAGCCGTAAGGGATGCAAGGCTGGTGGTGTCGAGCTTGCTCGTCTCGCCGACAGCGCAGATGAGCTGACCATTTTTGTCGATGAGAAAGGCCGACGCGGCATTGGAGTTATTAAGAAGCGTTTCGAGGACCTTGGTGAAACGCGTGAGTTCTTCGTCATAGAGAACAAATGAATCCTGTGGGCCAAGCATACCGTTTCTCCTGGGACAGTATCTATGTACTATCACCGGGTTATATCACCCATCAATATTGCAGGCAAGAACTTAAACATCCTTTAAGGTCTACAATTGCTCTCGGGGAGAAGCTGAAACTTTTTACAAAAGGGAATTTAACCCAGGCTGCCCAGGCTGCCAAGAGCGACAATGCCCCAAGGGTTCCAGCCTGCCGCCCCCCTTTGCATCAGAACGGTGCAGCCTTTGCGCTCGAAACCTGCAGCTTGCATCAGGCCATTGATGGGGCTTGATCCCAGCAGATCGGTCACCAGAATCGCCCCGGGGTCAAGAGCGCTCAGAGCCTCGACGATCAGAATCCGATTCTTTCGGGGGCAGAGGTCCTCGGAGTACCAGGGGCCCAGGATGGAGAGTGTAGACCCTTTTTGAAGCAGTGCCAAAGTGCCGCCACTACGAAGCGGCTGGCTCTGCTGGGCCAGGAGTGCGAGCCACCGCTCTCTGGGCTCTCCCCATCCCCGGGCATCGGATGCAAGCAACTCCTCCAGAACGCAGCGCTGGGTGCAAGCCTGCCCTCGAGCCCCGAGCCCCGAAGCACTCCAGCGCACAACGGTATCTCTGGGCTCGAAACCACGGCGTTCATAGAGGGGGCGACCCTGCTCGGAGGCCGTCAGCCACAGCGACTGACAGCCCGCAGACTCCAGGCTCAATATGGCCCGATCCAGCAGAAGGCTGCCCAGCCCTCTGCCCCGCAATCGCGGCTCGACGATAAGATTCCCGATCCATCCGCTGGGCCCGTGGCGAACTCCGGTGACCAATCCGCCCACAGCACCCTTTGCCTTGAGCACCAGGGCCAGGGCGTGAGAGTTGCTTCGGTAAAAATCCAGTTCTCCCTCGGGCAGCAGCCAGCCCTCGGCCTGGGCCAGTTGACGGAAAACAATCCAATCCTGCGCGGTGGGTATCTCGATCTCCATGGCGCCTCAGGCTACCTTGCGCCCGGCACGGGCCAGGTAGAGAAGCTCTCCATCGCTGAGCGGCCTCTTGTTTCGCTGAGAAATGCTGCGCACCCTCTCCAGCAGATCGTCGAGCTCCAGCCGGTGCATCTCGATGCCCAGAGACTTCAGCCGGTGGCCGAGCCCCTGACGCCCCGAGTGCTTCCCCACCACCATGTGCCGTGCCAGGCCGACCTCCGCGGGATCGAAGCCCTCGTAGTTTGACGGATTTTTGATCACTCCGTCGGCGTGCAGCCCCGACTCGTGAGAGAAGACTTTCTCCCCCACCACCGCCTTCCAGTCCGGTACGGGGCGGCAGCTCGCCGACCCTACAAAACGGGAGATCTCCACGAAGCGTCGGGTGTCCACGCCCAGATCCTGTCCGCAGGCGTATTTGAGCGCCATCACCACCTCTTCGAGGGCCGCGTTGCCTGCGCGCTCCCCCAGGCCGTTGACCGTGGTGTTCACGTACCGGGCTCCGGCTCTGAGCCCCGCCAGGGCGTTGGCTGTGGCCATGCCCAGATCATTATGGGTGTGGACCTCCAGATCGAGATCCACTCGTTCGAGCAGATAGCGCACCATCTCGTAGGTGCTGAAGGGATCGAGAATACCCAGGGTGTCGCAGAAACGAAAACGGTCGGCCCCCATGCTTTTGGCAACCTGCATGAGCTCCACCAGAAAATCGAGATCAGCCCGGCTGGAATCTTCCCCCCCCACCGAGACGTAGAGCCCTTGGTCCTTGGCAAAGCCCAGGGCCACTTTGAGCTGCTCGATCACCGCAGCCCGATCCTTGCGCAACTTGCTTTTAATATGAATGTCCGAAACGCTCAGAGACAGGTCCACGGCGGTGACGCCACAGGCCAGGGAAGCCTGGATATCGGGAATGAGAGCCCGATTCCAGCTGATGAGCCGAGCCGCAAGGCCCATATCCACCAGGGCCCGGATGCTGCTTCGTTCCTCGGCGCCCATGGCGGGAATGCCGCACTCCAGCTCCCCGACCCCCATCTCGTCCAACGTGCGGGCGATACGCTTTTTCTCCTCCAGAGAAAACACCACCCCGGCGGTCTGCTCCCCGTCACGCAGGGTCGTATCATCGATGACGATATCGTCTCTCAAATAGTCCATGAGCCCACCTCCCCCAGCAAATATGAGTGATTTGCATCAAACGGCCAGCGCGTCCAGATCGATGTCTTGCCCCACCACCCCAGCGGCGTCAGCCCGGCACTGCTTGCAGTGGCGCGCCTGGGACAGGATTAGCTCCGCCTGATTGCGCACCAGCTCCATGTCCCGCTCCGAAGGGGGTTCGATATCACGGAACTGCCCCACGGGAATCACCGGCATGATGTTCATCATCGCCGCGCCCAGGCCTCTGACCTTCACGGCCAGATCCAGAGTTTCGTGATCATTCACTCCGGGAATGTAGACATGGTTGACCTTCACCATCATCCCAGCCTCTGCAGCCAGACGCAGCCCTTCGAGCTGCCTGCCCAGCAGCAGCGCCCCGGCGGCCTCCCCTTCCAGGCGCTGCCCTTTGTAATTGATCCACTCATAGACCTTCGCCCCCGTCTCCGGGGTCAGGGCGTTGATGGTAACGGTGAGACTGTGAACATCATGTGTAACGATCTCATCGATCATCTCAGGCAGCAGCAGACCGTTGGTGGAGAGGCAGAGAGTCATCTCGGGAAAAGCCTCACGCACCAGAGAGAAGGTCTCAAAGGTCCGGGGATTAGCCAGGGGATCGCCGGGCCCGGCAATGCCCACCACCTTGAGGCGCGCACCGCCCGCCTTTTCCATGTGCCGCTTCACGAGGCGCACCCGCTCCAAAGCCTGAACAGGATTCAGTACCCGGCTGGTCACTCCGGGACGGCTCTCGTTGGCGCAATCGAACTTGCGCTCGCAGAAGCCGCATTTGATGTTGCATCCCGGCGCCACCGGCAGGTGAATCCGCCCTGCCTTGCTGTGGTCTCCTCCGAAACAGGGGTGATCGGTCTGAGGTCTTTGCATCATGGGACATCCGCTGGCCATCGCCTGTCTCCTCTCGCTGCTGACTGGAAATAGAAAACGCCTCCGGTAACCAAACCGGAGGCGCCATTGCCATGTGGGGTTAAAACGAAAAAACGCCCGGAAGACTTCGAGCCTTCCGGGCGCCATCGCCCATTTATTACGGGATACATCATCGGACCCCTGATCCCGGGCTCAAGAGAGCCGGGAAATCTATTCGCTTGTATCTAAACAGTACAGCACAGCCCGTGCCAATATAGCGCACCCCCCGATTCCCCGCCGTAATCCAGCCCAGCACCTGCCCCTGTGCCCATCTCTTCGCCAGTAACGCCCTAAATTGAAGCAGCCTGCAAATACATGGGCATCAGAGGCATTCTCCCCCTTGACTCCCGAGGACAGATCGCGATACGGTACGCGGACTGAACGCTCACTCCGCACAGCAGGAGGCAATAGATGACCGAACCCGACAAGCGTACCGCCATTATGAAAGCCGCCCAGCAGCTCATCGCCGAGCATGGCTTCCATGGAACGCCCACGGCCATGATCGCCAAGCAGGCCAATGTGGGTGCCGGAACCATCTACCGGTATTTCGAGAACAAGGACGAGCTGATTTTCGCCATCCATGCAGAGCTGGAAGAAGAGCTCCAGGCCCAGATGCATAGCGGCTACGATCAGGGGTGGAGCCTTCAACAACGCTTCTCCCACCTGATGGACCGCCTGCTGCGCTACCTGCTGGAGCGCCCTCAGGATTTCAGCTTCCTTGAGCAGTTCTACAACTCCCCCTTCGGTAACGACCTGCGCCGGGACCGCCTTCTTTCCGGCGGCAGCAGCTGCGGCGAGGACGACCGGCTGCACGATGTCTTCGAGGCGGGAATCAGGGAGGGGGCCATCAAGGAGCTGCCCCTGCTGCTGGTTCACGCCCTGGCCATCGGCCCTATCGTCTTTCTGATCAAGGACGTGCACGCCGGACTGATAAAGGCAGACGAGACGCTCATCAATGAATGCATCGTCGGCTGCTGGAATGCGATCAAAGTCTGAGAGGCGATATAGACCCCCTATAGAGGGTTTTTTTATTTACCAAACTGCGGACTGAATATTCACTCCGCACATAAGAAGGATGGAACGATCATGACAGAAGCATTTGCAGAGCATCAAGCCGAACGCCCCGAAACCATACTCCCGACGCCAGGAGCCCTTTCCCCGAGATTCTGGCCCCTTTTCTGGCTTCTTTCGGCCCTGCTGGGGGTGCTGCTCTTCGTGGCCTTCAGCCTCATATCCAGCCCTCTGGCCTTCGCCCAAGGGGGCGCCCCACCTGCGACCCCGGTCGAGGTGATCAGCCTGGAGTCCTCGACACTCATCGAGACCCTGGCCACGGTGGGAACGCTTCGAGCCAACGAGTCGGTGGTGATCCGTCCTGAAATCGGCGGACGACTCTCAAAAATCGCCTTTTCCGAAGGGCAGAGCGTTGAGAAGGGCGCCCTGCTCTTCGAGCTGGACGATGCGGTACAGCGTGCACAGCTCGACCAGGCCCTGGCCCAGCTGGAACTGCGCCGCTCCGATTTCCGCCGGGCCGAGGCCCTGCTCACCGATGCAGCCATCTCGGTGCGTGAGCGCGACGAGGCCCATGCCCAGTGGAAACTGGCCGAGGCCGGAGCTAGCCTGGCCCGGGCCCAGCTGGACAAGACGCGGATTGTCGCCCCCTTCGCAGGCACCCTGGGATTGCGCAGCGTCAGTGAGGGAGACTACCTCCAGCCCGGGCAGACCCTGGTCAATCTGGCCGACAGCGCCCGGCTCAAGGTGGACTTTCGCATCCCCGAATCTCAGGCGACCCGGGTAAGGGTCGGGCAGAAGCTGAATCTGGACGGCCATGCCCTCAGCGGCAAGCTCTACGCCATCGACCCCATCATCGACGCCGCAGGGCGCTCCCTGGTGCTGCGGGGAATTCTGGACAACTCGCAGCAGAGCCTGCGCCCCGGACAGTTTGTCAACCTCGACCTGCAGATCGGCAGCAACAGCGCCGCGCTCATGGTGCCTGAACAGGCTGTCATCGCCCAGATGCAGAAGCATTTCGTCTGGACAGTCGTAGAAGGCAAGACCGCCATGGCGCCGGTCCAACTCGGAGCGCGCCGCCAGGGCTTTGTCGAAGTGCTTTCGGGGCTCGATGAAGGGGCTCAGATCATCACCGGGGGACATCAGAAAATCGGCCCCGGCATGCCCGTGACCGCCATCCCCGCCGACCCGTCCCTGTTCGCACGCACCAGTTCCGCTGCGGCCCAAAACTAAAGAACCTGAGGCGACATAACCATGAAACTATCCGACCTGAGCATAAGGCGCCCGGTACTGGCCACGGTGTTGAGCCTGGGAGTTCTGCTCCTGGGGCTGATCGCCTACGACCGCATTTCGGTGCGCGAATACCCCAACATCGACGAACCGGCCATCTCCGTGACCACCATCTATCTCGGGGCCAGCCCCCAGATCATGGAGACCGAAATCACAACGGTCATCGAAGACAGCCTGGCGGGGCTCGAGGGGCTCAAGACCATCACCTCCAAGAGCCGCCAGGAATCGAGCGAAATAAGCATTACCTTCCTGGAGGGGCGCAACCCCGACAGCGCCGCCGCCGACGTACGTGACCGGGTAGGACGGGTCCGCGGCAAGCTGCCTTCGAGCATCGAGGAGCCCATCATCGCCAAGGTGGAGGCCGACGCCTCTCCCATCATGTACCTGGCCTTCTCCAGCGACCGTCACAGCATGGGAGAGATCACCGACTACCTGGATCGCCGGGTGAAAGATCGCATCGAGACCATCCCCGGGGTGGCCTCGGCTCAGATTTTCGGTGAGCGCAGATACGCCATGCGCATCTGGCTCGACCCCACGAAAATGGCCGCTTACAGCGTGACCGCTCCCGATGTGGAAAGCGCCCTGAGAAGCCAGAATATCGAGGTCCCCGGCGGACGCATCGAAAGCAGCGCCAGGGAATTCACCATTCTCACCGACACGGGACTCGAGACTCCCGAGGATTTCACAGCCATAGTGCTGCGCAACGAATCGGGTTATCTGGTGCGACTGGGAGATGTGGCCCGGGTGGAGATCGGCTCGGAGAACGAACGGGTCAACCTGCGTCACAACGGCAAGAACGCCCTGGCCCTGGGGCTGGTGAAGACCTCCACTGCCAATCCTCTGGAGATCTCCTCCAATCTCAAGAAGATGCTCCCCCTGATTCAGGAGAGCCTTCCCGAGGGGATGAACATCAATCTGGTGTACGACTCTTCTATTTTCATCGAGCGCTCCATCGCCAACGTCTACTCCACCATCTTCGAGGCGGTACTGCTGGTACTGCTGGTCATATTTGTCTTTCTGCGCAGCGTCCGAGCCACCCTGATCCCCCTGATCACCATCCCCATCTCCCTCATCGGAGCCTTCTTCATCATGTGGGTGCTCGGCTTCTCCATCAACACCCTGACGCTGCTGGCCCTGGTGCTGGCGGTGGGACTGGTGGTGGATGATGCCATCGTCATGCTGGAAAATATTCACCGCCATGTGGAGAAGGGGCTCTCCCCCTTTAGAGCTGCCCTCAAGGGGAGTCGGGAGATCGGTTTTGCCATCATCGCCATGACCCTGACTCTGGTGGCGGTCTTTGCGCCCGTGGCCCTGATGGAAGGACGCACAGGCAAGCTCTTTACCGAGTTCGCCCTGACCCTGGCGGGGGCGGTGCTGGTTTCGGGCTTCGTGGCCCTGACCTTAACCCCCATGATGTGCTCCAAACTGCTGAAGCACGAGGCCAATCCAGGCCCTGTGATGCGGATTCTAGAGCGCTTTTTCGTGGCGCTGGAAAGCAGCTACAGCTGGCTGCTGGAGTATGCCCTGAAGGCCCGCTACATCGCCATGGCTCTGGTCCTTGTCTCGGCGGGGGGAAGTTACTACCTGTTCCAGTCACTGCCATCGGAGCTGGCTCCGGTGGAAGACCGGGGCACCATCGTGGGGGTCCATATCGCCCCCGACGGCGCGACGCTGGAGTACACGGACAGTTACGCCAAGCAGATCGAGGAGCTCTACCGGGGGATCCCCGAGGCCGACAGCTTCTTCATGATCACCGGCTTCCCTCTGGTCTCCGAAGGGGTCTCCTTCCTGGATCTCAAGGACTGGGACGAGCGCGAGCGCAGCCAGCAGCAGATCGCCGGAGGGCTGGCTGGCCCCATGTTCAGCATCCCCGGGGTTCTGGCCTTCCCCATCAATCCACCTTCGCTGGGGCAATCGCCCATGGATCAACCGGTGCAGTTCGTCATCAAGACCACCGGCAGCTGGGAAGAGCTCAGCGAGACGATGGACAAGCTGATGGCCCGGGTGCGGGGTAACAGCCGCATCGTGGCGGCGCGCACCGACCTGAAGCTGAGCAGCCCCGAAATCCGCGTCTCTGTGGACCGGGACAGGGCCGCTGACCTTGGGGTGGACGTAGCGACGCTGGGGCGCACCATCGAGACCTTCATGGGCGGGCGGGAAGTCACCCGCTTCAAGATGGACGGCGAGCAGTACGAGGTCATCGTCAAGGCCGAGGACGATCTGCGCACCACCCCTCAGGATCTCAACGCCATCTATGTCCGAGCCGCAAGCGGCGAGATGATCCCCCTCGCCAGCCTGGTGAGCATCGAAGAGACGGTGGCCGCCCAGGCGCTGAACCACTTCGGCAAGAACCGCGCAGCTACCATCAGCGCCAACCTGGCTCCGGGCTACTCTCTGGGCGAGGCCCTCGGCTGGCTCAACGAGCAGGCCGGAGAGGTGCTGCCCGAAGGCGCCTTCGTCGATTACGCCGGCGAGTCGCGGGAATTCTTCGAATCCAGCAGCGGGCTGCTGCTCACCTTCGTGCTGGCCCTAACCTTCATCTACCTGATGCTGGCGGCGCAGTTCGAAAGCTTTGTCGACCCTTTCATCATCCTGCTCACCGTGCCCCTGTCCATGCTGGGCGCGCTGCTGGCGCTCAAGCTCACGGGCAATAGCCTGAATATCTACAGCCAGATGGGACTCATCACGCTGATCGGCCTGATCACCAAAAACGGCATCCTCATCGTGGAGTTCGCCAACCAGCTCCAGATGGAGGGGCGCAACAAATTCGACGCCGTGCTTGAGGCCTCGCGCATGCGCCTGCGTCCGGTGCTGATGACGGCGGGCACCATGGTGCTCGGCGCCATCCCTCTGGCCCTGGCCACGGGTGCCGGAGCCGAGAGCCGTGCCCAGCTCGGCTGGGTCATCGTCGGCGGCATGGCCTTCGGAACCCTGCTCACCCTCTTCGTGGTCCCTGCAGCCTACCTGCTGCTGGCCCGAAAGCGCGAGCAACTTCAGGAGGATGAAACCGAAGAGGCCACAGCAGCCGGAACGCAGGTGCAGGCATGAGAGGAAAAAGACCAGAGATGAAATACCCATTGAAAATGATGGCTTCGGGACTTGCCCTGCTGCTGCTTTCGGCCTGCACCCTGGGCCCCGATTACCATCGGCCGCAGCTGGAGCTTCCGGCAAACTACAAGACCGAAGGGCCCTGGCAGCAAGCCAGTCCCGCCGACACATTCCCCCGGGACAACTGGTGGGAACTGTTCGATGACCCGGCCCTGAACAGCCTGATTGAGCAGGCGGGAGTCGCCAACCAGGACCTTGCGGCCGCGGCGGCCCGACTGGAGCAATCCAGAAGCCTGCTGCGCATCAGCCGGGCCGAGCGCCTCCCCCGGCTGGAGCTGAACCCGCAGGCCGTGCGCTCGCGCACAGCGGGGGATTTCGCCGGCGGCAGCGCCCTGACCCGCACCAACCTGGCCCTGCCCCTGGATCTGTCCTACGAGCTGGATCTCTGGGGGCGGGTGCGCCGCGCCACCGAGGCCGATCTCGCCCGCTTCCAGGGCAGCATCGCCACCTTTGATGCTCTGCACCTGAGCCTGCAGGCCGAAGTGGCCGACCGCTACTTCAGCCTGCGCACCCTCGATGCGCAGATGAGCCTGCTGGAGAGCACTCTGGAGCTGCGACGGAAAAACCTGGGGCTGGTCCGTAGCCTCTTTGATAACGGGCGCACCAGTCGTCTGGACCTGGACCGGGCCGAGGTCGAGCTGGCCACCGCCGAAGCCGATCTCGAAGGGGTGCGGCGCAACCGAATGTTGCTGGAAAATGCCCTGGCCGTGCTGCTGGGGCAGTTCCCCTCGAACTTCAGTCTTGAGGCGGCCCCCCTGCTGAGCCCCGCTCCGTCCGTCGCCCCGACTCTGCCCTCAACCCTGCTGGAGCGCCGCCCCGACGTGGCCGCCGCCGAGCGGGCCATGGCCGAGGCCAACGCCCGCATCGGAGTGGCCAAGGCCGCCTTCTTCCCCCGGGTGAGCCTCGGCGCGGGAGTCGGTTTCGCCGGGACCTCCCTGGGCTCAGTCTTCGAAGCCGACAACCGTACCTGGGCGCTGGGGCCGCTGGCCAGTCTTCCCCTCTTCGACGGGGGGCGCAACCGGGCCGAGCTCCATGCCTCCAGGGCGGCCCTCGATGAAGCCGGTGCCATCTACCGCCAGCGACTGCTCGTCGCCTTCCAGGAGACGGAAAACAGCCTGGCCAGCCTCGCGACCCTGACCGCGCAGGCTCAGGCGCAGGCCCGAGCGGTTCGCAGCTCCGCCAGGGCCGCCGAACTCTCGCGCATCCGTTACAGCGCCGGGCAGGTAGGCTACCTTGAGGTCATCGACAGCGAACGCAGCGCCCTGCAGGCCCAGCGGGCGCAAAGCAGTCTCCTGGGAGAGCAGTACCGCTCCACAGTTTCGCTGATCAAGGCAATAGGAGGAGGCTGGAACAGCCTCTAAACTCTCACCTCAGCACGCATCCAAGGGGGGGGGCATGGACGCAGATCCATGCCCCCCCCCTTGCCTTTCAAGCCAAATGGCACCCGAGACCATTTACGGCATTTATGCCCAGATAAAGCCTATTTCATAATTTTTATCATTTTCCTTAATGCGTTAAAGTTCTGCTACAATTCTGCCATCGAGGTCAGCCATGGATAAGTCAAGCATCCTGATTGTCGATGACGAGCCCCTGATACTCAATGCCCTCAAGCGCCTGTTTATAGACAGCCCTTTCCAGGTCCTGACCTGTAGCGATCCCCTCAACGCCCTCAAACTCATCGGCGAGATAGACTTTGCCGTCGTCATCTCCGACTACAGAATGCCCGGCATCTCAGGCATCGAGCTGCTCTCCCGGGTCAAGGTTCTCAAGCCCGAGACGGTGAGGATTCTTTTGACGGGGTTCGCCGACCTCTCCATCGCCATCGATGCCATCAACTTAGGCGAGGTTTTCCGTTTTATCCCCAAACCCTGGGACGATTCCGATCTGCTTCGATGCGTCGGAGACGGGGTGAGCCGCTACGAGCTGGCCTATTCCCTGCGCGGTGCGGATGAGCAGAAACTTCTCTCCATCGCCCAGGCCATCGAACTCAAAGACTCCTACACCCGGGGTCACTGCGAACGGGTGGCGGGCTATACCGAGCAGATCGCCCTGTCCCTTTCCCTGTCCGAAGAAGACCGGAAACAACTGCGCTATGGCAGCTGGCTGCACGACTGCGGCAAGATCGGGGTTCCAGACTCCGTGCTGCTGAAGAAGGGGGCGCTGAGCGCTGAAGAATTTCTCTCCATCAAAAATCACCCCCAATGGGGTTACGACGTGGGAAAACGCGCCGGATTTCACCCCTTCGTTCTGAACTGCATCCGCCATCATCATGAACATATCGATGGCAACGGGTACCCTCTCGGGCTCGCGGGGGAGACCATCCCTCTGGAGGCCCGTATCGTCGCCGTTGCCGATGTCTGCCTGAGCCCTTCCAGTGCGCGACAGCTCCCTGATTTTTATTGTAAAGTGCCTTCTTGCTCCCTGCCCCTGCAGGAGGGACCTCTCAGCGCAAATACCCTCATAGCTGAAAAGACGGACCCATGAAAAAAATACAGCATCGCCTCGCTTCCACCATATTCGCCATCGGCATCATCTTCCTGGCGCTGATACTCGGCGCTAGCACCCTGAGTCATCGCCGGGCGGATTTTGAGCGGGTTCAGGCCCTGGCGATCGATCTTGCCTCGGACGCGGCCCAGCGCTTCGATGACCACCTTCAGTTCGAGGTCAACAAAGCGCGAACCATGGCCAGCGCTCCCCTGGTTTTCAGCGCCCTTCGGCGAAGCAACGCACAACTGAGCTCGGCACAGCAGATCGAGGCCATCGCCGATCAGTGGTTAAGCACCAAAGACCCCTCCGCTTCCTTCTTCACCCCGTACCTGCGCAACGAGCTCGCCGGCTACCTTCAGAAGCAACTCCACAACTTTTCCGGAACCTATGGGGAGATCTTCCTGACCAATCGCTTTGGGGCCCTGGTCGCAAGCACCGGGCGGCTGACCACCTTCAACCACGGGCACAAATACTGGTGGAAGGGCGCCTTTGCAGAGGGGGCCGGTGCGGCCTACTTCGATGACCGGGGCTACGACGAGAGCGTCGGTGATTATGTTCTGGGCATCGTCGTGCCCGTCATGGACGGCGGCGAACTGCTCGGCATCCTAAAATGCAACGTTAAAATCCTCGGGCCGCTGGCAAAAACTGTCACGGAATTCGAGCATTTCAATCCGGGGACCCTGAGCATCGCCCGAGATAACGGTCAGGTGGTGTACGAAAATGGGGTCGCACCCCTTAGCACCCAACTGCCCCAACCCCTTATCGATATGATCTCGGCAGGAAGTGCCAACGGGGTCACGCTATCCGACGGACAGAGCGATCTGCTCTACGCCTTCGCCCCCATCCTCCTGAACCCCGGCTTGAGCCTCGATCACGTCGACAGCGGCGCATCCATCGACCACAAACTGGGAAACACCGGCGTGGGCTGGAGAGCCATCCTGAAAACCGATCTATCACAGCAGCTTCCCCTCTGGAGTAAAGAACAGAGGCTGACCCTCATCTCAGGGCTGATTCTAAGCACCATCCTGGCTATGAGCGCGCTGCTGCTGGGCCGCCGCATCTCGGCCCCCCTGCAGCAGCTGCTGCACAGGGTGAAGCGAGTCGGCAGCGATCTGGAAGACCTGACGGCTCCGGCAAGCCTTCAGGCCGACGGAGAGGTCCAGGCGCTGTCCGAGGCCTTCAACGACATGCTTAGGAGGCTTCGCAATACCACCATCACCCGCAACCGTCTGGCTCAGGAGGTCGACATAAGACGGGAGGTCGAACAGGCTCTCAGGGCCAGTCAGGAGCTATTCAAGGAGGCTCAGCGCGTCGCCCTGCTCGCCAGCTTCGAATGGCATCTCGGCACCCGAGTGCTGCGCTGGTCCGAAGGCGCTGACGCCATCCTGCCCGGAATCCTCATGGAGGGGACCGAAGAGGATTTTCTAAACGCCATCGATCCCCAGGACCGCTCCAAGGTCGAGCGCTCGTTGCTCAGGGCGCTGGAGTCAGACGACAAAGCCTTCGAAGTGGACTTCCGTTTGCGAAGGGAGCAGGGGATCGAACAGGTTGTCCAGGGGCAGGCGAAGGTATTTCGGGACAACGAGGGGCAGGCGCTGCGCATGATCGGCACGGTGCAGGATATCAGCCGCAGAAAACTGGCCGAAGACGCCCTCCAGAACGCCCTGAACCAGACCCGGGGACTTGCCGGGGCCCTGAAGGAAAAAAACCGGGAGCTGGAAAAAACTCACTCCGAACTGAAAGACACCCAGGTTCAGCTGCTGCAGCGGGAAAAAATGGCCTCTATCGGTCAGCTGGCCGCAGGCGTTGCTCATGAGATCAACAACCCCGTCGGCTTTATCTCATCGAATCTCAACAGCCTGGGGAAATTTGTCGATTCCCTGCTCAGGGTTCTCGGTGCCCAGCGTGATGCTCTAGATGCCTGCGCACAGGGCGAGGAGCGCGAGGCTCTCAACAGCCTTTGGAAGAAGGAAAAAATCGACTTCGTTCTGGAGGATATACAGGAGCTGATAGCGGAATCTATCGAAGGGACCCAGCGGGTGAGCCAGATCGTGAAGGACCTCAAGAGTTTCTCAAGAGTGGATCAACCGGATAAAAGTCTGGTCGATCTGCGGGACTGCCTGGAGAGTACCCTGAACATCGCCTGGAACGAGCTCAAATACAAGACGACTCTGGAGAAGGAACTGGGAGAGATCCCCCGCACCCGCTGCTACCCCCAGCAACTCAATCAGGTATTTCTCAACCTGCTGGTCAATGCGTCCCAGGCCATCGAAGAGAAGGGGATCATCCGCCTGAAGAGCTGGCACCAGGACGAGCAAATCCACATCAGCGTCTCAGACACGGGCAAGGGGATCGAACCCGACAAGCTGGAGCGTGTTTTTGAGCCCTTCTATACCACCAAACCCGCCGGAGCGGGGACGGGGCTGGGTCTGAGCATCTCCTACGACATTGTCAAGAAACACGAGGGAGAGATTCAGGTCTCCAGCACCCCGGGGGAAGGTACGACCTTCACCCTCAGCCTGCCGGTCTGCCCCTGAGAATCTCAGGTAGCGCACTTGTTCTCCAGGGGCAGATAGAAGCTCACACAGGTCCCCTGACCAAGGTTCGTTTGCACCGCGATCCTCCCGCCGTGGGCCTTGATG
>JAAXQG010000051.1 GCA_012974445.1 Desulfuromonadales bacterium
AGATGTGTATAAGAGACAGGTTGCTCAAGATTACGGAAAAATCCCCTCACCGCATCGCATCATCCTGCCTGATGGCCCGGCGCTGCCAGGGGTGCCCCCTCATCGAGCTAAGTTACGAAAAGCAGCTGGAGGTCAAGCAGCAGAAGGTGGCCGAGAGCTTCAAGGCTCATCCCGCGCTCAAAGGGATCAAGATCAACCCGACCCTTGCCGCACCTACCACCATCGGCTACCGCACCACCGCCAAACTTGCCATCGCCAAGGTCAAGGGTAAGGTGCAAATCGGTATTTTCCGACGGGGCAGCCATGAAGTGGCCGATATCGGCGGATGCCCCCTGCACCACCCGCTGATCAATCGCATCGTCGAGGTGGTCCGTGAAGAGATCGACCTGCAGCGGCTCTCCGTCTTCAATGCTAATCATGGCCGAGGACTGCTGCGGTATCTCACCATCAAGGTCAGTCCCGAGCACAACAAGGCCATGGTGACCTTCGTCACTTCCGAAAGTGAGTTTCGGCTGATTACCCATCTGGCCAAGGGACTCAAGAACAAGGTTCCTCAGGTCATCTCGGTGCACCAGAACGTCAATCGCAGCAGCGGTAACGTCATTTTCGGCCGTGAGACGATGAAGATGCTCGGCACCCCCGATCTCATCGACCAGGTCGGGGAGACGCGCCTGCGTATCTCACCCACCTCCTTCTTCCAGGTCAACCACGAGCAGGCCCGTAACATCTACGATCTGGTCCGCAAGTGGGCGCAGCTCTCAGCTTCCGACACCGCCGTCGATCTCTACTGCGGCATCGGCGGTATCGCTCTGAACCTGGCCCGGGATGCCGGGAAGGTCATCGGCATCGAAGTCGTCGAGGAAGCCACCCGCAACGCCACCCAGAACGCCCGGGAGAACAGCCTGAGCAACTGCCGCTTCCTGGCCGGAGATGCCTCGGCGCTCATGGGTACACTGGGCGATCAGATTAACAATCTCGCCGTGGCCGTGGTGAACCCTCCTCGCAAGGGATGCGAGCCCGAGGTGCTAGAGAGTCTCGCCGAGCTTGCCCCGCGCACTCTGATCTACGTCTCCTGCAACCCCTCAAGCCTGGCCCGTGACCTGGATCTGCTTCTCAAGGCAGGCTATCAGGTACAGGAGGTTCAGCCCGTGGACATGTTCCCTCAGACCGCCCATGTAGAAACCGTTGTACGCCTGAAACAGGCCGGGGCGAAAAAAGGATAAGCAATGAACGACGCCACCCTCTCCGCCCTCTCCCTGCTGCTGGGCGGGGCACTGCACTCCTTCTGCCACATGTGCCGCAAGCTGCCCGAAGATAAACGCCCTGCTTTCTATCCGGAGCAGGGCAATATGCAGATCATGTTCAACTTCGCCTGGGTCATGCTTTTTGCCGTGGGGGCCTTCATGGCCTTTCGCATCAGCACCAGTCTGAGCCTGGTGGCCGGCCTCATCTACTTTTTTGTCCTGCCCTTCGTCTTCCAGATCCCCATAGCCCGGATGATCGGATTCAAGAGCTTTACCGACTATGTGAAGACCGTCGACAAGGCCACTGGAAAAAAATAATTAGTAACTATCCAGTCAATGCTCACTGCCAGTATTGTTGTCTTCTCCCTCCCCCTTTCAAGGGGAGGGAGATTGACCTAAAATCGGAATCTGGACAACGGGCTGAACAGTTACAATAATTATTTTCCTAGCTGTCTCAGTCGTTCTTGCGCCTGCTTGCCGTACGGGGAATCAGGGTGTTTTCCCACGATCTCCGCATAGAGACTGCGAGCGTGGGGCAGGTTACGCTGCTGCTCCTCGAACTGAGCCGTCTCGAAGAGTTGCTTTCCCCCGTCGGAACAGCCCAAAAGCACCATGGCCGCAAAGGCCACCAGAAAAATCCTCATCGTCTCCACCCTTTCATTCGTTAAGACATTTAGCTCTAGCCTCAAGCCAGAACCGGTCCAGTTTCAGTGCGTCAAGACCTCACAGCTCTGCCACCTGCTCATCAAGCATCCCCACGAAAGCCTCAGCCGCGGCGCTATATTCCCGATCAAGATGGATCAGGTAAAGGGCGCGCTCCAGCAGCACATTCTTCAAAGAGAGCTCAACCAGCTCTCCCTGCATCAGCTCCTTCTCCACCGACAGGGATGAGACGAAACCCAATCCCAACCCCAACAAAATAGCCTCTTTCACCGCCTCGTTGCTCCCCAGGCAGATCGTCTGCTTTATCATTGAATCCAGCGTTCCCAGGGCCTGCTCCACCGCCTGACGGGTGCCTGAACCCTTCTCGCGACCGACAAAGGTCTGATCGCTGAGATCCTTAATCTCAAGCTCGCCCCTTCCGGCCAGTGGATGGTCCGGAGAAACCGCGAGAATGAGCCGGTCAACACTCAGGGCCCTGACGCTCAGCCCCCTGCTCTTGGGAGCTGCCCCCACGATTGCCAGGTCCAGGCTCCCCTCGGCCACCTGCTCGGCAATCTGGCGACTGTCGCCCTGAATCAGGCTCAGCTTGATGCCCGGGTGCTTGCGGTGAAAGGCCGCAAAGAGCGCCGGG
>JAAXQG010000243.1 GCA_012974445.1 Desulfuromonadales bacterium
AGATGTGTATAAGAGACAGCAGTTGGGTCGGCCATTCAACCGGTTGGGAGCAGATTACCGGTTCCGGTGACTGGAATGTGGCCAATGGAGTACTTGAGCTTAACAGTGAAGGCGGGTTTTTCATGTCGGCTCAAATTCACGATGGCACCGAAGCTTTCGGTGAAATTGACCTGCACATTATCTTCGAAAATGTCTTAAATAATGCCTGTCATGGAAGTATGGTTGCCAACTAAGGCTTCCTGAACGATGATTATTTTATTCGTGGGGCCGCCTGTTGGCGGCCCCTTTTTTTGAGAATCTTGTGATGCGAACTAAATTGCTTCTCCTACCCTTTCTGTTACTTTTTCTGACTCTTTCAGGTTGCGATGAGTCCGGACAGGCTCCACCGAAGGCCCGGAATGCTCATACCAATCCCAGCCGCCCGCTGGACATCAAAGGGCTGATCTTTTCTACCTATGGTGAACAGGGCTCTCTGACCCAGAGGATTTCCGCAAAACAGTTAATGGTGAAGCCCCGAAAGTTCGGCGTCTTCCGGGTTAAGTCCGTCAACGAAGTCGTTTTTGTTGCTGTCGAATTCGAATTTTACCGGCAGTTTGCGGAGGATGGAAATTCCAAGGATGACTCTTCGCTGGCTGCCGGTATGGCCGAGGGGATGTACGGTTTATCCGAATTAAAAGGGATTGGGCGATTGACCCGCGCTGCTATGGTAGGGATCAAGATGCGCGTTCTCAGTCAAGGCAAGGAGACCTTTTCTCTGCTGGCCGAATCCGGTGAAATCGAGTTGAAGAGCAAAAAAACTTCTTTTGAAAATGTCCGTTTTTCTCTTCCTGCCAATCAGAGCATCCTGGAAGCGAAAAAGTCCGTCTGGGATAAAGAGTTACAGGCTTTTGTGGTGGCGGGCGAATATGTTCTTCAAACTCCAAAAGGAGAACAACGAGGACGGGGAGCCGCCATCAAGGACGATGGAAGTCTCATGCTAATACGCACCCGGGGTGTCGACTGACCCCGGGTGCGAAGATTTAGAAATGTACCTAATCAATCAGATCCGGCGGATCTCGAAGGGGATATTCTGCGCCTTGCGCAGCAGTTCTTCGGAGCTGACCACGGTGATGGATCGTTTGTCCCAGCCGTCGAGCAGGTAGGTTCGGGCGACGCGCTGGATCGCTTCGCGTTCGACGCGCAGCAGGTTGGCGCGGTGCTGGTTGCGCATCTCGAGGCTCATCCCCTGGCGGATATTGGCAAATTCGTGACTGGCCTTGCCCCCGGGAGACAGTGGGCGGTCCAGGTCGCTGAACAGGGCGAGAATAGACTCCTTGATGTCCTCGTCAGAAAAGTCGCCGGATAGCGCCCAGTCCAGGGCGTCGCGGAAAACGTTCAGAGTTCGCTCCAGATGCGGGTCCCGGTAGGAGAGCAGTGAGAAGAGCCCCCCCTCGTAGTCATAGGAAGCCATGCCTCCATAGGCCCCGCCTTTTTCCCTGATCTCGCGGTGCAGAAATCCGCTCTTGAGCAGCTTGGCCAGCACCTGAAGGGGTGCGCTGTCAGCATGCTCGAAGGGAACGGTGGGTAGTACGCAGGTAACGTAGGACACCGGAACCGATGCGGCCCAACCCCGGCACAGATGACTGCTGTGAAATGCTTCAAGAGGGATCTGCTTGGCTGCGCCCCGGGGGAGCCCTTCAAGAAAGGGGGTCAGGTAGGGATCGATCTGCTCGAAGCTGCTCTTCTCGGCAGTGACGGCGACTTCGAGGAGTTCCCGGTTAAATACCTTCGAGGCGATGGTCTGCAGCTTTTCGGCCAGATCGGTCAGTTCATCCGGCGTTCTGGTCGCAATGTCTTTGATGAAACGAACCTGCTCCAGCCCCGACCAGCGCTCGCGTAGCGCCGCTCCGGGGGTGAGGCTGCTTGCGGCGTGACGTGCCGCATAGCTGTGGCCGGAGGAGGGGATGGAGTTCTCCAGGGAGATGCGTAGCTGCCCAATGACGGTATGCAGGCGTTCAAGGTCCGAGAAGTCGGGGCGCAGCAGCATGTCCGAGAGGATTTCGAACAGGGGGGCGGCGCGTTGGGTCAGGGCCTTGGCCCTGAGGCTGAGAACTGGCAGGGGGCTGTTCTGGTCCGAGGGATTCTCCAGCACCATGGAGCTGAAGCGGATTCCGCCGGTCTGCGCTTCCATGCGCTGGGCCATATCCAGGTAGCTCTGTCCCGCGGCTCCCACCTGGGGCAGAAGAGCGCAGAACAGGGGGACATAGGCCAGCAGTTCAGGCTCCAGAACCAGGGGGGAGCTCTGAATGCTGAGGTAGAGGATGCCGTTGGTGGGCTGGTCGAACCAGAGGGGCGCACCGGGCTTGCCTTCGCCCCCATCGGGGCTCACCGGAGCTTCTTCGGGCAGGATGTCGGAGAGCTCAAGGGTAGGCAGGCAGCTGAGGTCTTCTTCGGCGTCCTGGGCCTGTTGCAGCTCTAGGGCTTTGTCGACGATATCCTGACGCTGTTCGGGGCTCAGGGTGGAGGAGATTTGTTCCAGAGTCTTGCGGGTTATCTCCTCCTCTCGCTGTCCCTGGGTGCTGTCGGGCTCGAGGCAAAGACGCACCCGGTGGCTGTTTTCGAGTAGATGGGTCCGGATGAGGTTCTCGAAATACGGACCCTTTTTCATCTCCTGACGGATTCGCTCCAGGTCTTCGGAGAACTGCAGAGCCTGCAGCGCTGATCCGCCGTGGATCCAGGGCCCCATCAGCCTCATGAGCAGCAGCAGGCCGTAGGGGTAGCTGTCCCCGGTGATCTCGCGATTGGAGAATTCAAGGCGATGGATCGCCGCCTCGATACGCTCCTGTGAAAATCCCTCTGCGGCAACTTTTTCCAGGGTCTCCAGAATCAGCCTCTCGATGGCCTCAGCCCTGTGGGGTTCGGTACCCTGGAGCCCTGCGGCAAAACAGGTGCTGCGGTTGTCGTCGTGGTAGCCCACGCCGGGGGCCAGATTGCTGCCGAGCTTTGAGTCGAGCAGGGCCTTGTAGAGGGGGGCCGCCGGATTGCCCAGCAGCAGGGAAGAGAGCAGCGAGAGGCCCAGGCGCTCAAAGCTGTCGTTGATATCGCTGCACAGCCAGCCGAGCTGCACCATGGTTTTGCCCTCCAGCGGCTGGCCGGGCTCCAGGGGGTAGCTCTCGGTGATCTGGCGCGCAGCACTGAGTCGGGTCTCCGGCGGCACTTCGCTGTCCGGCTCGATGCGCTCGAAATGCCGCAGCACATCGCGCTCGATGATCTCCAATTGCTCTTCCAGGGGGAAGTTGCCGTAACTGAAGAAATAGGCGTTGCTGGGGTGATAGTAGCGCTGGTGAAATTCCTTGAGCTGCTCATGGGTCAGATTGGGGATGTCGGACGGTTCTCCCCCGGAGTTGTGCCCGTAGGTGGTGGTGGGGTAGAGGGCTCTACCGAGGCGGCGGCTCAGCAGTGAAGAGGGGTCGGCCATGGCCCCTTTCATCTCGTTGTAGACGACCCCCTTGTAGCTCAGGGGACCTTGCGGCTCATCGAGATTCTCGGGCTCGAGGCGGTGCCCCTCCTGAAGAAAATCCCTCTGGCGCAGCAGGGGGAAGAAGGCGGAGTCCAGATAAATATCCAGCAGGTTGAAATAGTCTTTGCGATTCTGGCTGGCAAAGGGGTAGAGGGTCCAGTCGCTGGCTGTCATGGCGTTCATGAAACTGTTAAGGCTGCGTTTGATCATGGAAAAAAAGGGGTCACGCACGGGAAATCTGCGCGAGCCGCACAGGGCCGTATGCTCCAGGATATGCGCGATGCCGGTGGAGTCCGAGGGGGGGGTGCGAAAGCCGACGGCAAACAGGTTGTTGTCGTCCTGGCTCTCCAGATGGATCATCCGGGCTCCCGTCTTGTCGTGTTCTAGCTCAAACATGCGGCAATTGATATGGGGCAGGTCGGAGACGGCCTTCAGTAAAAATCCGGCGCTGCTGTCACCCGGGCGGCTCAGTGGTTTCATATTGATCCCTTTTCTTTATTGGATGAGATGTCTGGGAAATAAATATTCTTACAAATAAGGGTTGCAGATATTATCGGAGCAGGCAAGTAAGCTCCAGAATTAAAATTCAACAAATCTAAAAAATTCAATACCTTAAGAATCTTAGATCATCTGTCTTTTATGGAAAAATTTACAATTCGCTGAATCCAGGATCTCTTGCGAAGAAAAAGCACCGAAAAATCAGTTGCCTTCAGGGGGTGGATGTATGATAAAAATACTCTCATTTCGTCGTATCTTCCCGTCTCTGCCAATCTCTGAGGTTAGATAGATCTCTTGCAACTTTTTCGATCCACTTCCATTGAAAGTCGGCTCAAGCGTCTGATTATCACCGTCAGTCTGCTGGTCGTGCTCTGTGCCGTAGCGGCTTTTTCTACCATGGAGGTTCTCTCCTTCCGCAATGCCACTATTTCCAAGGTGACATCCTTTTCCAACATGATTGCCGCAAACACGGCGGAAGCTCTGCTGTTTAGTGATTCTCCCGTCGTATTCAGGACTCTTGCCGCCCTAGAATCAGAGCCCTGGGCCCTGGAGGGGCTGGTGTTTGACCACCGGGGGGCGCTTGTGGCCCGCTATCAGAATACAAGGGTGTTGAGCGTAGCGGGGCGCAAGGCTCTGTTCTCTCAATGTCGTCTCCTTGAGACCCCCGAGGCCCTGCAGCATCCCGGTGATTGTCTTACGGCAGACCATTATGCACGGCTGACTCCGATTGTGCTGGACGGGGAAACGCTCGGAAGCATCTATCTCAAGTGGGATATCTCTCCTCTGTATCGGCAGTTGCTCCTTTTTGCCATCGGTGCCCTGGTGCTGTCCGTGGTGCTCGTATTGATCGGTTATGGGCTGGGGGTGAGATTTCAGCGGGTCATCTCCTCGCCCATTCAGGCCCTTGCCCAGGCCATGCGTCGCGTTTCCAGAGACGGCGATTACTCATTGCGGACCCAGACACAAGGTCCCGATGAAATCAGGGCGTTGTCGGAGTATTTCAACGAAATGCTTGCCGCCATCGAAGAGCGGGATCGTCTGCTGGATGAACATCGTCTTGGCCTTGAGCACGAGGTGGATATTCGTACCCGCGATCTTATCGAGAGCAACCGGGCTCTTTCCGGGCTTAATCACAATCTCGAAGAAGCCCGGGCGGAGGCTATGGTGGCCAATCAGGCCAAATCGCAGTTTCTGGCCAACATGAGTCACGAAATCCGTACCCCGATGGTGGGCGTTCTGGGCATGGCCGAATTGCTGATGGGCTTGTCTCTGGAAGAGAAACCCCGGGCGCTTGTGGCCACCATCAAGAGCTCAGGTGATGCGCTGCTGGAGATTCTCGACGGCATACTGGATATTTCGAAGATCGAGTCAGGCAAACTGGAGCTTGAACAAGGTCCCTTTGAGCTTCAGCCTCTTGTTGAGGAGGCTGTCGGCCTCTTTGCCGAACAGGCCCATAGCAAGCGACTTGATATTCTTTGTGATTTTTCCGCCGATCCCCCCCTGTTTTTGCTGGGCGATTCCGGGCGGCTTCGCCAGGTGCTGCTGAACCTGATCGGCAATGCGGTCAAGTTTACCCAGCGGGGGGAAATACTGATGCGCTGCCGCCTGCTCGAGGAGGATCGCCACTGGGCGACAGTGCGTTTTGAGGTTCGAGATACGGGCATCGGAATGGACCAGGAGGCTTGCGAGCGTATCTTCCAGTCCTTCACCCAGGCCGACAGCACGACAACTCGTCGTTTCGGCGGAACAGGGCTGGGGCTGACCATTGTTCAGCAACTCATAGAACTGATGGGTGGGAAAATCGAGGTGGTCAGCGCACCGGGGCAGGGCTCCCGGTTTCATTTTCATTTAAGACTTCGAAAGCAGAGCGATGTCTGTCCGCTGGTGCCGCAGGTTTCCATGCAGGTGCGGCGGGGGCGCATTCTGATCGTGGATGACCATGCAGCAACGAGAAGCTGCCTCCGCAAATCCCTGGTTGCCATGGGCCTCAGGGTTGAGAGCGCCACGGATGACAGTGAAGCCCTCGCTATGCTCCGTCAGGCGGAACGCCTGGGTGAGCCCTACGCCCTTGCCCTGCTCGATGCCACCATGGAGGGGCTCTGCGGGTTTGAGCTGGCAGAGGTAATTCGGGCAGACAAGGAGCTGGTCTCGACCCGCCTGGCGGTGATGAGTAGCATGCATAATGAGAAAGAATTTCCCTTGCCCGGGGTTTTCGTCCTTGAAAAACCCCTGCGAAAATCGGCGATGCCCGGCTGGCTTTCCATGGTGCTCGCTCAGCAGCCAAGGCAAGAGACGCTAAAGGGTATTTCTGACCCCGTTGATGTCACCAGTACCTCTTCGCTGCTCAAGGGAAGCGTCTTGCTGGCTGAAGATAATGTCACCACCTGTGAGCTGATTCGGCTTCTTCTTGAGCCCACGGGTATTGAACTGACCGTGGTCGGTGAAGGCCAACAGGTGCTTCAGGCCTGTGAGAGTCGCAGCTTCGATCTGATACTCATGGATTGGCATATGCCGGGGATGGACGGCGTTGAAGCTGCAAGAGCTCTGCGGCAAAGGGGCGATTGCACCCCTGTTATCGCCCTGAGCGCCAATGCCCGTGAAGAAGATGTGCAAGTCTGCCTTTCGGCAGGCATGGATGCTCATCTGAGCAAGCCCTTTCGTCAGCATCAGCTTTTCTCCCTGCTCCACCACTGGATCGGGAAATCCTCCCCTCCCTCTGCTCTGAAGTGCCCCCGGGTGCTGTTGGTGGAAGATAGTTTGGCGACCCAGGAGCTTGTGCGATTGATCCTTCAGGAGCGACGGATTGAACTCGATGTTGTCTCTACTGCCTCTGAAGCTTTGGAGGCAACCCGCTCAATTAACTACGATTTGGTGCTGCTCGATTATAATCTCCCCGATATGACGGGGCCAGATGTTGCCAGCAGCATGAGGGCCGATGCCCTGACGTTGCCCATTGTTGCCATGACCGCGCACACAGGCAGTGAGCATCGAATGCGCTGTCTTGAGGCTGGCATGAATGACTGCCTCACCAAGCCCTTCCGGCAGCAGCAACTGCTTCAGCTCATCGAGCGTTGGGTAGGGCGTACAACGACTGATCCCGAACCCTTCCGCCTCAGCTCACAGGATCTGCTTTGAGTCCCCGGATACGCAGCCTCGCTTTCTGGGGCATAGTCCTTGTGCTCATTGTTGCCCTGGTATCGGTGTACCAAATCCTCGCGACGCCTGCCCAGCCCACCAAGCTGAGTCTACAGCAGGTCAGCCCCGATCACATCCACTCTGCCCGAGAACTCACGCTCGAAGTCCGTGGTGAGGGACTCGATGAGCAGACCCATTTTTGCCTCGTACGAAGGGACCAGCTCAAAACCGAGGTCTCTGATGCCTATCACACCTACAGCTCCCTTAACGCCCTGGTTCAAAAGGGGGAACTTCTTTTTCTGGCCAACGGTTCCAGGGGGCTGATGATCCTGATGCCTGGCGAAGACTCGGGTTTTGAGCGTGTCGGGGTTCTGGATCTTCCCGGCGTGAGCTGGGACATTCGCCTGGTCGGTGATCTGGCCTATGTGGCCTCAAAAGGTGTGGGACTGCTGATTGTTGATGTCTCTGATCCTGCTTCACCGAAACTGCTTAAATCTGTGGAGGGGCTCTCCAATGCAGTTGCTCTGGATATCGATGGTCCATTGGCAGCAGTCTCGGACCCCTCTCAGGGAATCTTTCTGCTGGATTTGACGGATCCCGCTGATCCTGTGGTCCGCCCTGATTTTGTCGGGGCCAGGGGCGTTCTAGACCTGCACTGGAACGGTGACCTGCTCTATGGTGCCGGGGCTCGTGAAGGCCTCGTGGTGATTGACCCTCAGGGCAGGGAGCTTCGCCGGAGGCCCGATCTTGAGGTGGAAGGTCATTTTTTAACCATCGATTTTTTCAACGAATATCTGTATCTGGCTGGCCGCGATGGGCTGGATGTTTTTCGGGCGGACAACAGTGAGCGCCTGATGCACCTTGATTTTCCCCATGCGGTCACCAGTCTTTCGCGTTGGGGGGACCAGTTGCTGGCGGGCTTGGGCTCCCAGGGGCTTCAACTGGTTGATATCAAGAAGCCCGAAGCACCGCTGCTTCTTGAACGGATCCAGGGGGTGGGCAATGTCCGGAAGATTTATCCCCGGGGTTCGCAGCTCCTTCTTGCTGCGGGCAACAAAGGGCTGCTGGTCTTGGACGCTTCCGATTTATCTCAGCTCAGTCAAACAGGTAATCAGCTCCTTGAGGGGGTTATGGATTTTCGCGTCATAGGAAGGCGGGCCATCGCTCAAATGGAATCCGGCCGCCTTCTGGTGCTTGACCTTCGAGATATGGATTTCATTAAAGAGCTGGTTTCCTTCGAGCTGGATGCCCCGATTCTGGGTTCACTCTATAAGGACGGGATTTTCTATTTTATTGATACTTTCGGTACGCTCAGTGGTCTGGATCTGAGGTCAACCGGATCGGTTCAGCGGCTTTTCAGTGTTCAACTGGACCTGTATGGAGTCACTCTTGAGCCTAGGAGGACCGTTTCCATGGCAATGGACGGGGATCGTCTCTACGTCAGCAGTAAGGGCTCGAGGGTTTTTGTCCTGCAATTGCTTGGTAAGGGCGCTCAGGTACTTGGGCAGTTCGAGGCGCCTTCACCGGTACGGTCAATGATAGCCCGGAATCAACATCTCTATCTGTCCTGCGGCAGGCAGGGGGTGCTGGCCTATGACCTGAGTGATGCCGAAAGTCCCCGGCTTCTCGATCAGGTGCGTTCTCCCTGGCATCAGGGGGGGTACGCCCAGGCCAGCTCAATGGCTGTGATGGATGATGTTCTCTTCGTCGGCAACGGGCTCAATGGCATCTCCGCGTTAAGTCTCAAAACCCCTGGAAAATTGAGCTTTCTAGGCGGACTGGAGCTTCCCGGACGCATTGAGCAGCTTCTGTCAACCAAGGAGATGCTTTTCGTAGCGAGTCGTGGCGGTGGTGTTTTCGGTATTGATGTTTCGACACCGGAGCGTATGAATGTCATCTGTGCTCAGGGGCATGGGCTGGACGTTGCTCAGCTGGGTTTAAACGAGGAGGAGCTTTTTCTCCTGCTGAGCGACGGTCGGCTATTTGCTACCAGCCGGGATGTGGATATGAAGATTACCGGACATACCGAGCAGGGAGTGACTCTTCTCCCCACCAGAGCGCTTGCGCCCGGTGAGTATCGCCTGCAGGCATTCAGGGGAGCGCAGCGCAGCACCCTTGACGGCATTGTCGTACAACCCGTGACAGGGCTCTGATTCAGCGTTAAAATGACCAGCTGGCCCCGGCCCAGAGTTGCCGCCCCATCTCGAACTCCCCTGCAATCCCCGTCTCAACCCTGCGGTTGAAAACGTTATAAAGCTCCAGATTGATGACAAGTCCCTGCGGCCCCGGTGACCAGTCAAGACGCCAGTCGAAGATCAGGGCGCCCGCGCGCTTGACCTCGGCATAGACGCCCAGCGCCTCGAAAATCTCTTCTCCTGTCAAAGGATCGATACGGCCCTCGCCAGCGCCTATCGCCCTGGTCTCACCCGTCGGTTCCAGATTGCGGTAGCCACTGCGATATTTCGCAGTATTGGTAAATCGAAGCTGCTGCCCCAGTTCAAGGCTGTAGATGAGGTTGGCGACCCAGGGTCGATTGTAATTCCCTTTGGGTAGTTCTGATCTGTCCACAATCTCTTCATTGAACCAAACCCGGTCACCCGAAGCATCATCTCCCAGAATATCGTTGTAGTCCTCGTTACTTGCCTGGCTTTGCTGATAGGTCAGATTGACCAGCAGGGCCTGTGTGCTCCAGGTGCGTTCCCAGGCGATGCGATAGCTTTCGTGGCGACTCGAGCCGTTATTGTTTATGGTGTAAATTCGAACTCCACTAAACTTTAGTTCACTAAGCTCCCGGGCGAATTCATCGTGTCCTCTACGATAAACATATTTTGCGCTCAAAAGCCCCCCGGCCAGTTTCTGGTCCAGTCCAAAAGTGGCTTCGTCGCTATAGGGTGTTTTTAGTTTAGAAAAATGACTGATTGTCCCTCCAGAAGAGGGCGCTATTTCCCAGCCTAGCAGTTGACCGAAATGCGCACGGCTCTGTGTCTCGTAAGGTGCCATCAGTTCTCGAAGCTTAAAGGTAAGAAGGCTTCGTCCATAATATCGGTTTAGTCCAACCGTAAAGATAGTGTTATTGTTACCGAGAAGATCGTATTGGGCAGCAAAACGTGGAGCGAGGTTGAAATTGTCCATGTAATCGTCAATGTCCAGCCTAAGCCCAGGTTGTAGGGTCAGTCGTCTGGCGGTGATGCGGTCATCAATATGGATTGCTGCTTGGTTGATTTCAGCTTTAGTTATTCCTGCTTTATAGATATTTCGTTGGGTAAAGAATTGTTCATCGGTGGCGCAGGTCAGTTCATCAGCACCGCAGTTTAAAGGGTTGAAAAAAGTCGCTCCGTAATAAACCGTCGCATTTTCAGGCCGTTCAAAAGTGCCTTGAATGCGCTCAAAATCGATTCCGGTAGTGATTTGGTGATTCAGGTCACCACTACTTATGTCTGCAAATATTAGGCTCGCATTTGAGGTGAACGTGGTCTGGGTCTTGGACAGATCGCCAAACCCACCTTCAAAGCTCAAAGGTGAGTCAAAAAGTTCTTGTCCCCAGCTTTTGCTACGAAAAGATTGCCATTGAAACCAGTTGGCTGGTGCTTCGCGTTTATTGTGGCTCCTTCGGAGGCTTGCCCCCACTCGAATTTCGCCCAGACTGCTGAAGTGGGTCAAGTTGCTGCCCAGCGCCAGACCTCCCCCCTGGGTCGTGAATTCACTGTTGCGACTTTTGCGGACGAAGCGCTCGGCCTTGTAGGGAGTGTAGAGCAGGGTAGTTTCCAGCAGATCATCATCTCCCAGGTAGAGGGCGTGCTTGAGAAAGAAACTCTCAAGACGGCGCGACTCTGACTTACTTTGCCCCTGGTGATTCAGGGGGATTCGGGAGTTGAGAATCCGGTAGGAGAGCAGTGCGCCCATGTCATCGCCCAGAGGGATGTCGAGCAGCACTCCGGCATCGTGCTTTTCAAACCGGGGTTGCAGGTCCGAGCTGGACGAAGTGGACAGGTTGGCTTGGTCCTTCTCGCTCAGATGGAAGCTTGTCCATTCGGATCTTGTGGTGCGGTAGTCAATAGAGCCGGCAAAGCGGGTGCCCGGATTTTTTGTGCGCACTTCCACGGCCCCTCCGGTAAATCCTCCGAGGCGTGCCGGAACGTTGCTGTCGTGCAGAATGATTTCATCAATGAGGCGGCTGTCGACAAAAACCTCCTGGGGGTGGCCCGGGACATTATTGATATCCATCGGATTGTCCGCCGTGGGATCGAGAAGACTGTTGTTACCGATGCCGTCGATGGAAAAATTATTCTGGAAGCTCTTTCCTCCGGAGATGGAGAGTGTCGGTGGAAGGATCTCTCCTCCTCGGCGGGAGGATCTTGCGTCCTCGCCCAGCTGGACGTCGGGGAAAAAGCCAAGCATTTCATTGAGGCTGCCATTGCCGCGGGGCAGGGCATCGATAACTTCCGTCGACAGGGTCGAGAGTCCGGTAGCGGTGGTCTCGACGGTGCCCACGACGGTGACCTCTTCAGTGCTCGCAGCATGAACCGGCGACACTGAGGTAAGAAGGCTGAGGCAGACCAGGGAGCTGATAATCAGGTGAAATCGGAAGGTCACGGGGGCTGGTTCCTTGGGGGTATGAAATTAAATGGCATCGACGAATAGGGGGCGACGGTCCTCAATGTCCCAGATCCCATCGTTGTCCGAGTCCTCATCGAGGATGAGACCCGATTCGTCGATCTCACCGATTGTCGCTGTGGGATTGAAAAAGTTGGGTTGCCCGTCTCCGTCCGTGTCAACGCTCGCTACGGTGGTTTCGGGAAAGTCATCCCTATGGCTGTAGACGTCGGCAAGCCATCCCAGAGCCAGGTAGCGATCAGCTGATGTGGGGATCGAGCGGGCCAGTGCTAGGGCGCTGTCGAAGGCCTTGGCTCGGGCATAGCCGCCGATCAGGTGGGTGTAATCACCGGTGGTGCCGAAGTCGAACT
>JAAXQG010000082.1 GCA_012974445.1 Desulfuromonadales bacterium
GTCAAAGGATCGATACGGCCCTCGCCAGCGCCTATCGCCCTGGTCTCACCGGTCGGTTCCAGATTGCGGTAGCCACTGCGATATTTCGCAGTATTGGTAAATCGAAGCTGCTGCCCCAGTTGCAGGCTGTAGATGAGGTTGGCGACCCAGGGGCGGCTGTAATTCCCCCGCGGCAGTTCGGCCTTGTACAGGATCTGCTCGCCGAACCAGACCCTGTCACCCGTGGCCTCATCCTCCAGAATATCGTTGTAGTCCTCGTTACTCTCCCGGCTTCGCTGATAGGTCAGGTTGACCAGCAGGGCCTGTGTGCTCCAGGTACGCTCCCAGGCCAGGCGGTAGCTTTCATGGCGGCTACTGCCGTTGTTGTTCATGCGGTAGGTACGCAGCCCGTCGGGCTGAAGGTCGCCATACTGCCTTGCGAACTCGTTCTGCCCATTTCGGCAGACGTACTTGGCGCTCAGCAGGCCGCCCCCCAGTTTCTGATCGAGTCCCAGGGTGATTTCGTCGCTGTAGGGTGTCTTGAGCTTGGAGAAGCGATTGACGCTGGCGCCCTGGAATGGGGCGACCTGCCAGTCGGTGATCTGATTCTGAAATTTCGTGCGGGTCTGTTTTTCGTAAGGAGCCAGCAGCTCCCTCAGCTTGAAGGTCAGGAGGTTCCGACCATAGTACCGATTTAGCCCTGCGCTAAAGATCGTTCGACCGGTACCCTGTAGGTCATACCGGGCTGCAAAGCGGGGAGCCAGATTGAGGTTGTCCATGAAGTCGTCGCCATCGAGTCGCATCCCGGGGCGCAGGCTCAGCCGTCCGAGTTGGATTTCGTCCTCCAGGTGAAGTCCCACCTGATTGATCGTTGCCTCGATATCCCCCGCGGCATAGACGTTCCTCTGGGTGGAAAACTGCTCGTTTTCTACGCAAGCGATGCTGTCGCCAAGACAGAGCACATCCGGAGTTGTACGGGCTCCGTAATAAACTACGGCGGATTCCGGTCGGCTGAAGGTTCCATGGCTGCGCTCCAGTTCGAGTCCGGTGGTTATTCGGTGAGTAAGAGTGCCTGTGGCCACTTCTTTGGCGATGAGCAGCGCCGACATGGCCAGGGATGTCTGGGTCTTCTTCAGATCCCCGAAGCCGCCTTCGAAACTCAGAGCTGAATCCCGCAGTCGCCCCCAGTCGTGGCTGTCAGTTGTTGCCCACTGAAACCAGTTGGAAGGCGCTTTGCGTTCATTGTCGCTTCGTCGCAGGTTGGCCCCCACACGTATTTCACCCAGACTGCCGAAGTGGGTCAGGTTGCTGCCCAGCACCAGCCCTCCCCCCTGGGTGGTGAAGTCACTGTCGAGGATGTTGGGGATGAAGCGTTCGGCCTTGTAGGGAGTGTAGAGCAGGGTGGTTTCCAGCAGATCCTCATCCCCCAGGTAGAGGGCATGCTTGAGGAAAAAATTCTCAAGACGGCGCGACTCCGTTTTGTTGCTCCCCAGATGACTCAGGGGGATTCGGGAGTCGAGAATCCGGTAAGAGAGCAGTGCGCCCATGTCATCGCCCAGGGGGATGTCGAGCAGCACGCCGGCATCGTGCTTTTCAAATCGGGGTTGCACGGCCGAACTAGACGAAGTGGTCAGGTTGTCTTGATCCGCTTTGTTCAGATGGAAGCTCGTCCATTTGGATCGGGTGGTGCGGTAATCAATGGAACCGGCAAAACGGGTTCCCGGATTTTTTGTGCGCACTTCCACGGCTCCACCGGTAAACCCGCCGAGCCGAGCCGGAACATTGCTGTCGTGCAGGGTGATCTCATCGATGAGGCGACTGTCGATGAAGACTTCCTGGGGGTGACCCGGGACGTTGTTGATATCCATCGGATTGTCCGCCGTGGGGTCGAGAAGGCTGTTATTGCCGATGCTGTCGATAGAGAAATGGTTCTGGAAGCTCTTTCCTCCGGAGATGGAGAGCGTCGGAGGAAGGATCTCTCCCCCACGGCGGGAGGATCTTGCATCCTCGCCCAGCTGAACATCGGGAAAAAAGCCGAGCATTTCATTGAGGCTGCCATTGCCCCGGGGTAGGGCATCGATAACCTCCGTCGACAGGGTCGAGAGACCGGTAGCGGTGGTCTCGACGGTGCCCATGACGGTGATCTCTTCAGTTTCTGCCGCAAGAAGCGGTGATAGTGGCGCGAGAAGGCTGAGGCAGACCAGGGAGCTGAGAATCAGGTGGAATCGGTAAGTCACAGGGGCTGGTTCCTTGGGGATGAAATTAAATGGCATCGACGAATAGGGGGCGGCGATCCTCAATGTCCCAGATTCCATCGTCGTCCGAGTCCTCATCGAGCATGAGACCGGATGCGTCGATCTCATCGATCGTCGCTGTGGGATTGAAAAAGTCGGGTTTGCCGTCTGCGTCCGTGTCAACGCTTGCTACGGTGGTTTCGGGAAAGTCATCCCTGTGGCTGTAGACGTCGGCAAGCCACCCCAAAGCCAGGTAGCGATCTGCTGATGTGGGGATCGAGCGGGCCAGCTCCAGGGCGCTGTCGAAGGCCTTGGCTCGGGCATAGCCGCCGATCAGGTGGGTGTAATCACCGGTGGTGCCGAAGTCGAACT
>JAAXQG010000150.1 GCA_012974445.1 Desulfuromonadales bacterium
TTCTATTCCCAGTTCAGCGCTGAGAAAAAAATTCTTCTTCAACATGAAGCCGACCATATTCGCGAAGGGGCCAGGGAGATCATTGACGACTTCCTGTTCACTGAAAGCGACCTCCTGTTCCTCTCTGAATTGCATTATCTGAAGGATTTTATTGCCAACCCATCGGAAGAACATCGAGAGAAAGTGGAAAACGAGTTTCTCTCTTTTGTTAAAAAGAAGGGCTACTTAGATCAACTGCGGTATCTGGACAACGAAGGGCTCGAGAGGATCCGGATCAATAACAATGAGGGGGCTCCCTCGGTGGTTGTCCAGGAGAAATTACAGAACAAGAGCGACCGGTATTATTTCATAAAGGGTATGGCTCAGGGCGAACATGAGATCTACATTTCCCAACTGGACCTGAATATGGAGCAGGGGAAAATCGAACTGCCCCACAAGCCTATGATCCGTTTTGCCACACCGGTCTATGATTTTGATGGCCGCAAAAGCGGGCTTATCGTGATGAATTACCTCGGAGAGTCCCTGATAACTAACCTGCTGGAGACTACCGTAGATCTGGCGGGTGAAATCATGCTCCTGAACTCTGATGGATACTGGCTCCACAGCGGGAACCCCGAACAGGATTGGGGATTCATGATCAAGCAGAGAAATGAACAACTTTTCCCGGCTCAACGGCCCGAGGCCTGGGCTCAAATATCCAGCAGTGAAAATGGGCAGGTCATCACCTCCCGGGGGCTGTTCACCTATACAACCATTTACCCCACCAATGCTCATAGAGGGCGTGTGGCGGCACCGCAGAAGCCCTTATCAAGGACTAGCGGGGCCGAAGAAGGTTACCATTGGAAGCTGGTATCCCAAGTGTGCGACGAGACTCTGACAGCTATCCTCTTTGCCCATCTCACCTGGCTGATCAATTTTGCCATTTTCATCCTGTCCCTGCTCACCATCGCCTGCTGGCACTTTGCACAAACGTCTGAAAAGAAAAAACTGGCGGAGCTTGCGCTTGTGGAGGCAAAGCGCAACGCAGATCTGGCCAATGCCGCCAAAAGTGAGTTTCTGGCCAACATGAGTCATGAGATCCGCACCCCGATGAACGCCATCATCGGCATGACTCATCTGCTGCAGAAAACCCCCCATACAGAAAGGCAAGCCGACTACCTGAACAAGCTCTTCGCCTCTTCCCAGAACCTTCTGGTTGTGATTAACGACATTCTCGATTTTTCAAAGATTGAAACGGAAAAAATCAACTTCGAGCATATTGAATTCGACCTGAACCAGGTTTTCCTCAATCTCTCCAACATGGTCAGCCTGAAGGCTCAGGAAAAAGAACTTGAGCTTGTCTTCGACTTGCCGCCGACACTTCTCGCCTATCTTATGGGCGACCCGCTGCGCCTGGGTCAGGTCCTGCTCAATTTGACCATCAACGCCATCAAATTCACAGAGAAAGGGCATGTGTGCGCGAAGTTACGCATACTTGAAAGCAGCGATGACTCTGTGACTCTTGAATTTTCGGTGAGCGACACAGGAATAGGGATAACCCCGGAACAACAGAAGCATCTCTTTAGCTCCTTCGCACAAGCTAACGCTTCGACGACGCGTCGATTTGGAGGCTCAGGACTGGGGCTGGTGATCTCAAAGAGGCTGATTCAATTGATGGGTGGGGACATTGAGGTAACTAGCGTTGCGGGCAGGGGAAGCACTTTCAGCTTCCAAATCCCTTTCTCGTTGGCTCCGAAGCGCAGTGTTCTGACGGAGCAATATGAAGGAGGATTCAAGGAGCGGCGAGTGCTGGTGGTCGATGACAACAACATGGCCCGGAATATTTTGTGCTCATATCTGCGGGATCTCGGTTTCGATGTTACCCCGAAGGACTCGGGACTGGCGGCACTGCAAGAGCTCAAACGAGCTGAATGCGAGAACGAGCGGCCCTATGCCCTGGTTTTCCTGGATTGGATGATGCCAGAGGTCGACGGTGCTGAGACCGCCGCAATGATTCGAGAACAATTCAAGGAACATTCGCCCTCAATTCTCATGATGGCTGCCCTGGGAACTGAACCGGAGCTACCTGAGCAATGCAATGGCCTGGTCGTCGCCGTGCTGACCAAGCCCCTGACGCGCTCATCTCTCTACAACGGCCTCATGGAGGCCCTCTATGGTGCAATGCCCAACCCCATGTTACCGACCATTGATTCAGCACCCCCTAAAGGACTGGACGATATACGAGGGGCTCGCATTCTTTTGGTAGAAGACAACGAAATCAACCAGGAAATCGCTACCGAACTACTTAAGAGCGAAGGATTTGCCGTAGAAGTAGCAAACAACGGCCTTGAAGCGACGCAAGTCATTGAATCGATCAGCAATAATGCAGAGCAGATCCCCTTTGATGCGGTGCTGATGGATCTTCAGATGCCGGTCATGGATGGATACCAGGCATCGCGCCGTATCTGTGAGCAGGGGGCGACAACAATTGTTCCAATTATTGCGATGACAGCCGACGCAATCATCGGTGTCAAGCAGCGCTGCCTTGAGGCAGGAATGGTTGATTACGTTACAAAACCTGTCAACCCTCAGGAGTTTTTCACCACCCTGATTCGCCATATCAAGCCGCGACAGAACAAAGTCTCTGCTAGAAAAACCGAAACGATCCATCAACTTCAAAAACTTAAAAACCTCAACATTACCGAGGGAATCGCTCGGATTGGCGGCAATGAACAGAGCTATTTGCGGCTACTTCGCAGCTTCATCAATAACTACCAGAATCATCCCAGGGACATCAAAGAGGCCTTGATCGCAGATAAAAAAGATGAAGCGCAACGATCCGTCCACAAGCTTAAAAGTGTCGCCGGGAACCTGGGAGCAACATCTGTCTATGAGGCCTTGCGAACCCTTGAAAAGGAGGTACCGTGCATCGACGATCCTGCGCAGAGTATTGAATACAGACAATTCGAAAGTCTGCACCAGGAGCTGATAAACGAGCTGGAATGCTTATTCCAATCCATAGGTGAAGCTGCAATGCGACCCTCCCCCGTCCATGAGGCAGGCATCAACAGAAATAGACTCTCCACGCAGTGCCGAAGCCTGGCCCGAATGCTTCAAGAGAACGACCTGAATGCACTGAGGGTCTTCGAAAAACTACGCACCGAGTTAGGCCCTGAAGGCTGCGAGGAATCCTTACACGGACTGGATGTTGCGCTGAATTGTCTGGATTTCGAAACGGCTACTGGTTGGCTTCGAAAGCTGGCAAACCGGGCTGATCTGAGTCTGAAAGGAGAAGACCATGAACACTGATGAGGATACCCGGGACCAAATTCTCATTGTGGACGACAGTCCCGAGAACATCGTCATACTGAGCGAATTATTGTATAAATACCGTTGCGCATTCGCACTCAATGGCGCCGATGCTATCGCAAAGACTCACGGAAATGAGCATTTCGATCTGATTCTGCTCGACATCATGATGCCTGAGATGAACGGTTACGAGGTATGCCGTGAACTGAAAAAGCATCCGAAAACCCGCTCGATCCCGATCATCTTTATTTCATGTCTGAATACTAGCCATAACGAAGCCGAAGGGCTTGAACTTGGTGCGGCTGACTATATCAGCAAGCCATTCAACCCCGCGGTCGTCAAGGTCCGGGTCAAATGCCAACTGGAACTGCGGAGGGTTCAAACAGCCCTTCGGGATCAGAACGAGCTTCTGGAGGAAATAGTTCAGGAAAGAACGGCGGAGCTGGAGAGAACAAGGGCAGCAACCATCCTGAGCCTCGCGTCACTGGCTGAAACCAGGGACAATGAGACGGGAAATCACATCCGTCGAACCCAGGCCTACGTCAATGCCCTGGCCCTGCACCTCAACGACCGGGTCCCGCCAGAGCAGAGGCTCAACCGGTCGACGGTTAACCTGCTGACCCAATCGGCCTCTCTGCATGACATCGGCAAAGTCGGAGTAAGAGATAGTATTTTACTCAAAACAGGCCCCCTGAATCAGCTGGAGTTCGAGAAGATGAAGGAGCACTGCCTCTACGGGCATCAGGCCCTGCTGGCTGCCGAGAGGGAGCTGGAAACCAGCAGTTTTCTGCGCTACGCCCGGGAGATCGCCTACAGTCATCACGAACGCTGGGACGGCAGCGGATACCCGCAGGGCCTTCGGGGGGAAGCAATTCCCCTGGGGGCGCGACTGATGGCGATCGCGGACGTGTACGATGCGCTGATCAGTCGCCGGGTCTACAAAGAGCCCATGCCCCACAGCCAGGCGGTACAGATCATCACCCAGGGCGATGGCCGCACCAGTCCGAAGCATTTCGACCCTGTGCTTTTGAATATATTCAGTGAGATACACGGAGAATTTACATCAATCGCGCAGCGCTACAACGATGAGGAGCACAGCGACTATGGGGTTGCCACGGCGTAACCACTGCTGGCTTTGAACTCCGGCCTGCCGCGCCAGCGTCCCCTCCCCTGGCGGGAGGGGTTTCTCTAGAGATAAAGTTCCTTAAAAACTATCTGACCGGTGACTCTGGTTCTCAAAACGGGTGTACTCCCCGCGGAAGGTGAGATGCACGGTTCCAATAGGGCCGTTTCGCTGCTTGGATATGATGATCTCTGCATCCCTGGCGTGGTCCTTGTCGCAGGAATTATCGCGCTTCCTGCATGCCTCGCAGTAGACGGCCTCGCGGTAGACGAACATGATAACGTCGGCGTCCTGCTCGATGGCGCCGGACTCACGAAGGTCGGCCATGATGGGGCGCTTGTCGGTACGATTTTCCAGCGAGCGATTGAGCTGGGACAGTGCAATAACGGGGACTTTCAACTCTTTGGCCAGCGCCTTCAGAGATCGGGAGATCTCGGAAATCTCCTGCTGTCGACTCTCGGGATTACTCCCTCGCATAAGCTGAAGGTAATCGATCATGATCAGCCCCAGACCGTGCTCGGCCTTGAGGCGCCTTGCCTTGGAGCGAAGCTCCAGCACCGAGATGGACGGTGTATCGTCGATGAACATCTGGGCTTGACTTAGTTTATCGGCGGCCTCGGTGAGCTTGGGCCAGTCGCTGTCGCCCAGGTGTCCGGTACGCAGGCGACTGGCATCCACCCGGGCCACGGAACAGAGCAGACGCTGAACAAGCTGCTCCTTGCCCATCTCCAGAGAAAAAACCAGCGAGGGTACGGGCTTTTCGGAAAAGATGGAGGCGTATTCGACGATATTCAGGGCACTGGCGGTCTTACCCATGGATGGACGCCCAGCCAGAATGACCAGATCCCCCGCCTGCATACCGGCAGTCATTTCATCCAGATCTTTCCAACCGGTAGGAACCCCGGTGATCATCTCCTTGCGCTCGTAGAGCTGCTCGATAGCGATAAAAGTATCTTTAAGGATGCTCTTGACGGGGGTGTAGGAGGGGGTGTCGCGATTCTCGGCCAGCTCGAAAATAGCCTTCTCGGCCTTGTCGAGGGTCAGCTCCATATCGGCGCCTTCATACCCCTCGGTGGCAATCTCGGTGGCGACATGAATCAGGCGGCGGGCCATGGCCTTCTCTTTGACCAGACGGCAGTAGTAGACGATGTTGGCAGCGGTGGGTACGTAGTCGACGAGAGTGGCAAGGTAGCTGGTCCCACCGACCTGGTCCATGCCCCCGGCCTTCTGGAGTTCACCGGTCAGGGTGACAAGATCCACAGGCTCGCTTCGCTCGGAAAGAGCGATGATGGCGGAGAAAACTTTGCGATGGCTATCGCGATAGAAATCATCGGGGGTGATCATTTCCAGGGCCTTGTTCAGGGCCTCGTTCTCCAGCAGTATGCCTCCGAGTACAGACATTTCCGCTTCGATATTCTGCGGTGGCAGACGTTGACCCGCACTCACTTCCATCGGCTTAACTCCAAAAAGAATGAAAAAAAAAGGGCGCCAGAAGCGCCCTTTTTCAGTTTGATGCAACCGGGGTTGAGGATTACTCAGCCTCGGCTTTTACCACGACCTTGACGCTGGCAACAATGCTGGCCTGCAGCTTGAGCTCGACGCTGTACTCACCCACAAGCTTGATGGGCTCGGCAAGCTGAAGCTTCTTGCGGTCGATCTCTACACCGGCGCTGGCGAGCTTCTCTGCGATGTCCATAGCGGTAACGGAACCGAAGAGTTTGCCTTCTTCACCGGCCTTGAGTTCGAAGGTGCAGGTGATCTGCTCGACCTTGGCCTTAAAGGCCTCGGAATCCTGAGCAAGTTTTACGCGCTTGCGATCGAGTTGACGCTTGTGATGCTCCAGTTCCTTGACGCTGGACTTGGAAGCCAAAGCAGCCATGTCACGGGGCAGCAGGTAATTTCTGGCATAGCCAGGCTTGACGGTGACGATCTCACCGATGTTGCCCAGTCCATCCACGCTTTCTTTAAGAATTATTTTCATCTATCTGTCTCCTGTAAAAAGGAACTAAGGTTTCTTTTTATTGAATTTGCGAAAATCGACCCACATATCAAACACCCCGACTCCCATGATGATCAGAGGTATGGGGTTGAGAATCAGGATCAGGGTATAACCCAGAGCCCGAAGCGCCGGTGCGACCCGGCGAGTTCGGAACCAGGCACTGACCACAGCCAACCCCTGTAGAAAATAGAGGGGAAGGAGTATAACCAGCAGATTCAGCGCGATGTGCTTGATTTCGTCCACCGGAACAAGCATGGCTGAGCCCGCTGCAATCAGCGGCCAGATCAGTAAATCGGGCAGACGAAGCTGCCAGAATTCAGATCCCCGGATTTGGTAGAGTTTGTCGCCGGCCTTGCGGAGCATCGCCACTAACAACAATACCGAAATACCTACCCATACCGTGCTCAGACCAAAATAGGCTCTCGCCATGAACTGGCCCATCTTGGAAATCGTCGCCTTAAGTTCATCGAGCTGCTGCTCGGTAAAACCCTGCTCACGATAGACCTCCAGGGCCTGACTGATGTTCCTGTCGACCTCGGCGGTTATGGTGGAGCTGACCGTCTGCCCCTGAAGCAAGGTAAAGGAACCGAGCATGGGAAGCCCCACGATGGCGACCACCGCGGCAGTCAATGCTGCCGAGCTTCCCCAGGATATCCCCCTTCGTAGCAGCAGCGGAAGCATCAGAGCGATTATGCCGTACTGCAGAACGAAGGACGCTGCCGCCTCTATATTTCCCAGCAGCGCAATTCCGATGGTGGCCATCAGAACGGCCAGCAGCCCCGCCTGAGTACCCGCTCTCATCTGGGCGTAGGCCGCAGGTAAAGGGGTCACCAGATTGAGCAGCGCACCGACTGGGCCGAGGATCAGGGAAGCCTGGAACAACAGTGCCGTTGCAACGGCTCCTCCCAGTGCAAACCTCACCCCGAGCGTCATCGCAGTGCCCCTTTCCTAGCGGCCCATTCCCTGGCGCTGAGTTTCCGAGCGGTACTGATCGGTGGTGTTCGAAGTAGAGAAGGGCAGCAAAGCCATGAGACGGGCACGTTTGATGGCCAGAGTGATTTGACGCTGATGCAATGCGCAGCTGCCGGAAATACGACGGGGCACAATCTTGCCACGCTCACTGATGAACTGACGCAGCGGACCGATATCCTTGTAATCAACGACAGAGTTCTTGTCGGAGCAGAAACGGCAAATTTTGCGACGGCCCCAACGTTTCTTGGGGGGGGCGCCACCAGTTCTTCTTTGTGGTTCAAAAGCCATGAGTACTATCCTCCAGTTTTTTTAAATTGAGTGATTTATTCTTCGTCAGCTGCAACGACGGCTTCGGCTTCGGCTTCGGCGTCGGCATCGGTCACGACCACAGGCGCCTCTTCCACGACAGCGGGCTTGGGCTCAACCTGAATGGTCTGGAACTTCATGATGGACTCGTCGATACGCAAGAGACGCTCAAACTCGGTGATGACCTCGGGCTTGGAGCTGTGATCGAGGAGAACATAGGTGCCGCGGCTTTGCTTGCGGAGGGGATAAGCAAGCGAACGCATTCCCCAGTCATTTACAACAATGTTTTCGGTGCCATGGCCGGTGAGAATCCCCTTGAATTTCTCGAGGATTTCCTGGTAGGCATCACCGACGACTTCGGGATGAACAATGATCATAGTTTCGTAACTGCGCATACTTCTCTCAACCTCCTTACGGGTTATCTAGCCCCGGCTCAAGCCGGAACAAGGAGACGGTGCCCCAATAGCACCGTACCAAAAAAGAACTAGTCTACTTATCACAGAGCAGCGTGTTGCCGCAACTGGTTTTAACGACGACTGAAAAACGTACCACGCCAGGGTGCAATAACGACCGATGCCTGATGCTTCCCAGGATCCTTCGACACTGGACGAAGCCTCAGACGTTGAAGCGAAAATGCATCACATCGCCGTCATTGACGACGTATTCCTTCCCTTCGAGGCGCATCAGCCCCTTTGCCTTGGCACCGGCTTCACCGCTCTGGGCGATGTAGTCATCGTAGGCGATGACCTCGGCACGAATGAAGCCTTTTTCAAAATCGGTATGAATGACCCCTGCGGCTCCGGGGGCTTTGGTACTGCGGGTGATGGTCCAGGCACGAACCTCCTTGACCCCGGCAGTAAAATAGGTAATCAGTCCCAGCAGCTCGTAGCCGGCAAAGATCATACGGTCCAGCCCGCACTTATCCAGCCCCAGGTCGCTGAGAAATTCGGTCTTCTCTTCGGCATCGAGTTCGGCGATCTCAGCCTCAATCTTGCCGCAGATGGTAACGAATTCAGCGCCCTGCCCTGCGGCGTGCTGACGCACGATATCCACGAAGGGGTGCTTTCCGGCCAGGTCATCTTCGGCGACATTGGCCACATAGAGAACAGGCTTGGCGGTGATCAGATGCAGGTCCCGAAGAAGGTCCATATCGCTGTCGGACAGATCCAGAGCAGTGACGGGTTCCCCTTCATTCAGGACTTCCCTGACCTTAGTCAGCACCTCTAGCGTCTCACGGGCGACCTTGTCACCGCTTTTTGCAAGCTTCTCGATACGGGTGACACGCTTTTCCACAGAATCAAGGTCGGCCAGGTTCAGCTCGGTCTGTATAACCTCGATATCACGCAGAGGATCAATGCTGCCGTCGACATGCACAACGTTATCATCCTCGAAGCAGCGAACAATATGGGCGACAGCATCGACCTGTCGGATATGCCCCAGGAACTGATTCCCAAGCCCCTCTCCCCTGCTGGCACCCTTGACCAGTCCTGCGATATCGACAAACTCAATTGTGGTCGGTAGAACATTCTGAGGATTCACAACCGCCGCGAGGGCGTCGAGGCGAGGGTCGGGAACAGCAACGACACCGACATTGGGCTCAATGGTACAAAAAGGATAATTGGCCGCCTCGGCTCCGGCCGAGGTGATAGCGTTAAAAATAGTCGATTTGCCGATATTTGGAAGCCCTACGATGCCACACTTGAAACCCATGATCGATCCACCCTTAAAAAATAAAGAGCCCGGAAGAAAACCCGGGCTTCGCTGTGCCTAGGAAGCGGCTGCACCGTCGATTAATCCAGAAGCGACTTGCCGTTATACTGATTCATTGCCGGATTCAACCCCGATGCCACGATAGCTTCAACCGCCTCAACGGCCTCATCAATCACCCGGGCAAGATGCTGACGCTCCTGAGCGCAGAAGGCAGAGAGTACATGACGCGAAACGTCGCCCCCTTCTACGGGACGACCAATTCCGATCTTGAGCCGGACGAAATCACCGGTCCCCAGTACATCCTTGATATGCCGGATGCCGTTCTGGCCCCCGTGCCCCCCGCCGAACTTTATGCGTAAAGAGCCAAAAGGGAGATCGATATCATCATGCACAACGACCAAATCCCCCGGAGCACATCCGAGGGATTTGACGGCGGAACCAACGCTGGCTCCGCTGAGATTCATGAAGGTCTGAGGCAGCAGCAGAGCCACCGACTCTCCGGCAACCCTGCCCTGGGTGAAGAGCCCCTGATGGGACTTTTTCTTCAGCATCAGACCAAAGCGCTCAGCAAGACGCTCGACCACCATGAATCCGATATTGTGCCGGGTACTGCTGTACTTTTCACCGGGATTGCCCAGACCGACAAGCAATTTCACTGCACAGTCTCCGGATCAGGCCTCAGCAGCGGCTTCTTCACCCTCTTCGGCACCCGCTTCAGGCTTGCGGCCAGTGAGGGTAACCACGGTGAAGTTAACATCGTGGGGAGCTTCGACGCCTGCGGGAAGAGCAATGTCTTCAATATGAATAACATCGCCGATATCCATGGCGCTTACGTCGACAGTGATCGCCTCTGGGATAACACCGGGGAGGCAGTTGATCTCGAGCTCATGACGGATCACCTGAAGAATGCCACCAACCTTCTCACCCACTGCGGGCCCAACGGTAACAACGGGGACCATAACGGTCATGGCTTCCTTGAGGTTAATAACCTGAAGGTCGGCATGGAGAAGATCGCGAGAAATGGCCGAGACATCGAGGTCCTTCAGGACAACTACCTTGCCTTCAACAGCGGGAGCGCCGGTGAGGGTCAGAAGGGTATTCCAGCCGGCAGCAGTCCTGATAGCAGCCTTGAGGTCCTTGACGTTAACGGAAACAATGGAAGGCTCGACAGACTTGCCATAAACCACTGCAGGAATCATCCCCTCGCGACGAAGCCTACGGGAAATACCCTTACCGGTTTCATCGCGCTGGATTACGTTCAGTTGTGCTTGTGCCATTTATCTATCCTCCGTAATTCGTTGTTCAATATGAACAGATTGTTTTTTAGACAAAAAGTGAAGAGACTGATTCGTCATTATAGATTCTGCGAATGGATTCGGCAAGAATCTCAGCCACGGAGAGGCAGCGCAGCTTGGAACACTGAGCCAACTTCTCTTCCATAGGGATGGTATTGGTCACCAGAAGCTCCTTGAGGCAGCTTGCATCAATGCGATCCAGAGCGGGACCGGAAAGCACGGGATGAGTCGTGCAGGCGTACACAGCTTTGGCCCCTTTTTTCACCAGGGCTTCGGCCGCCTGACAGAGGGTTCCTGCGGTGTCGACCATGTCGTCAACGATAAGACAGGTTTCCCCCTCCACATCACCGATAATATGCATGACTTCGGCCACATTGGGACCGCTGCGACGCTTGTCGATAATGGCAAGTCCGGCATCGAGACGCTTGGCAAAAGCGCGGGCCCGCTCGGTTCCACCGGCGTCGGGAGACACGACGACCAGGCGCTCGTCGAAACGCTTGTTGATATCTTCCAGCATGACGGGGGCGGCGTAAAGGTGATCCACGGGAATATCGAAAAAGCCCTGAATCTGCCCGGCATGAAGGTCCATGGTCAGAACCCTGGAAACACCGGAAACGGAGATCAGATCAGCAACCAGCTTACTGGTGATCGGGGTCCGGGGTGCCGCTTTGCGATCCTGACGAGCGTAGCCAAAATAAGGAATCACTGCAGTAACCCGGTCAGCTGAGGCTCGCTTGAGAGCGTCAACCATGATCAGCAGCTCCATCAGATTATTATTGGTAGGCTCACAGGTTGACTGAATAATGAACACGTCCCTGCCGCGAACATTCTCACCAAGCTCGACCATAATTTCGCCGTCGGAGAAGGTCTTGACCTTGGCGACCCCAAGAGGCACGGAGAGATGACCACAAATCTCCTTGGCAAGGGCAACATTGGAATTTCCGGCAAAGATCTTGAGTTTGTCCACAATCCCTCACTCTCGTTCGGAGGCAAAAAAACGTATAGGCCATGGTTGCCCATGACCTAATCGCGGTAGCAGAGAAATCACGGGCCGCCCATGGGGACGGCCCGTTTTCTATTTATGGCTGGGGCGCCAGGATTTGAACCTGGGAATGCCGGAATCAAAATCCGGTGCCTTACCACTTGGCGACGCCCCAACAAAACTTTTCAAACAGGTTCAACAACTTCCGACCACCAACCTCGTGTCCGCATCAGATCCCTGGAACTCAAGGCTGAATCATGATCATCGTAGAGAGCAAATACCGTCGCTCCACTTCCCGACATCAGAACGCCAGCGGGCCTAGTGGAACAAAGAGCACTTTTGACATCTGATACAACAGAACAGACCTCTATAGCAGGGGGCTCCAGATCATTATGCAACCCGGCAATCAACCCCTCTCTTGTCGTGTCGAACGCCGGTAAATTAACCGGCCTCTCCAAGCTTGTCAACCTTAAATTTTCAAAGATGTTTTTTGTAGCGATCTCTACGCCGGGATTGACCAGAACATAATGGAAATGTGGGAGTTTTTCTGCCCGTTCAAGTTGTTCGCCCACGCCGCGCGCCCAGGCGGCATGCTCAAAAACAAAAAAAGGAACGTCTGCCCCCAGCTTCAACCCCTCAAAGATAAGCTCTTCACGGCTCAGGCCAAGCCCCAGCATGCGGTTAAGGCCGAGCAGTACGGTCGCCGCGTCAGAGGATCCTCCACCCAGCCCTGCGGCCGAAGGAATATTTTTTTCTATGCAGATTTCGATACGGCGCTTCTGGCCGCTTCGCGCCAGCAGAAGCCGGGCGGCCCGCTCCGCTATATTCAAAACCCCGTCGGGCAACACCAGGCCATCACACCGGACCAATACCTCGTCACCAGAGTCCACATGAATGTGAACCCTGTCGTACAAGGAAACTCTCTGCATCAGCATCGCCAGCTCGTGGTAGCCGTCGGAGCGTTTACCCAGAACGTGTAGGCAAAGATTTATTTTTGCAGGTGCCAGCAGCGTTTCTGTCACGGCAGTGCCTCCGAAAAAAAGTTGCCTAACTTAGGCCGGAGGCCTCTTCAATGTCAAGATCCGCTGCCAGCGGCGAAGGTTTCTTCTGACTGCAGCAGAGCCTTAAGAGTGCCAAGAAAGCGAGCTGCCGTTGCGCCATCGAGCGCCCGGTGATCAGCCGAAAGAGTCAGCATCATCCGTACCGCATCCCCCTGCCTCACAATAGTTCCCGCGGCAAGCACGGCTACCTGCGGCGGGGTAATAATGGCCGAAAAGCTGTGAATTCCCATCATCCCCAGATTCGAAAGGGTAAAGGTTCCCCCCAGAAAGTCCTCCGTCGCGAGTTCTCCCTGTATGGCCTTCTCGGCAAGGTCCTTTACCCGGGCCTCGATCTCGCCCCCCCCCAGTTGGGCACAATCCTTAAGGACGGGATTATAGAGGCCGTCCGGTGTATCCAGAGCAATACAGAGCCCGATCTGTTTCTGCGTCGCGGGGCCGTCCTGCTTCATATGGGCATTGACTTCTGGGTGCTGCTGAAGCGCCCCGCACAGGGCGAGAATTATCAGGGTATTAATCGAGAGACTTGTTTTTTTGTGGATTTGCTCCAGAAGCGCAGCGTCAATCTGGACACTGACATTAAAATGGGGGATTGACTTCCAGCTCTCTGCCATCTTTTTTGCCATCGCCATGCGGTTTCGCTCCCGTCGTCCCCGGTCGACAGATGTCCGACGCTGCATCTCTCTCCCACCTTCGAGCACAGCCAGTTTCACATCGGAGAGCCCCACACGGCCACCGGGTCCGGTCCCGCGGACAAGTCGGGGATCAACCCCTTCTTCACGGGCAAGCTCTAAGGCCGAAGCAGAGATTTTACGGTTCATTCCCATAGCGGATTCTGTCTTCAGAGCTGCGCTCTTATCTTCTTCCGATGAACTCTCAGCTCTCTGATCCGGATCATCCCTGCTCAGAAGGCCCCCTACTTCGGTTCGCCCCTCATCGCCAGGCTGTATCTCGACCTGTGCCTCAACCCTCTGAGATTCCCGATCGCTCTTCTGTCGCGGAGCCTCCCTGCCCTGCTCCCCCAGCAGAGCAATAACTGTCCCTACGGGGACGGTAGAGCCCGCCTCAACCCTGAGTTCGAGCATGACCCCTTCTTCAAAGGCCTCCATCTCCATGGCCGCCTTGTCGGTTTCGACCTCCGCAATCAAATCACCACGACTGACCCGATCACCGACCCCGACCTTCCACGCGAGCACCGTTCCCTCTTCCATGGTGTCGCTCAACTTGGGCATCCTAATCTCTATGGGCATTTTTCACCGACTCCTTAAAAATCGTCTTGATCAGAACAGTTCCCTCGCGCGGGCAATCACATCCTGAACACCGGGGATGGCGGCCTGTTCCAGCATCCTGTTGTAGGGCATGGGAACATCAGCGCCGCCTAGACGCAGAACCGGTTTTTTAAGCAGATCAAAACCATCCTCAACTATCCGTGCACAGATTTCCCCTCCCCAGCCCCCCGTCAGCCAACTCTCCTCCACGGTCAGCGCCCGTCCAGTTCTGGCCACAGACTCCATAACCAGCGTCATATCCAGAGGATTAAGCCCTCGAAGATCGATCACCTCAGCCTCGATCCCCTCTTCGGCCAGGCGTTCGGCCGCCTCAAGACAGACATAGACCATCTTCGACAAACTGATCAGTGTCAGATCAGAGCCTCTGCGCTTGATGTGGGCAACCCCCAGAGGGACCAGATGCTCCCCCTCGGGCACCTCCCCCTTGACCGCGTAGAGGCCCTCGTGCTCCAGAAAGAGTACGGGGTCTTCGCTGCGAATAGCACTCTTGAGCAGCCCCTTGGCGTCGGCTGGCACCGAGGGCATGATGACGCGAATTCCGGGGCAATGAAGAAAGAGTGCCTCTAAGGAATGGGAATGCTGGGCACCGAGCTGATTGCCTCCACCTCCGGGGGCCCGGATTACCATGGGCACGCTGACCTGGCCGCCGAACATATAGCGGGCCACGGCCACGCTGTTCATGATCTGGTCCATGGCGACAATGGCAAAATTCACCGTCATCATCTCGGCAATGGGGCGCAGCCCGCCCATGGCAGCACCGCAGGCCATGCCGATAATTCCCGCCTCGGCAATGGGCGTATCCACCACCCTCGTCTCACCGAATCGGGCGAGCAGCCCCCGGGTAACCTTGAAAGACCCCTCGTAGAGACCGACGTCTTCGCCCAGAATAAATACCGAAGAGTCCCGCTCCATCTCTTCAACGATCGCCTGATTAATCGCCTCTCGGCAGGTCATCACAGCCATAATATTCTCTCCTCAGGCATCGGCGTAAACATCGGTCCAGAGCTCTTCCAGGTCGGGATCGGGACTCTTTTCCGCAAATTCGATCGCCTTGGCTATCAGCGCCCTTTCCTCTTCGACAATCCCCTGGATTATGGCTTCCCCTGCATACCCCTGATCGATGAGCCAGCGGGAAAAGTTAGGAATCGGATCTCGCTCTTTCCACATTTTGCGTTCCTGCTCGGACCTGTAGGTTCCCGGATCAGAAATGGAATGGCCCCGGAAGCGGTAGGTAACGGCCTCAATATAACTTGGGCCAGCTCCTTCCCGGGCTCTGTTGATGGCCTGGCGCACTGCGTCGTAGACCTCGAGTACATTCATCCCGTCGACCCTTGAGCCTGGAGTCTCGTAGGCGCAACTTTTTTTGTAAAGTTGCTCCACCGAGCTTGCCCGGCCAACGCTGGTACCTATGCCATACCCGTTGTTCTCACAGACAAACACCACGGGGACCTTATAGAGTGCAGCCATATTCATCGCCTCATGAAAAACTCCCTGATTGGTAGCTCCGTCCCCGAAGAGACAGACAACGACCTCATCAGATTCCCGGTAAAGGATGGAGAAGCCCAAACCTACCGCCAGAGGTAGATGGCCAGCCACGATTCCGTATCCCCCCATGAAACGACGCTCCGCATCGAACATATGCATGGAGCCCCCCTTGCCCCGACTGACCCCCGTTACCTTCCCGAAAAGCTCTGCCATAACCGGCCCCGGGGGGGTTCCCTTGGCAAGTATCAACCCGTGCTCACGATAGGCACTCACCATGAAATCTTCTCGGTGCATGGCGTGAGCAACGCCAACCCCAACGGCTTCCTGCCCGCTGTAGAGGTGAAGAAAGCCGCCCATCTTCCCCTGACTGTACAGAGCGGGACAGGCCTCCTCAAATTCGCGAATGCGCACCATATCTCTATAAATCCTCATAAGCTCTGATGCTCCGAGTCGGAAACAGTCATTTTTCAATGTCATGATTCAACCTCCGCAATACAGTTTTACCCTCCAGCGTTCAAAGGGTAGCAAGACCGAAGTCAAAAACAAGTTCGCTTCCACAATTGAGCTTCAGACAAAAAAAGGGCCGGGAATAACCCGACCCTCTTGAAGATATTTTTTTAAAAAAGCACTCACCCCAGAAACACATTGTGGTTACGTGCGCGGTTGGCAAGAATCGTCGTATCGAGGATTTCACCACAGGAGCAGCACCTCCATGCTTCGTAGGATCTTACGAAATCGTAAAATTTCTCTGAATACATCCGACCTCTACACTTGGGACATTTCATGGCTGCTATCTCCTTTTCCAAGATTATAAGGCAACGGGCTGCCGAGCAATTTGCGTTGTTACCTCATATCTATTTCAGGAGTTGTGCCATGGGGCAGGAAAAAAACTCTAATAAACAATAAAAGACCCCAGTCGTCATCAATAGGCCAGTAATATCCAGCCCTTAGTGACGGCTAAAAAAAGATCCGCCACCGCTGGATACTTATCTTTCCAACCCCAGGAACCCGCTGGAGTGCATCAATGGAACCAAAGTCGCCATTTTTTTGACGGTCCAGATAAATCCTCCGAGCAAGCTTCTCCCCGATTCCGGGCAGTGCCGACCAGTCTTCAGGACTCATACGGTCAGGATCCAGCGCAATACCCAAGATGATCCTGTGCCGGGCACGCATCCAACTCTGCGTCAGAGAAGTAACCCCAGGCTGATTTTCTTTGAGTTCCAGCTGGGCTCCCGGCTGAAATTCGCTATAATTCAAGGAGTTGGAAAGGGGGACAGCGATGTTCTGTATGTGCGTCATGGAATTGGCGCGCAAAACCTTGAAAGCGTCATTTGTATGGCGAGCTCCAGGTTCTTCAAAACCCTCTCCCAGATAGACCCAGTCGGCGCTTTGCTGCGGAACCAAAAAGTTCAGGGGCTCGCCGCCGCGGCGAAGCCCCTGATAAAGATGAAACAGATAAATAAAGAGCAGCAGGCACAGAAGAAGCGCTTCCCCCCTACCCCGCCCCATGGGTCAGCTCTCGTCGTCCTTGAGCAATTTGTACTGAAGCGCATCGACCAAAGCCCGATAGGAGGCGTCGATGATGTTGGCGTTAACCCCCACCGTTCCCCACCTTGAGGAGCTGTCTCCCGTCTCGACCAGAACCCGGGTCACCGATGCCGTTCCGTCTCCGGCAGGAAGTACCCTGACCTTGTAGTCGAAAAGCTTCACTTCGCGAATTTGAGGATAAAAGCTCTCCAGAGCTTTACGCAAAGCGTTGTCCAGGGCGTTGACGGGACCGTTGCCTTCTGCAGCCGTATGTTCAATGCGACCTCCAACCTTGACCTGTACCGTCGCCTCGGACAGGGGCATCTCATCTCCCTCGCGCTTACTGTCGATCACCCGGAAGCCCAATACGCTGAAGTAGTTGCGCAGGGTGCCAAGAGCTCTTCGCATCAGCAGCTCGAAGGAGGCTTCGGCCCCCTCGAACTGATATCCCTGATTTTCCATCGCCTTGATGCTCTCCAGAATCTCAAGGGTCACAGGGTCTTTGCTATCGATGTCGATGTTGAACTGCTCGGCCTTTGCCAGGATGTTGGACCGGCCCGAGAGATCGGAGACAAGGATACGGGTCACATTGCCAACCGTCTCGGGGCGGATGTGCTCGTAGGTCTCGGGATGGCGCTGGATGGCTGAGACATGGACTCCCCCCTTGTGGGCAAAAGCCGAGTTGCCCACGTAGGCCTGATGCTTGTTGGGAACAAGGTTAGCCAGCTCATAGACCTGACGCGAAAACTCGCGCAGGCGCTGAAGCTGCTTTGGCGAGATTACCTCATGCCCCATTTTAAGCTGAAGCGCCGGAATGATGGAGCATAGGTTGGCATTGCCGCAACGCTCTCCGAAACCGTTGATCGTTCCCTGCACATGAACGACCCCATGAGCCACGGCGATCAGGGTATTGGCCACGGCGCACTCACTGTCGTTGTGGGTGTGAATCCCCAGGGGTACCGACACCGCCTCGCGAACCTTCTCCAGAATGGCGGGTATCTCGTAGGGAAGAGTTCCGCCGTTGGTGTCGCACAGCACGATACAATCGGCCCCGCCAGCCTCTGCGGCCCGCAGGGTACGCAAGGCATATTCGGGATTGGCCTTGTAACCGTCGAAGAAATGTTCGGCGTCGTAGACGACCTCGGCAATGTGTTTTTTAAGGTGTGCCAGCGAGTCCTGGATCAGCTCTTCATTTTCGTCCAGAGAGATGCGCAGCGCCTCGTGGACATGAAAATCCCAGGTCTTGCCGAAGATGGTCACCACATCGGGACGCGCGGCGATCAGGGTCTGGAGATTCCCATCTTCCTCCGGGGTCACCTTGGCCCGACGGGTGGAGCCGAAAGCAGCGATCTTGGCCTGGCGAAGAGAAACCTTGCGAATCTCCTCGAAAAACATGATGTCCTTGGGATTGGAACCGGGCCATCCGCCTTCGATGTAGTGCACGCCAAGCTCGTCTAGCTTCTGGGCGATGCGCACCTTATCCGAGACCTGAAAAGAGATATCCTCGGCCTGGGTTCCGTCTCTCAAGGTTGTATCGTACAGCTTGATCTGGCTCATCGTTGTTTTGCCCTTCCATCACATTACAAAAAAAGGGCGGCCGTTGCCGGTCGCCCACTTTTTTACAGCGTTTCCTGCTGAACGTCCTCACCGGAGAGTCCAAAGGACTCATGAAGCACCCGAACAGCCAGCTCCGTGTACTTGCTGTCGATGATACAGGAGATCTTGATTTCGGATGTGGAAATCATGTGCACGTTGATCCCCTCCTGAGCGAGGCAGGCGAACATCTGGCTGGCCACACCGGAATGAGAACGCATACCGACCCCGACGATGGAGACCTTGGCGATATGCTCATCGCCCTTGACCTCGCTGGCGCCGATCCCGGTAGCCGTACCCTCCACGATCTTCATGGCCTTCTTGTAGTCCCCGTGGGGGACGGTGAAGGTCATGTCCGTGAAACCGTCATGAGAGACATTCTGAATAATCATGTCGACGGTGACGTTGGACTGCGACAGGGAGGTGAAGAGCTGGGCGGCGATACCCGGCTTGTCGGGAACCCTCATAACGGAAATTTTAGCTTCATCTTTATTGTAGGTTACGCCTGCAACCAGAACGGCTTCCATCTCGGGATCCTCCTTCATCACCAGGGTTCCTGGATTATCGTTAAAACTGGAGCGTACGTGAATCACGACGCCATATTTCTTGGCAAATTCAACAGAGCGGATCTGAAGCACTTTGGCCCCGAGAGAAGCCATCTCCAGCATCTCATCGTAGGAAATCTTCTCGATCTTGGACGCCTCGGGAACGATGCGGGGGTCAGTGGTATAGACCCCGTCCACATCGGTAAAGATCTCACAGACATCGGCCTTGAGGGCAGCAGCCACCGCCACGGCGGAAGTATCGGAGCCTCCGCGCCCTAGCGTCGTGAGATTCCCCTCAGGATCAACCCCCTGAAAGCCAGGCACCACGATGATGGTGCCATTGCGCAGGTCTTCACGGACCCTTTGATCATCGATACTGGAGATACGAGCCCTGGTGTGGGCGCTGTCGGTCCGGATGGGGATCTGGGCCGCAGTATAGCTCTTGGCCTTGTACCCCATGGACTGCAGACACATGGAAAGCAGCGCGATGGTCACCTGCTCCCCGGTGGAGACCAGAACATCGTACTCACGCTCACTGGGAAATTCACAGATCTCATTGGCCAGTGCCACCAGTTTGTTGGTCTCCCCGGACATAGCCGAGAGCACCACCACTATGTCATTGCCTTCGTCGTACGCCTTGGCGACACGACGGGCAACATTCTGGATTCTTTCAATGGAACCGACCGAGGTTCCTCCGTACTTCTGCACCACAAGGGCCATAGTTCTTTCCAATCCTCCTTCGTCCAATAAAGCTGACGACTGACTGTTACTTTACCGGGCGCCTGCGCCCGACCTTATGAACCGCCTTGCCCTCAACATCTTCGGCTGCCTCCATGAGCAGCTCGGGAAGTGTGGGGTGGGCGTGAATAGTATCGGCCAGAGCCTGGGCAGAGAGTCCACCGGCAATGGCGACGGTGATCTCGGCAATCAGGGTGGAGGCCTCGGCTCCGGCGATAGATGCGCCCAACAGGGTTCCGTCCTTCTTCGATGCCACTATCTTGACCAAGCCCCGAGCTTCGCCGAGACAGAGCGCCTTGCTCGATGCCTGGTAAGAAAAACGACCGATCTCGACCTCGATCCCCTTTTCCCTGGCGGCCGCCTCGCTCAGTCCCACTTCGGCCAGCTCCGGAAAGGTAAAAACGGCACTGGGGACCAGATCGTAATCCACGGTGCGGCTCCCCCCCAGAGCATTGGCCACGGCAACCGAGGCCTGATAGGAGGCCACATGTGCCAGCTGAATGCCGCCGGTGACATCGCCGATGGCGTAGACCCCCTCGCAAGAGGTGCGTAGCGCCTCATCGACCAGCACCGCGCCGCGCTCATCGGTGCGGACTCCCGCCGCTTCAAGGCCCAGGCCGGCGCTGTTGGGAATGCGACCGATAGCCACCAGAACCTTGTCGACTTCGATCTGCTGACCGCCGGAGAGGCGTACGCGAACAACAGTTGCGGCGCGATCCAGAGCCTCCACCGAGGTCCCGGTATGAATTTCTATCCCCGCATCCTTGAAGGAACGCTCCACCTCGCGCACCGTCTGGCGATCACTTCGCCCGAGAATGCCGGGAAGCTGCTCTACCAGGGTCACCCTTGTGCCAAAGGCGGCGAAGATCCCGGCGAATTCACAACCGATGTACCCCCCCCCGATGACCAGGAGATGCTTGGGGAGATCCTTCATATCAAGGATTTCATCACTGGTCAAAATATTTTCCCCATCGGGGAGAAGCGCCTCAGGACGCAGCGCCGAGGAGCCTGTGGCCAGGATAATGGATCGGGCCTTGAGATGACCGACGAAATCAGGGCGGCGCAGCCGAATGCGCCCCTGCCCCTCCAAGGAGGCCTCCCCCCGGAAGACCTCGACACCGTGTGCCTTGAGCAGTTGCTCAATGCCGCCAACCAGTTTACTGACCACGGCGTCCTTGCGCTGCATGGCCCGAGAGAAATCGAAACGGACCTCACCCACCTCAATGCCGTGATCGGCACTATGCTGGAGAGACCTCAGCATGGAGGCCGTGGCGTGCAAGGCCTTGGTGGGGATGCATCCCCGGTTCAGACAGGTACCGCCGACAGAATCCTTTTCAATCAGACAGACCCGGGCCCCCTGCTGAGCACCGCGGATCGCGGCGACATAGCCACCGGGGCCGGCGCCGATAACGGCGATATCGTATTCGATCATTTAAGAGGCCTCCTCAGGTCCATCGCCGAGAGAGTTCATCAAGCAGCGCTGCGTGCTCAGCCCCCTGGGCCTCAAAGAGCAGCTGCCGCTCATCGGCATTAAGGGTCGAGAGCCGGATGGTCAGAGACTCGCATAAGGAGAGCTCAAAACGATCGGCCCACTCCACGATGCTCACCCCTGCTCCACCGAGATAATGATCAAACCCGAGTTCGACAAGTTCGTCCGGGTCGCAAAGACGGTAAAGATCAAAATGATGCAGCTCCAGACGGGCCGAATACTGGTTCATCAGGGTGTAGGAAGGGCTGGTGATGGCGACATCCTCAGCCAGACCGAGACCCCGGGCAACCCCCTGGGAAAAACAGGTCTTTCCACTGCCGAGATCACCGCACAGCAGAATGATCTGCCCGTCGCTCAGCAGCTCGCCCAGCAGGCGCCCAAGAGAGCCGGTCTGGGCGGCGCTGCGGGTTGTGACCGACCATGGGTTCACCCCTTGGCCCCCATACTGCGAATGATATCGAGACGAGCCACAACACCGACGACCTTCTCCTTCGACAGCACCGGGATCAGGTGCGCACCTCGGTCCACCATCAGGCTGGCCAGTTCGGAAACCGGGGTATCGGGCGAGCAGCTCAGAACATCGCGGGAGCAAATTTCACCGACGGTACGGGCAGAGATCTTTTGGACCTGAGCCTCGAAGTCCTTCTCGCGGTCCAGATAGATCACCCAATCAAAAATAGATATCACGGTGGGAATATGCAGAGGTTTGTCCTGCTCGACCAGATCCGTCTCGGTCACGATCCCTTCCAGACGTCCCTGCGAGTCCACGACGGGAAAAGCATTGACCCCGGTTTCTACGAAAAACTTTGCAAGCTCCTCTACGGAGGTCTCGACGGTGACGCTGTGCACCCTGGCGGTCATGATATCTCTGGCTTTTAGCATCTGGAATCCTCCCTTGTTGAAAGTTTAAGTCGAGCCGCAGGCAGCTGGGAGAGCAGATCCCCGGCCATCATTCCCGCCTCCCCCTGACTGCCAGCGACAAGATCACCGGCCAGTCCATGGACAAAGACACCAAGAACGGCGCTGCGCAAAGGAGATAACCCCTGACAGAGCAGGGCGCCGATGAGCCCACTGAGTACATCGCCACTACCGGCGGTGGCCATCCCGACGTTACCGCTGGAGTTGATATAGAGTCTACCATCTGGCGAGGCGATCACTGTGCGCGCGCCCTTGAGCACCACCACCGAACGATGACGGATGGCAAATTCCCGGGCAAGCTCAAGCCTTCGGCCCTGAACCTGGGCAACGTCCATGCCGAGCAGCCGCGCCATCTCACCGGGATGGGGGGTCAGTACGCAGCGCTGCGGCGGCAACAGCTCCAGCAGATCAGTATGGGCGCAAAGCAGATTCAGGGCATCGGCATCCAGAACCATCGGAAGCGGACTGTGCAGCAAAACACTACGAAGCATCTCTTGCGCCTGTGTCGAGACACCCATCCCGGGTCCAGCGACCAGTGCCCGCTTGCCCAGCAGTATGTGCTTGAGTGCCTCGGTACGCTCGACTTCCGGGGCGCTGGCCTCGGGAAGGAGCGTCGTCATGACCTCGACAAAACTGGCATGGACGCAGCTTGCAGTATGGGGGTCAGAGGCCAGGGTCACCAACCCCGCGCCACCACGCAGTCCAGCGGCACTGCACAGGGCGGCGGCACCGGGAGTCCCAGGGGCACCAGCCAGCACTAGAAGGTGACCGAAGGTCCCCTTGTGACCACAGGAGGGGCGCGCAGGCAGGAGGGTCGAGGCGATAGCCTCATCGACCAGGGTCGCCTCCCCCGGTCCAGCAGTCAGAAGAGTCGGCAGGCCGATATCGAGCAGTTCAATGCGGCCGGCGAATTCATGGCCGGGGGAATTGGCCAGACCAATCTTGGCCAGAGCAAAGGTACCGGTCAGCTCAGCCCGGACCGCTTCGCCCTCCACCGCGCCCGTGTCGGAATCTACCCCGGAGGGGATATCCAGACTGAGTACCGGGGCCGGATGGGCATTGAGAAGCTTGATCGCCTCGGCAAGCAAGCCTCGGGGAGCTCCTTTTGAGCCGGTCCCCAGCAGAGCATCGACCAGCAGACAAAAACTCTCCGACTTGAATTCTTCGGCGAGCACCTCTTTCGAAGGAATAAATTCAGGGGGGGCAGACGAAGCGGCGAGGATATCCCAGTGCAAGGCAGCGTCCCCACCGATTTCATCCCGGCGGGCCAGAGCCAGGACGCGAACGTTCCAGCCCCGGTCACGAAGAGAGCGGGCAAGAACATACCCATCCCCACCGTTGTTTCCCTTGCCACAGAGCACCAGCAGGGGGCCGGGAAAAAGTGCGGCATATTCGCGCTCCAGCATTTGGGCGGCAGATCGTCCGGCATTTTCCATCAGAACGATACCGGGAATACCCAACTCTTCGATGGCTCTGCGGTCGATTTCCCGCATCCGCTCTGCGCCCACCAACTTCATGGCCCCTCCAGAATCACCGTTGCCGTGGCATAATCGCCGTCATGACTGTAAGAGAGATGGACCTGGCAAACGCCCCGTTCATCGGCAATTTGCCCGGCCCGACCGCTAATTTTCAGGGAAGGCGCTCCGAGCTCGTTGCGCAGGACCTCGAGATCCTGCCAGCTCATGCCAGATCTAAGTCCAAGCCCGAGGCTCTTCAGGAAGGCCTCCTTGGCGGCGAAACGAGCGGCCAGATGGGGGGCCCCATCCTTCTTCGCAAGGCAATAGCGCCTCTCTTCGGCGGTGAAGAGACGTTCGATCACCGCCATCTTGCCCTGCTCCAGCATAGTTCGAAAACGTGGAGTTCGACACAGATCAACGCCCAGGCCAAGAATGGCTCCCACGATTATCAGGCCTCCCGAATGAGCTGGACCATCTCGGAAACGGCCCGCTCCATGCCCACCAGCACGGCACGGGCAATGATGCTATGGCCGATGTTGAGCTCCTCGATCCCCTCGAGTGCGGCGATGGGCGAAACATTCTGATAATTGAGTCCGTGCCCCGCGTTAACACCCAGGCCGCCAGTGCGGGCAACCTCCAGACCACGGCGAATCCGCTCGAGCTCGAGAGTTCTTTGCGCCGGGGCCGATGCTTCGGCATAGTTGCCCGTGTGGATCTCGATATAGTCGGCCCCGGCCTCGGCGCTGGCGCGGATTTGAGACTCGTCGGGATCGACGAACAGGCTGACCAGAATACCGGCATCCTTGAGCCGGGCGATGTCCGCCGCCAGACGCCCTGTGCCCAGAACATCCAGCCCTCCCTCGGTGGTCAGCTCTTCGCGCTTCTCAGGAACCAGGGTCACCATATGGGGGAGGATACGACAGGCGATGGCCACCATTTCGTCGGTGGCGGCCATCTCAAGATTCAACCGAGTCTGCACCGTCTGGCGGAGAATTTCCACGTCACGATCCTGAATGTGACGACGATCCTCACGCAGGTGGACGGTGATTCCATCGGCTCCGGCCAGCTCAGCCAGAGCCGCACCGGTCACCGGGTCGGGCTCAGTGGTTCCGCGGGCCTGACGGACCGTGGCCACATGATCGACATTCACTCCGAGGGTAACACGCATCTTCGACATCTACTTTATTTCTCCCATTTCCTGCTGAACCGCCTTGGCAATTTCCTGTGCCAAGTCGTTGATCTGATACTTGTCCTGCCCCTCGATCATGATGCGCAGCAGCGGCTCGGTTCCCGAAAAGCGAATCAGCACCCGTCCGGTTTCACCGAGTTTTTCCTCAACGGCCCGGATCACAGCGGCGATGGCGGGAATCTCCTCGATAGCCCTGCGCTCGCGAACCCTCACATTGACCAGAACCTGCGGCAGGGGAATCATGACGGAGGCCAGCTCTGAGAGTCTGCGACCGCTGCGCTGAATGATGGCAAGGACCTGAAGGGCCGAGACCATGCCGTCACCCGTCGTGTTGTGATCGCTGAAAATCATGTGGCCGGACTGCTCACCACCGAGATTGTACCCCCCCCGGCGCATCTCCTCCATCACGTAGCGGTCCCCCACATCGGTCTTGACGACCTTGCCGCCAGCCTTTTTGATGGCGATATCCAGCCCCATGTTGCTCATGACCGTGGCCACCAGCGTCTTGTTGGCCAGTGTGCCTTCCTTGAGCATGTGGGTGGCACAGATGGCCATGATCTGGTCGCCGTCGACAGAATTGCCGAACTCGTCGACAAAAATGACCCGATCAGCGTCGCCGTCCAGGGCGATACCCAGGTGCGCCTCATGCTTCTTGACCAGCTCGCTCATAACCTCGGGATGCATGGAGCCGCACCCGGCGTTGATATTGATGCCATTGGGGGTATCGCCCGTGGTGATGACCTCGGCCCCGAGCTCCCGCAACACCATGGGGGCGACCTTATAGGCGGCTCCGTTGGCGCAGTCCAGAACGATACGAAGACCGTTGAGATCCAGATCCTTGGGGAAGGAGTGCTTCAGGAACATGATGTAGCGCCCTCCGGCATCATCGATGCGGAATGCCTTTCCGACTTGCGAGGCGATGGGACGAAGAGAATCGATCTTCTTGGAGAAGATCAGATCCTCGATCATCAACTCCGTCTCGTCGGGAAGCTTGTAACCATCACGGGAGAAGAACTTGATGCCGTTATCCTGATAAGGGTTGTGCGAGGCGGAGATAACCACTCCGGCGTCAGCCCTCATGGAGGTGGTCAGAAAGGCGATTCCCGGCGTAGGCAAGGGCCCTACCAGAAGCACATCCACCCCCATGGAACAGATTCCGGCTACCAGGGCATTTTCGATCATGTAGCCCGAAAGGCGGGTGTCCTTGCCGATGATGATGCGATGACGCCGGCTGCGATCACGCTTGAAGATATAGGCGGCGGCGCGCCCCAGCTGCATCGCCATCTCGGTGGTCATAGGGTGCATGTTGGCAACACCACGGACGCCGTCGGTACCAAAAAGTTGCTTCATTGAATTGAGTTCCCATTCGTTTTGCTTTCGGAGGGGCGAAGCTCCGGTTCAAGTTCTTCAGGCGGAGGCGAGGGAGGTATAATCTCAACTTTCACCTCAACCACCTGTTCTTTTGTCAACCGGGTATAGGTCCCCTTGTAATCAAGAGGTACCATCTGGGAGAAACTCTCGCGCAGGCTCTGAATGTCGATTTCCTCCGTGGCAACCTCGTTGACCGCCTTGATTTCACTCTCGGCACCCTCGATCTCCACCCGTGCAGGACTGGCCCGGACCTGCCCGAGCTGATGCCCCTCATCGGCCTCGCCACGCAGCACGACCCGGACCGGAACCATCCGGGTCCGAACCCGCTCCAGCTTCACGTCCACATAAGAGGGTGACAGACGAGTGACCTTGAGACCACTGGGGATATTGAGCCGTTCATCCAGACGCTTGAAACTGGTCAGTCCCGCCTCCAGATCCCCCAGATCCACGGTGATCCCCACGTTCTTGGGACTGAGGTTCATCAGCAGGGTACGAGGGCCCACAATGCGCACATCCACGAGGCTGGGAACCTCATTGGCGACCATGAGTCCTGAAGGTATGGATTTAAGCTCCAGAGGAACGGTGTAGCCCACCTCGGACTGTTGCTCCCCCACCACAAAAACCCAAAGCAGGGTGGCCAGGATCAGCGACAGTAGCTTAAGGCCCCAGTTTTTCACCAGCGCACCGAACATATTCAGCTCCTAGCGCCTTTCCTGCGGGTTTTAGACGGTGCCAAAAGGCGTTGGAGAATCCGGGTCAGGGCAGCCTGCTCCAGATCACGGGTCAGACGACCACCGACAACAAAGGAGATCCCACCCGTCTCTTCAGAAACGACAATGGCCACGGCATCCACCATTTCGGTCAATCCGATGGCAGCACGGTGGCGGGTTCCCAGTGCCTTACTGATTCCAGGATCCTGAGAAATGGGCAGAAAACAACCGGCCATCTTCAGGCGCCCCTGCTGGATGACAAGTGCACCGTCGTGGATCGGAGAGGTAGGAAGGAAGATGGAAACAATCAGGTCAGCGGAGACCTTGGCATCGATCTCGGTGGCCGATTCGAGAAACTCTTTGATTCCCGTCTCGCGCTCGATAACGATGAGTGCGCCGATACGCCGGGCACTCATGGTGATGCAGGCTTTTACCAGCTCATCAATGACTTCGCTCTCCTCACGATAGGAGAGGTCGGCAAAAAATGGATTGCGCCCCACGTGCATCAGGGCACGCCGTATGTCATTCTGAAAGATGACGACGACCACTAAAATGATGGAAGAGAGAAAATTATCGAGAAGCCAGTGCAGGGTAAAGAGCCCACCGACCTGGGAGGCGACAAAGACGATAAGAATAACCGCCAGCCCCAGCAGCATCTGGACGGCACGGGTCCCCTTGATCAGCAGGATGATCCGGTAGAGGATAAAGGCGACGATGGCAATGTCGAGAAAATCGAGCCATCTTAGATTTTGAAGGACGTCGAGCATGCCTTCGCCTCAGCGCAGTAGAGAACATGAAAAAAAAGGGTCAGCAATGACAGACGGCTGCAGCCATGAGGGCAGCCTCACGGGTTGCACGAACGTCATGAACACGAAAAATCTTCGTTCCCTGCGCTACGGCCAGCGCAACGGTAGAAACGGAGCCAAAAAGCCGGTCCTGCGGGTCGTCCAGACCGAGAATTTTACCGATAAAACTCTTGCGGGATGTCCCCAGCAAAAGGGGGTACCCCAGAGCGCCAAGACGGCTGAGATTCCGGAGTATCGCTAGATTCCCCTCAAGGCTCTTTCCAAAGCCTATGCCCGGATCAAGACAGATACTTTCGGTGCCTATTCCCGCATCGAGAGCCCTTCGCGCCCCAAGCTCGAGGTAACCCATGACCTCTGCGATCAGATCCCGGTAACGAATGTCATGCTGCATCGTCTCGGGGGTTCCCCGGGTATGCATGAGAAAAACACCAGCGCCAGCCCCGGCGATCACAGCCGCCATGGCGGGATCAAACTCCATGGCGCTGACATCGTTAATAAAGTGGGCGCCCTCGGCCAGCGCCGCCTCGGCAACAGAACTCTTTGTGGTGTCGATGGAAAGAGGAATATCCAGCTCCCGGCGAAGGGCTCGAACCACAGGAACAACGCGCTCCAGCTCTTCTTCGGCACTGACCGCCAAAGCTCCAGGACGGGTGCTTTCTCCCCCCAGATCAAGGAGATCTGCGCCCTCTTCCACCATCTGAGCGGCCTGACGCAGGGCAAGGTCCACCCCGGCATGGCGCCCCCCGTCATAAAAAGAATCGGGGGTCAGATTCAAAATCCCCATGACCCTGGGGACGGACAGATCAATGCGACAAGCACGTCCCTGCAGAAAAGTCCCGGTGCTGCTGGACTTCGCGTTCATTACTTTTCCAAGCTAACCCGATCCTCGACGCAGGACTCAGGGGCAGGTGAGATATCGGAGCCTTCAGCCGATGAATGACCGTCGGTCTCATCCTTAGATTTATCGGGAAGCTCTTCGCCATTGACCAGCGCCCTGACCTCAACACCATCGAGGGTCTCCTTCTCAAGCAGAGCCTCAGCCAGACGGGTCAACCCTTCCATATGGGCGGCGACAATGGTGTGGGTACGATCGTAACTCTCGGTTACGATCCGACGAATCTCCGCATCGATCTCTTTGGCGGTCTGTTCGCTGAAGTTTTTCATATGCCCCATATCCCGGCCCAGAAAGACTTCCCCTTCTTTCTCGCCAAAGGACAGTGGCCCCATCTTGTCGCTCATGCCCCACTCGCAAACCATCTTGCGGGCGATTTCTGTGGCACGCTCGATATCGTTACTCGCTCCGGTGGTCATCCCTCCCAGAGCCAGCTCTTCGGCCACACGTCCCCCCAACAGGGTACAGATCCGGGCGTTGAGCCCGTCGCGGGATTCATTGTATTTTTCTTCCTCGGGCAGGTACATGGTGACCCCCAGCGCACGGCCCCGCGGAATGATGGAAACCTTGTGGACGGGATCGGCCTCCGGGATAAACATCCCGACCAGTGCATGCCCGGCCTCGTGATAAGCCGTGGTTTTCTTTTCTTTTTCAGTAATAACCATGGATCGGCGCTCGGCCCCCATCATTACCTTGTCCTTGGCCGTTTCCAGATCATCAATATCCACCTTCTGCTTGTCACGACGAGCCGCAAGAAGAGCCGCCTCGTTGACCAGGTTGGCCAGGTCAGCACCGGAGAACCCGGGTGTCCCCTTGGCGATCACACTGAGATCCACAGCTTCATCCAGAGGAACCTTGGCAGAATGAACCTTGAGAATCTGAGCGCGCCCCTTGATGTCAGGACGGGGCACCACAACCTGACGGTCGAAACGACCGGGACGAAGCAGTGCAGGATCAAGCACGTCGGGACGGTTGGTGGCAGAGATCAGAATAACCCCCTCGTTAGACTCGAAGCCATCCATCTCAACCAGCAGCTGGTTGAGCGTCTGCTCCCGCTCATCATGACCGCCACCCATGCCGGCACCACGATGACGACCAACGGCGTCAATCTCATCGATAAAAATTATGCAGGGCGCATTCTTCTTACCCTGAACAAAAAGATCACGTACGCGGCTGGCCCCTACGCCCACAAACATCTCGACAAAATCAGAGCCGGAGATAGAGAAAAAAGGCACACCTGCCTCACCGGCGATGGCGCGGGCAAGAAGGGTTTTTCCCGTACCGGGAGATCCGATGAGCAGAGCCCCCTTGGGGATACGCCCTCCGAGACGGCTGAATTTTTTTGGATCCTTCAGGAACTCAACGATCTCCTGGAGTTCCTCCTTGGCCTCGTCAATTCCGGCCACATCTTCAAAAGTCACACGGTCCTGAGAATCGGTCAGCAACTTTGCACGGCTCTTGCCGAAACTCATCGCCTTTCCCCCGCCGGACTGCATCTGACGCATGAAGAAAATCCAGACGCCAATCAGCAGCAGGATCGGCCCCCAGGACACCAGCAGGGTAAAGAGAAAACCCCGGTCCTCTTCGGGCTGAGCCTGAATTTTCACTCCGATTTCGCGCAGCGTAGCGATGAGATCAGGATCGGCAGGAGCGTAGGTCCGGAAACTTGCGCCGTCCTTATACTTCCCGCTGATATTGCGTCCTTGGATATTGACCTCGGCTACCTCATCGGCCTCGACAGAGGAATAGAAACTGGTGTAATCAACCTGCGTCGAATCACCCTGAGGTTTGGACATCATGTTGAAAAGCAGAATCATCATCAAGCAGATGACAAGCCAGAGAGCGAGATTTTTATAGAATGGTTTCACATTTTCCCCCGAATTACTGTTGGTTCCGGTGAAAAGCCCATGAAAGCGGCCAGATCAGCAGATAAAATTCCACGAAAACTAACACAAGGAACCTGTTTTAACAAGTGACTTTAGGTCTTTGCAGACGCCACAAGTTCGAGGCGCCAGACCCCTGCCCCGGCTTTCGGCCAGTACCCCTCACAGCGCCTGACACCGGCCACCCAGAGCAGTTCTTCACCGAAGCATACCAGAGGAACCAGATCACGCCGATAACGAGGGACTCGCTGCTCGATGAGCAGATCCTTGAGGGACTTGTGCCCCATCATACCGCTGGGTCGAAGGCGATCACCGGGAACCCGCCCCCTTACCCTGAAGGGCAAAAAGCAGCTTCCGGCATCAAACTCCGCAAACTGCCCCCCTTTCGCGCCAGGCGCATGTTCCAGAGATAATCTAAGCCACTCACCCGAGCTAAGCTCATAGAGCCCCTCGGCATCCATCACCAGAGGCTCAAGCCTCTGAAGCGCCGGAATCTGGCGCAAAACAAGAAGCTGCCCTCCGCTACGAAGCACAACCGAAGCGGGCAGATCCATCGACCAGTCGCCCCGCGCCTCAAGCCGCAGCGCCACCGAATCCAGATGGACAGCCTCAATTCCAGAGAGCGATCCGCGCACTCTTCGCAGCGACTCACGCAGAACCCTGAGCCTGAGCGCCATGTGCAACTCCAGCAGAGCCGCCACATCCAGTCCGAGCCCCCCCTCGGCAGCGCAGCCAGACTTCTCAAGCCAGGCGTCGACCTGCTGCTGCCAAAAATCCTCCTCAACCCCTAACCGATCAGCCAAAGCGGACAGATGGATGTCGATGCGGGGATTATAGTCACGAAGCAGTGGAAGGAGCTCATGGCGAATCCGGTTACGAGTAAAACGCAGATCCCGGTTACTCTCATCCTCCACGAATGACTCCCCCTTAGAGGCCAGATACTGGCGGATTTCGCTACGCCCGAACTCGAGCAGGGGGCGAATCAACAAACCAGAGCGGGGACGCATAGCAGCCAGCCCCGAGGCTCCACTACCTCGCAGGAGGCGATGCACCACGGTCTCGGCCTGATCATCCCGATGATGCCCCAGGGCGATACAAGAGCAGCCCTGCTGATGCGCCAGATCAAACAAAAACCGGCGACGCTCTGCCCTAGCCAAAGCCTCCACCCCGCCCAGGCCGGGCCGATGGAGATCGGGGATCGAAATCTCCCTGACATGAAAGGGAACCTCGAAGCGCAAACAGAGATCCCGGACGAAATCACTATCCCCAGCGCTTTGAGCCCTGAGGCCATGGTCCATATGAGCCACTGCGATGCTAAGCCCCCAGCGCTCACGAAGCCCAAGCAACAGACAAAGCAGCGCAACAGAGTCAGCGCCACCGGAGACAGCAACCAGAACAGAGTCGCCAGCACGCAGAAGACCCCGGGCCCGCAAAAGTGATTCAAAGCGCTTTTCCATCGAAAGCTCCAGATAAAACGAAAAAAGGGCCCTCTCCGCTCTGCGGAAAGGGCCCTTAAATGGTGGCGGTACAGAGATTCGAACTCCGGACACTGCGGATATGAGCCGCATGCTCTAACCAACTGAGCTATACCGCCAAACTTTAACAACCTCCCAGAGGAAGGAATATTGATTTGGTTGCGGGGGAAGGATTCGAACCTCCGACCTTCGGGTTATGAGCCCGACGAGCTACCAGACTGCTCCACCCCGCGTCAAAGCGACGCAGAATCTAACTCTAAGCGCCCCCATTGTCAAGAGGAATATTTCGACAAAGCCGCTCGCCCGAGCATCTAAAATTACCGCTGTAAAAACAGTAGCTTGAAAACAACAAAATGACTCGGCAGCGCGGGAAGGGCAAAATATAAACTGAAAAAACCCAATTCTACCGCTGAGTCATGAACGCTGACAACTTCTCACGGGCCTTAACTCCCTCGACCACCTGCTGGGCGGAGGCGGAATCCGCATAAGGGCCTATGCGCACCCTGTACCAGGTGCCCTTCTCCCCAAGAGTTGCCGTCTCAGTAAATGCGGGATATCCGGCAGCCTGCAGTCTCACTTCAAGTCGCTGGGCATCGGCCTGGGCCTTGAACGAAGCAACCTGAACCACAAACCTGCCCTCCGAAGCGGCAGTGGGCATTGGCGCTTTCTCAGCTACGACTTCAGCAGCCGAAGCGGCTGCTGCCTCAACGGGAGCGGCTGCCGCAGTTCGGGCGGGAGCTGAAGTCTTCCCTTTCAACCCCGGGTTCAGCCCTGCCCCCAGTGGAAGAGGTTCGTTTTTGGACAATGTCTCATAAAAGGTCAACTCTGCCTTCTGAGGCGCGGCAGCCGCAGGGGGCTCAGCAACTTCTTTCGCCTCAGAGACCTCGGGAGTCCCGGGCAGCTCAACCGGGGGCAAAATCGGCTCTACAGCCTTCGGGGAAACCTCAGCCGCTGCTTGGGCAACGGGCCGGGGCCCAACCGGCTGCCGTGCCTGCTTAACTGCGTTACGAACCTCATTAACTACCTGGGCCGCTGACGCAGAGGGCGCAACTGCAGCAGGAGCGACAACCGCCATCGGCTGAGCGGAGCCACTCTTTCCAACCATAACGCCGAAGGAAAAGCTCACCAGAGAGACCACCAGGAGCAATCCCAGAACCATAACGGCCCTTCTTTTCTCTTTGCGACGCTGAACTCTCGATGTACCCGCGTGAACCATGAGGCCCTCCCTTTCTTACTTACATTTTCTCCGGAGCAGAAACGCCCAGCAGTCCCAGGGCATCGGCCAACACCTGCCGAACGCAGTTCACCAGATAGAGGCGGGCCGCGCTCGTACGGGGATCATCAACCAGAACACGTTCACGGTTGTAGTAGGTGTGGAAACGGGACGCGAGATCCTGCAGATAGAAGACGAGGCGGTGGGGCTCACACTGCAGAGCCGCCCCCTCCAGTGTCTCGGGATAGCGCGAAAGAAGCTTGGCTAGAGCGAGCTCCTCATCCAACTCAAGAGCATCGAAATCAACGCCTCCCGCTACGGGCAGCTCCACTCCGGCATCCCGGGCATTGCGGTTGATGCTGCAGACCCGAGCATGAGCATACTGCACATAGTAAACGGGGTTATCCGAGGACTGCTGCTTGGCCAGCTCCAGGTCGAAATCGAGCTGGCTGTCGGTACGGCGCATCAGGAAGAAGAAACGGCAGGCATCGCGCCCAACCTCTTCAACCACCTCGCGCAGGGTGACAAATTCACCGCTGCGGGTACTCATGGCCACCTGCTCGCCACCGCGCAGCAGATTCACAAGCTGAACCAGTATAACCTGCAGATCCTCGGCGCTGCGCCCCAGCCCCTGAAAGGCCGCCTTCATGCGGGGGACATAGCCGTGGTGATCGGCACCCCAGACATCCACAACCAGGTCGAAGCCCCGATCGAACTTATCCTTGTGATAAGCGATATCCGAGGCGAAATAAGTGGTAGCGCCATTGGAACGCACAAGCACCCGATCCTTGTCGTCACCGTAACGGGTGGTTTTGAACCAGAGCGCCCCCTCGCTGTCGTAAAGCTGACCGCGCTGCTTCAGAAAATCGATCCCCCCCTGGACCTCACCGCGATCATAAAGCCCCTGTTCGCTGAACCAGTGATCATGGCTCACCCCGAACTGCTCCAGGTCTTGGCGAATGCCGCTGAGGATGGCATCGCCTCCGTAGCGGGCAAACCAGGCGATGGCTTCATCTTCGGGAAGCTCGAGAAACCGCTGGCCCTCTTTTTCAAGAACCTCCGCAGAGATATCTCGGACGTATTCCCCCTGATAGCAGTCAGATGGGAAGTCGACGCTGTGCCCAAGGCACTGACGGTAACGCAGAAAAAGCGAGCGCCCCAGGGTGTTCATCTGGTTACCCGCATCGTTAATGTAATACTCGCGCTGAACGTCGAAACCGACAGCCTCATAGAGGGTGGCAACCACGTCGCCGGTGACTGCTCCCCGGCCATGTCCTATGTGCAGAGGCCCAGTAGGGTTGGCGCTGACAAACTCTACCTGGACCTTCTTGCCGCCGCCCACGCTGGAGCGACCGAAAGCCGCACCCTCTTGGACAATCTGATCCAGCACCTTGAACCAGCAGCTCTTGACCAGGGTAAAGTTAATAAACCCGGGGCCGGCGATCTCCAGCTTGCGCCAGAGTCCGTCCCCCTCGCCAAGGGCCTTTACCAGCGCCTCGGCAATCTGGCGGGGAGCCTTCTTCTCGGCGCGGGCCATCCCCAGAGCCAGGTTGGTGGCAAAATCACCATGCTCCGCCCGGGCGGGAATTTCAAATTCAATCTCGGGGATGTCTCCGGAGCTCAGTGAACCCTCGGCATAACATTTTTTCAGCGCGGCCTCGACTGACTGCTTCAGACGGTCCTTCATAGGTATATTGCTTCCTTCTCTGTTCAATGATTCTCCGGGCTCGGGGCGCGGGTTAATGACAAGCTAAAAACTCCGTATGCTATCCCCTGCCCGTTCCCCTGTCAAGAATCAGTGTAACGCCATACAGCCCCCGCATTCACCCCGGCCCTGCAGCATCTGCGCTGACGCCTTCGAGTCGAAACCGTACCCGCACATCCACCCATCCCGGCACCGGCTCATCCCCAACC
>JAAXQG010000250.1 GCA_012974445.1 Desulfuromonadales bacterium
GCTTCCTGGCGGCAGAGCGCAGCTCGTCAGGGATGGGCTGAAGAAAAGGGTCGCCAGAAATCAGAACTAGGGGGGGCTTGCCACCGGTACGCCAGAAAGGAAGGGCCTCGGTGGCGACTTCGACCCTCTTTGCTTCCATCGGCTCCTGAAGCAGGAGGGTTGGGGTGGTATTCAGAGGGGCTGCGGTGGTTTGATTCGGGGGCTCTTCCTTGCGGTCCTGGCAACCGGTCAGGCAAAGCAGCACAATGGCTGCAAGGATAAGGCGGATCATGAGAAGATTCCTTTTTCTGCTGAGGGGAGTCCAGAAAGGCGATGGTGCGCTGATCTGTTTCGCACCTTGCTTCGTATGAGGCTATGAAGGGAATTTTAAGGGATTGGCGTCTGACTCGCCAGTAAAAACTAAGGTTTGCGTCTGTCTGCCCGAGTCGATAATATGACCTGATTCATTGATACGTTGAGAATATGTATTCTTTCCCACCCCTTTTGTGGGGCCCTTCTGCGAATTGAGTGATTTTTTATACCAATGACGACTGCATTTCAGAGAATTTATCCGCCCCTTCTGATTGTTCTGTTGGCCCTGCTGGTGTACGCCAACAGTTTTCCCGGCAGCTTTCTCGTTGCTGACCTGAAACTGGTGGGGCAGAACCCATTTGTAACCGAGCCGGAGTTGGGGGGCATGCTGACCTCGGATTTCTGGGGTCCGGATGCCCGCACGGGAGAGTATCGCCCCCTGGCTGTGTTGTCTCTGGCGCTGGATCATAGCCTCTACGGCACCGACCCTCTGGGCTACCATCTGCACAATGTACTGCTTGGTGCGGCGGCAAGTTTGCTGCTCTTTATGCTGCTGTGCCGGTTAAACATCCCTTTGCCGGTCAGCTGGCTGAGCGCTGCGCTCTTCGCGGTTCACCCCGCGCAGGCGGTGGCGGTGAACGAAGTTGTCGGTCGGTCGCAGCTGCTTGGGGCGGTCTTTTGCTTGCTGGCCCTGATCTGGAGTCGCAGGGAGGGTAAAGGGCAGCTGGCCGGGGTAGCCGCTCTCTACACTGTGGCGCTTCTGTCCCACGAGTCAGCCCTGGTGCTGCTGGCCGCGGTGCCGCTGCTGGAGGCATTCCTTTCCGGGAAGGCCGGGACCTCATTTAAAAAGCGGTTGCCCCTTTATCTGTCTTTGCTGCTGGTTACCGCCGGTTGGCTGCTCTTGCGCGCTATGGTTTTGGGCGAACCAGCTTCTGACCCGGGAACTGCAATTTCTTTTTTTGATCGTCTTGCCGGAGGCGCCGCGACCCAAGTGGAGTCGCTGGTGCAACTGCTTTTCCCGCTGGGGCTTGCGGGAGGCACGGCAATTTCGGCCCAGCCAGGGCTCAGCGGTGGATGGCTGGGGGCGGTAGCGCTTCTGGTCGCCATCGCTGCTCTGTTGGCGCTTCGGGGCTGGAAGCATCGCAGTCTCTGGAGCCTTGCGGTGCTGCTCTATGTCTCGGCTTTTTTAATCTCTCTCTGCATTTCCCTTGCTGGGCTGGGCAGCGGTGACGTTTCCCTTTTTGCAACGGCCTTTATCGGCCTTGGCGCTGCGTCTCTGCTTTCCTGCCTGCCTCGACCTTCTGGGCAGGTCCGGCTGGCTTGGTTCGCATCTCTGGCGCTGGTGTTGCTGCTGGGCGCTCTGACCCTGGAGCGCAACCAGGACTTTAAAAGCCCCGAGGCGCAGATGAGATCCGAACTTGAGAGAAACCCGATGAATGCGGCGGTCTGGACCCAGCTGGGGGAGTATTTTTCAGTGTTGGGACAGGATGCTCAGGCGAGGGAGGCTTTTGTCGAGGCTCTTGGACTTGCGCCTGAGTCCGGAGAGGCAAACCTTTCCTACGCCATTTTCCTCGCCCGGCGGGACCGTACCGACGAGGCTGTTGATTTCGCCCTGAAAGCGGTTCAGGCGTCCCCCGAGAGCTTTGAGTCCGAAGCCTATCTGATTCTGGGCATGGGGTACCTGAGGCTCGAAAATCCCGAAGAGTCCCTGATCTGGTTGGACAAACTGGGTGACCACTTTCAGGGTCTCGCCATCTATTGGGAGACCCGGGGGATGGCTCAGGAGTTTACGGGGCAGCCCCAGGAGGCCCTGAAGAGTTATCTCCGGGAGCTGGAAACTGCCCCGGCGGACCCCTCTGCGACCCGCATTCGCGCTGCACGTCTGATGCTCTGGCTGGAACGCATCCCCGAGGCTGAGACGCTGCTTCTGGAAACCCTGGAAGACAGGGAAACTGCCGAGGGGAGAAACTTTCTGGGCGTCGCCCTGGCTCAGCAGGGACGATTTCAGGAGGCCTTCGATGCTTTTCAAGGGGCAGTTCTCCTCTCTCCGGATAACGACGGGTATATGCAGAACTTTGAGATGGCGGCCCGGGAGCTTGAGGCAGCAGTTGAGGCGTTGCCGGAATAGCCGGATTCCAAGAAAGTTCGTGGTGGTGGAAGAGAACTCCCTCTCCCTTGACGGGAGAGGGTCGGGGTTGAAGTGGTCTACTAATCCCGGACACCAACAAAGGTGGTATGTTGAGCCACCTCAAAGGAGTGTCCAGCACTATGAGCAGA
>JAAXQG010000252.1 GCA_012974445.1 Desulfuromonadales bacterium
AGCAGAGCAACTAATGGTATGAGTAAGACTATCATACGATCAACGAAGGTCGCGGCCCAGAACGGGAGAACGCGACGCAAGAATGATGGCCCACGTCTATAGTACCGTTCAGCCTCCTCACTGAGAGGGAATTCTGAATATCTCGGCGAGGGAAACTCACCCTGCTCTTCAAACAGACCCGGTGCCCCGTGGACTTCCTTAGCAGCAGTGAGAACAAGATCGACAAGCGCCGGATGAAAGTCCATCCCTACGACGAGATTAGCGGTCGTGGCAATCAAAGTCGTGTCGTGAGGTGGTATGTTTTTTTGAAGATCAATGACGGCCTGAGGGAAAGTCAGACTAAACAGGTGGCCATGTCGACGCGTGTAAGCCTCTGCTCGCCTAAAGTCCATCAGCTTTATTTGGCTTTCCGTGAGAAGCCCTTGAACGGTCGGTGATCGAGGCGAAGCAATGAAAAACGCAGCGTCGACCTCTCGTTTCAAGAGGGCATTGGATGCATCTCGGCCGCCCAGGGAGGACAGAACTGTCGGAGATCGACGTATACCATTCTCTTTTAACAGTAGCTCGGCCACCGCCCGGGTTCCGCTTCCTTCTTCCCCTATAGCTATTCTCTTACCGTTGAGGCCGATGATCTGACTTACCTGCGTAGGACTGCGGTAAAAGACCCATAACGGTTCGTAGTATACACTGCCGAGGGATACCAAATGCTGCCGGTATTTGGACGGATACGTCCCCCCTTGAACGAAAGCGATATCTGCCTCTCCCTTGTCCACGCGTTCTACATTCTCAAGGGAACCGGCTGAGGTTCGTATTTCAAGTGTAATACCGCTGCGAGCCAATATGTCCCGATATTGCTGAGCGAACAAGTAATACGCACCATCTTTCCTACCCGTGCTCATGACAATTCGATTGGGTGGTGCCGGCTGGACGAATTGATAAGCGATCCAGATACCAATGATCGCAACTAAGAATGCTGAACCGTAGGTTGTGAGTAATTCCTTGTTAATCACCCCTCGCTCCTCATCTTGGTAGGCGCCTGCAAAGCCACCGGACTTGGCCCCGGTGATTAATCTCGTCCTCGAAAACGTGAAACCACTTGAAGTAATTGTTGGCCGGCTGGCCGCCCCAAAAAGGGCTCTGCTCGTGCAGCCAGTCGTCAGTACGCTTGGCAAACTCGCTGAGCGTGTTCTGTCGGACGTCATCGAGCAGACGTAAGTAATAGTCCAGCGGGTGACCTCGAACCTCTCTCCTCGCCTTGTCGCCAAGATCCAGAAATGTACCCCACTGCTTTCTCTCCTGCGTAGTCAGTCCTCGCCCCTCGAACGTGTCGACTTGATACGCCACCTCAACGCTCGCGATGTGGCCCAGAAGGGACCCAATTGTATTACTTTGGACGTCGTGCAGGTAATCGAGTTGGCTCGTGGTGAGATCTTGCACTGCCGCAAGCGTGGTGTACCGCGCATAGTTCATCATCACCACGAGCCGGCTGATCTCGGGCGTGAATCCGGGAATCTCCTGAATCAGAAAAGGGCTGACAGCACCCCTATTCATCTGCAAAGCCTCCCTGATACCATATTCCGTTGCGCCACAGTAATTTCTTTATTTATCGCTAGTTGAATGCCAGCTTTGCATAACAGTAATTGGCTTAAGGCTTTCTCCCCGATGCAAGCACTGCTGGCATCGGGAGCTCGATCACATCTTCTTTCTTGTACCGCAGCGCTGATTGACGAATAGCCGCCCGAATTGCATCCCTCGCTTCAGCTGATTGAGCGCGGAGTAAGCCCGCAGTTCGCACCGTGCCTTCAAACATACTTTCGAACAAGACGTCTGATGTTCTGAGCCGCCACGTTTGCGAAACCGTTGTTACGAACGGAGAAACAAAACCCGCCTCCAACAGGACCCGTTGGCATTCATCCGAATCACTGAAGCGGAAAAAGTTCGGCCCTTGGGGTAGGCCCACATCTAGCTTCCCATGGGCTTCGATTGCAGCAAGCACTATTCCGAACCCGACCGCTTCCTCCGGCTTGCCCCACACAGTAAACGCAAACCGCCCTCCCGGGCGAAGGACCCGATGTCCCTCCGTCAGTGCTCGTTCGGGTCTCCCTAAATGGAGCAATCCAAAATTCATGACCACCGCATCAAACGACCCATCCGCAAATGACAAGTCCTCGGCATCACCTTCGCGAAAGTCGATCATGGAATAACGCTGGCGAGCTTGAGCAATCATGGCCGTGGAAAAATCAATCCCTATCACATTCGCGCCTCGCTGGGCCGCAACCCCGGCTACATAGCCGGGACCAGTCGCCACATCGAGCAGCTGTACCCCAGCCGTCACTTCCACCGCATCGAGAAGGGCCATGGCCGCTTGACTCGTCAGGTCAGCAAAGGCGCTGTGGTATTGTTGAGGGACCCCTTGCCAGCCCTCGTGTTCAAATGCGCGAAACGCGTCGGGGTCAATAGGGGGTGTCGTCATCATTGCGATCCACACCTCAAACGCGCGATCCCCCCCCAAGCAAGCTAGATTTCCGTCGAAGTTCAGAGGCTTTTTGCTCGCACCTCTTCCGACG
>JAAXQG010000085.1 GCA_012974445.1 Desulfuromonadales bacterium
CGAGCCCTTTGACTCTGCCGGAGGTGCCCGATTGACAGCCCTTGCGCCAGTACAAAAAGACACCCCTTGACAGGGAGTTGTTAAGAAAGTATCTGACCCGAATGGCGCTACTTACGTCAAAAGCGACAGCGAGACATATTGCAAGCAGTGTTCGGTTGCCCCATTTCATGAAACGGATTTCGAAGGTGCGGTCAATCACCTGATTGCCGCTCATGGCTACAAAATCCTCCACATCGGGCAGGAAACAGAACTGAAGCGCGAGACGCCGATTCACAGGACCGTTGCAGTGCTGGGGCTCTAATTTATGGGATGTGATGGGAGCTAACGGGTTCCACCTTAGGGCATCGGAAAAGAGATATACTGATAGCGTCTGTACAACCCTAACCCAGGGCCGCCTGCAAAATTTTTCAGGCCACGAGAGGGGGAAATTGAAGACGCATCCTCCGGACCTGATGTGCAGTTGCCTGCCCATTGGTACCTCGGAAAGGAATCCGTCATGCTCGCCAAGAGCCTCAAAGAGTTTCTTGATGGTCAACATATCCCCTACACCACCATCAGCCACAAGCCGAGTTACACTGCGCAGGAGATAGCGGCAGCGGCCCACATCCCCGGGAAAAACCTGGCCAAGACAGTCATGGTCAAGCTCGACGGGAAGATGGCTATGGCCGTGCTGCCCGCACCATCCCATATCAACTTCCGTCTGCTGAAACAGGGCACCGGTGCATCTCAGATCGCTCTGGCCAGTGAGGATGAGTTCAAGGGCCTCTTCCCCGATACTGAAGTCGGTGCCATGCCACCCTTTGGCAACCTCTATGGGCTGGATGTCTATATTGCGGAGAGTCTGGCAGAAGATGAGGAAATTGCCTTTAACGGCGGCACTCATTCCGATCTGATCAAGATGACCTACGAAACCTTAGACGGGATTGTCCACCCGAAGGTTTTGAAATTCTAGGTCCGCTAGAGTGCGGGCTAGGTGCGCGTAGCTGCTTCGTTGCTTTAGGGCTCGAAGTGGCCCGTAGCCCGCAGGATTAAATTGACGAAACTTGCAGCCTCCACCCTCATTAAAGTGGCAGGGGGAAAGAAAGACTCCGTCCCCTGATCCTGCTCAGTTCCGATCCGGACCTCTCTCTGCTGAGCCTCGATAATGTTCTTCAGCAGTTGGAGTCCGATGGTCAGGTCATGGACTGCGGCATTTGATTCATCGACGCTGTAGAGCAACCTTGACGTAGAGTCCTGTTTTGTTAGGTTTTTCGTATGCGTTTGCTCTGTCTAGCGAGGACCACTGATGAGGAACCGGCGGAATTACTACAAGAGGATGCACGTTCAGCCAGATGCCCCGGCGGAGATCATCCGGTCGAGTTACCGGACCCTGATGCTGAAGCTGGGGCAGCATCCGGATCTCGGGGGCGAAGACTGGAACGCGGCGCTGATCAACGAGGCCTATGAGACCCTTTCGGATCCCGTAAGGAGGGCCAGGTACGACCGGGAGTTGCTGGATTTTCACAATGTCAGGGCCGAGGAGGAGCCGGAGCCTGATTCGGGGCCGCACAGGGGGATGCAGAATCGATCTGTGGGGTATCCGGTATATCACCCGATCATCAGGGCCTATTGCGTTTTTTGCCATACGCCACTCCACAAAAATATCCCCCTTGAGGTAGACATGGATTGCTTCTACTGCAGAAGCCCCCTCAATCCGGGGGGAGAGATTGGGGCAGGAGGAGAGCAGGGCAGGGCTGTCCAGCGTAGGTTTGTGCGGGGACCCCTCAGCTTCTATACCGACTGGCCCCAGCAGGGGCGCCAGGGGGAGATTCGTGACCTCTCTCCACTGGGTTTAAAGATAGGGACCGAGGTCATGTTCCATGAGGGGCAGGTGCTCAAGCTCGAGAGTGATCTCTTGAGCGCAACGGCCCGGGTTGTCCATTCGTACAAGGTCCACCGCGGCGGGATACGTGTTTACCTCAGCGGGCTTAAGTTTCTCACCCTTCGGTTGAAACATTTAAACGGGAATTTTATCTCGGTTCTTGCCTGAACTGGAAGTCCGATATCAGTTTTTCACAGCATGACCTGGCTGTCTTACCAAGGAAAAAGGGCGCGTCAAAACGCGCCTTTTTTCCTGCGATAGATACCGTTTTGAAACCACGGGACTTTCTTAACTCTGCCGGCCGGATAGCTATCCAAACAGATGGACAGGTCAACGCTCCGGACTTGTCGTCATAGTTCGAATCCCAAGACAAAATCGGGATAGTTGACAGGCGCCTAGTGGGCCTGTTCGCCTCTGACCGCCATGGCGAGTCCGATGTAGGAAAAGCCGTGGAAGATCAGGTCGACAGCCACGAAGAGCCCGATGGCCCAGAGCCCGCTTATGGGCCATTGCGCGATGATCATGGCACCCAGAGCAACCGTCAGCAGGCCAGAAAAAAACATCATGCCCCACTGGCGGTACTCGCGATGAACCACCGCAGTGACGCTCCGAAGAACGCCCAGAGCCAGCATTGCATATGCCAGGAGCAAGGTCAGGGTCGCCGATATCGCAAGAGGGTTCTGGAAGACCATATACCCGGCGAACAGGTAGATTGCCCCCATCAGCAGATGCGTCAGGACATTGCGCCAGCCATGATAGCTGAAAGCATGTCCCGCCTGAACTGCGCCGCCGATCATCAGCAGGATGCTGAAATAAAAAATGCTTGCCAGCGTCAGCATGAAGACGGCGCCCAGGCCGACGGTTCCCAGAACGACAAACAGGATACCGAGAGCCATGATCCATCCCCACTGCTTATCAGTCGCCCCGAAAAGGTCGTCTCCGAAGAAAAATCCGTGCTGCATAGTTCCGCTTCTCATACGCTAATACCTCCTCTCTGGTTTCAGTTTACAACTCTGGAGGTCAATTATTGCCTGGATCAGTCTTCGGGGGCTGGAGGGAGTCGATTGAGTCCATTTGTCAACGACCTGGAATGACTCGGAGGAGGTGGACCGGCTGGGCCCGGCGCCTTGACCGTCTGGGCAGAGGTGCTATGGTGAAAACATAGCTTCGTTTCCCCCTGAGGCACCATGGCAGGGGCTGACGACTTCCGGCGGCAAAATCGACGAGAATCGGTCCGGTATCCCCATGGAAGAAGCGATAGAGAGCTGGTTGCAGGAACTGATGGGTGGCACCCTGGGCACCTCTGTGGCCGCAGGCGCCATATTCATCCTGTTTCTGTGCGGGCGGAAAATTATCGCTCGGTTGATCATTTCATGGCTGCAGCGCCTGAACCGAAGGATCGAATCGAAGGTTTTGGGGGAAATCCTCTTAGTCTCCGCCCCCCCTCTGAGGCTGGCGGTCGTGCTGGTCGGTCTCTATGCGGCAGGTCAGGTCGCCCCCTTCTCCGACCAGACCGTGCAGGACATCGAAAAGCTGGACCGCTCCCTGGCCATCTTCACCCTGTTCTGGGCCCTCTACCTCGCCATCAAGCCACTGCTATCCCTGCTGAACAAAAGAATCGCCATGGGCCCTGCAACCATGCAGGAGACCCTGAGCGATTTTCTCTCCACGGTCGCCAGGGTTGTCCTCGTCTTCGTAGGGACTGCCATGATCCTGCACGAGTGGGGATTCCAGGTGGTGGCCCTGCTCGGCAGCCTGGGGCTTGTGGGCGCGGCCGTAGGGCTGGCGGCCAGGGACTTCGTCATGAACCTGATCTCCGGCCTGGTCATCTTCTTCGAGGGCACCTTTGAGAAGGGGAACTGGATCCGCACCCCGGAGATACAGGGCACCGTGGAGGACATCGGGTTTCGCTCCAGCAGGATCCGCTGTTTCGACAAGTCGCTGGTGACCGTCCCCAACAGCAAGTTGACCGACGAGGCGCTCATCAATTTCTCGCGCATGACCCACCGGCGCATCTATTGGACCATAGGCCTCGAATACCGCACCTCTCAGGAGCAACTGCGGGACATCGTCCAGGACATCTCCGAATACATCCACATCGATGACGACTTCGAGACCGACCCCACCAAGACCTCGACCTTCGTCTTCGTCGACACCTTCGCCGACTCGAGCATCAACATCATGCTCTACTGCTTTACTAAGACCACCGACTGGGGAAAGTGGCTGGGGATCAAGGAAGCTCTCGCCTACAGGGTCAAACAGATCGTCGAGGGATACGACGCCGGCTTCGCCTTCCCCTCAAGTTCCATCTACGTGGAAGCGATGCCCATGGGCAAGCCGGAGCCCTTCCTGGTTCCGGGGCAGGGGCAGGCTGGTCCCTCATGAACTTATTGTTCGATATAATTACGGCTGCTGAGCACCTTCATGAACCCTTTCCCGGATGAGTGCACGCAATCCGGCGCCGGGGGGAGTCTATGGCCGAGAATGTCACGAATTTCTTCATCTCTAAATTCCGGGAACTCTTGACCCCTGAGTTTTCGGAACCTGCCGCATATTTTCGCCCCAGGCCCTACAGGAACGCGGCGGTACGATTTACCTCCTGCCGGTTCGACGATTTCGAGCAGCGAAGGGCGATACTCGAAAAGGCGGGGATGAACGTCTTTCTCTTTCCCGCCAGCCAGATCCCCGGCTGCGATCTGCTCTCCGATTCAGGGACCACGACCATGACCATGGAGCAGTGGTCCCGGATGCTGCTGGGGGACGAGGCCTATGGCTCCAACGAAGGCTTCTTCGAACTGAAGGATCAGGTGGCGGAGACCTTCGGGGCGCGATGGAGCGAGAACCTGTTCATCTTTCACCAGGGGCGGGCCGCCGAGAGCGCCCTCTTCTCAAATCTCTCTGGCATTCTCTACGACGAAAAGACAGTCGCATTCGGGCCGTTGGACTCCCTTTCCGAGCGCCTCGAGCCGGGGCTAGCAGCATCGATCCGGAAGAAGATCGGCATCCTGCAGAAGTCGGAGGCACCTCTCTACATCATCCCCAACAATTCCCATTTCGACACGACGGCGGCCAACATCGAGAAGAACAGGATGCTCCCCCTCGACCTCCCGTGCCGGGAACACATCGGGGGAGATGCCGACTGCCCCTTCAGGGGAAACATGGATACGCAGGCGCTCAGCAACCTGCTGGAAGCCGAGGGCGACCGCATTCCCCTCATCTACCTGACCATCACCAACAACACGGGGGGAGGGCAACCGGTGTCCATGGCGAACATCAGGGCGGTCGCGGAAATCGCCGAGAAGTACTCCATCCCCCTACTATTCGACGCCTGCCGTTTCGCGGAGAACGCCTGGTTCATCCGGCACGGGGAGACCGGATATGGAAGCAAATCGATCGGGGAGATCGTCCGGGAGATGTTCGCTCTGGTGGACGGATTCCACATCAGCTTCAAGAAGGACGGGCTGGTCAATATCGGCGGGGCACTTCTGTTCAAGGAGAAGGGGAGGATGCAGGAGAGGTACCCCGGGCTTACGAACCGGATCACCGACCACCAGATCCTGACGGAGGGGCACCCCACCTACGGGGGGATGGCCGGACGGGACCTGAAGGGGGTCGTAGAAGGGCTCAGGACCGTCGTCGGGCAGGAGTATCTCGACTACCGTATCGGCCAGGTGAGGCGCTTCGGCCAAAGGCTCCAACGGTGCGGCATACCGATCCTGAGCCCCGTCGGGGGGCATGCGGTCTACATCGATATAGACGGCTTCTTCGAGGGGACGGATACGAGTGACGGCGACTTCAAGGGGATCTCGTTGACGGCGCTGCTGATGATCGCGGGTCACAGGTTCTGCGAGCTGGGTCTCTTCGCCTTCGGCAGGTATCGAGGCGGCAGGGAGCATCCCCCGGACCCGAGGGTTAATTTCGTCCGCGGCGCGGTGCCCCGCCTGGCCTACGAGGACCGGGACCTCGCGGCCGCGGCGGAGGCTCTCAGGATACTCCATGAGCACAGGGAGAGGATTCCAGGGGTCGAGGTGACTTACGGCCGGGAGCTGAGTCTGAGGCACTTCAAGAGTCGCTTCCGGTTTAAGGCGGGGAAATAAGAAAGAGGCAGGCTGTGGTTAATAGTCTAGGGCGCACCGGCCTAACCATCCGTTGTAAGTCCCGTCGAATTCATGGAATGTGCAGAAGGCCTCCGTGGTCGATTCTGGCTCCGGAAGGCCCCCGAAGGTCGCCCGCCGAGGCAAAATCCCGACATTTGTCTAACAAATTCAAAGTGTTTTGCGCTGTCGTTGCCGAGATGCAGCAATGCATCGAGGTTCCGCCACGATAGTTACAGATTATGTCCATCCCGAGACGCGGCGGAAGATTGGTGCGAATCAGGTTAAACTATGAACCATGTGGGGCGGCGATTTGTAAACGATGCGTCCGATGAACTTTTGAGCGCCTGAAAGGAAGCTTGAGCCATGATGCCTTTGCTCGGTCAGTGCCTTCTTGCCCTGGTGGCGGGGGTGTTGATGAATCTGACCCCCTGCGTTCTTCCGGCCATTCCGCTGAAAATCCGCATGGTTCTTAACGCCTCGGGAACCGTGACCGGGCAGCGTTTTGCCGCTGCGAGCGCGTTTCTGGCAGGTACGCTTCTGCTGTTCAGCCTGGTGGGGGGCGCCATGGCTTTTCTGCGGTTGCAGTGGGGCTTTCTCTTCCAATCCGAGACGTTTCTGATGCTGCTCGTCCTGGTCCTTCTGCTGGCCGGACTGGCCACGTTCTTCAATCTGAACCTGAGAGTCCCCCAGTTTCTCCACCGGGTCCGGGGAGGGAGGCATCTCGAGCCCTTCCTGGCGGGCCTGTTGACCGGCGTTCTTGCCACTCCCTGCACCGGCCCTTTTCTGGGCGGAGTTCTGGCCTACGGCTTCACTCGGCCCCCGCTTCTGTTTTTCGGCCTCTTCCTGCTGGTCGGTTTCGGCCTGGCTCTGCCCTACCTGCTTCTGCTGCTGCGTCCCGAGCTGCTGCCCCGACTCCCGGCATCGGGAGAGTGGTCCCTACGATTGAAGGAGCTGCTGGCCTTCGTGCTCTGGGCAGGCGCCGTATTTTTCAGCCAGAGTCTACTTCCCCCGACATGGGGACAGGTGGCCTGGGGGCTCTGGGCCCTTGCACTGCTGCTGTGGGCGGGCCTGGCCTGGTACCGGGGGAGGGAGCGCTTCGCACGGATTCTTCCGGTTGTGGCCGCGGCGCTCGCTCTGGTGCTGCTGGCCTCGGGCCTGCTTGCAAGGCCGGCCCTGAACTGGGAGCCCTACTCCCCGGGCGCTTTGGCCGCGGTGCGCGGCGATCGACCGGTGCTGATCGAATTTACCGCCGACTGGTGTCTGAACTGCAAGGTGCTGGAAGCGACGGTCTATGCCGATCCGCTGGTGCTGGAGGCGGCGCGTGATGTTCGCGCCGCAGCCTTTCATGTGGACCTGACCGAACCGGATCCGGTCAAGGAGCAGCTGCTGGTGAGTTACGGCGGGGCAGGCATCCCCTTTGCCCTGGTGCTCGACATCCGGGGTGAAGTTCAGCAGAGGCTGCCGGACCTCTTTTCTGCCGCCGCCCTGGCGAGAGCCCTGCGCCTCGCTGCCGCCCCCGGGGGGCAGGCGGGGCAACCTTGATTGTGAGGGATGGTTTATGAATAAGACGATAAGGCGTTTTTTACTGCTGGCCCTGGTGACGGCCCTGAGTGCCATTCTGAGCCCGATGGCGTATGCGGCCTCGGATCTCGAGAGCTCGGGGATGAACCGACTGCAATACGAGACCAGCCCCTACCTGCTGCAGCATGCGAAAAATCCCGTCGACTGGTACCCCTGGGGAGAAGAGGCGTTCGCCCGGGCACGGGAGGAAGGCAAGCCGATCTTTCTCTCGGTGGGGTATTCCACCTGCTACTGGTGCCAGGTCATGGAGCGGGAGTCCTTCGAGAATCAGCTCAGCGCAGATCTGCTCAACGAGCACTTCATCAGCATCAAGGTGGACCGGGAGGAGCGCCCCGATGTGGACCAGATCTACATGTCCGCCGTCCAGGCCATCTCTGGCGGTGGCGGCTGGCCCATGTCGGTCTTCCTGACTCCCGAGCTGAAGCCTTTTTACGGCGGCACCTATTTCCCCAATCATCAGTTTAATCAGATTCTTAAGGGAATTCAGCACAGCTGGACGACGGAGCGGGAGAGGGTGCTTACGGGGGCGGACGCCCTGACGGAAGCCCTTCGGGCAACCGAGCAAAGGTCCTCCGCCCTGGCGTCGGAGCTCCCTCCTCAGGCCCTGGCAGCCGAGGCGGTCCGGCGCTTCGCCAGCAGCTTCGACGGCAGCCGGGGGGGCTTCGGCGGTGCGCCCAAGTTTCCCCGTCCCGCCATCCTGGAACTCCTGCTCTCCGACTATCAGGCGACCGGGAACGTCCAGAGTTTGACCATGGTCCGCAAGACCCTCGCTTCCATGGCCCGGGGAGGCATCTATGACCAGCTCGCCGGAGGTTTTCATCGCTACTCCACCGACAGCAAATGGCTGGTTCCCCACTTCGAGAAGATGCTCTACGACAACGCCCAGCTGCTGCGGATCTATGCCCGGGCCTACCGGATCACAGGGGATGCCGAATTGCGCCGCATCGCCGAGGATATCGCCGAATATGTCCGGCGGGAGATGACCTCCCCCGAGGGCCTCTTCTTCTCGGCTCAGGATTCGGGCGTTCACGGGGAGGAGGGGGAAACCTATGTCTGGAGTCGGCAGGATCTGGAGAGGGTCTTGAGCGACGAGGAATTCGCGCTGGCCGGCAGGGTCTACGGTTTCGACGGGGAGCCGAACTTCGAGGGGCATTATATCCTCTACCGCCCGGGCGATACGGATATGGAGCCGGCCCGCCTCGCCGCTATCCGAACCAAGTTGCTGGGTGCCCGGCAGCAGCCCCAACCCCAGCCGCTGCTGGACGATAAGTCGATCACCGCCTGGAACGGGCTGATGATCCAGTCGCTCGCCTATGCCGGCGACGCGCTGGGGCAGCCCGACTATCTCCAGAGGGCCAAGACCGCGGCCGAGCAGCTGCTGAGTAAGATGCGCGATGGACAGGGCGATCTGCTGCATGTCTTCCGCCTGGGGCAGGCCAAGCTGGACGCCTATCTGGATGACTATTCCGCGCTGATTCTGGGGGTGATGGAGATCGGAAGACTGAGCGGCGAGGCGAAATGGTACTCCGAGGCCTCAAGGCTTGCCGATGCCATGATCGAGAAGCTCTGGGATCCGGCCGGTGGTTTTCACTTTGCATCAGCCGATGTGGAGAATCTTCTCTTTCGCACCAAGGCTTCCTTCGACGGGGCCATCCCTGCCGCCAACAGCCTGGCCGTCCAGGCCCTGGTGCAACTGGCCGCAAGCGGTCATCCCCGATATGCCCCCTATGCTGCAGCCACGCTCCGGGCCTTCGATGGTTCGCTGGAGAGGGCCCCTCAGGCCTTGCCCTACATGCTGCATGGGCTGATGGAATATAGACGCCTCGGATTGCCTGAGAATGCTGCCGTGCCCCGGACCGCAGCTGCGCTGATTCGAACGGCCGAAGTGGTCCGCGTAGCGGCCTCGCTCTCACCGGCTGTCCTGGTCTCCGGTCGCCCCGTTCAGCTGAACATCGACCTGGAGATGGACGAGGGATGGCATATCATCGCCAATCCGACCAGCCTCGAGACCCTGATACCGACCACCGCGGAGGCCGCTCTCGAAGGGGGCGAGTTGGAACTGACCCCCAGGTATCCTGCCCCGAAAACGATCGATTCTCCCCTCGGCAAGGTAGATCTTTACGAGGGGCAGGCGCACATCGAGGCTAAGCTGGTGCCGGTGCGGCTGCCGGCAGGGCAGGTTCGGGGGCGACTGGAGGTTCGGGTGAAGGCCCAGGCGTGCAACGATTCCGGGCGTTGCCTGCTGCCTTCCAGCATTCAAACGGAAATTCCTGTAGTGTTCCCACCGCCCTGAAACGATGCGACAGCCTCCTGGCTCAGTTCTTAGACGGGATGGAGGGACGTACTTGATTTGTTTGACGAACGCAACAAAGACAATTTCGTTAAGAGCGTCCCCCAACTTCCACGTTGACTGCCCACCGAATTTGGAAGTGAAGCAGGCGTAGGGTGGATTAAGCGCAGTGAATCCACCACGTAACGCAGCAAAGCGGGCGGGTTCGTCGCGATTGCTCCTTAATCCTGCCTCCCTCCCTTTCAAGGGAAGGGCCGGCTGGGGCTGATTCGGGTTCGATTTTAACAAGATGAGTTAGTCAAGAACGACCCCAGCTGCGGTCCCACGATTTGAAAAGGGTCAGCCTCCTTCGGGAGACTGACCCTTTTCCTGTTTTAACAGAGTGAAATCGTCGGATTTATGGCGTGAATCCGCAGGTGCCGACGGGAACGAAGCTGAATGCTGCGTCATTGGCGAGATAATTCTCGACATCGGTATTGGCGGCCTCGAAATCTCCCTGGGTCGGCCCCTCAACCTGGAAGTTGGGCACACCCCCCGTCGCGCGGTTGTCCAGCAGGTAGGAGCTGTCGGTGGTGTTGCCAGTCATCTGCAGGCAGAGAGTGGAGCCCAAGGTCGTGGTCTGGGCCTGGATGCCGCCATCTGCCAAGTTGGCATTCAGGACGGTATTGCCGGTGACGCTGGCAAAAAGGGCGCCGGTGGCGTTGACCTGGATGCCGGAGCGGGCGATGGGGTCAACTCCCACACCGGAGTTGTCCAGGGTATTGCCGCTGATGGTGACGGTGCCTGCTCCGTCGATGTCGATCCCCCGCCTCGCGTTGACCGTCCCGATGTTGGTGAGGTTGTTGGCGGTGACGGCGACGTTGCCTCCGGCGAACTGTACCCGAATCCCCGATTCAAGAACATCGCTCATGGTGTTGCCGCTTAGGGTGAAATCTACGCCCGTCGCGGTGGTAATGATATCGACGGCATTGTCGCCGGTCCCGGCATCGATGCCGATGGACTGGAAGCTGTTATTCATAATCAGGCCGGTTCCCCCCGTGGCCCCGGAGAGCTGGAGGCCGCCCAGGTCGAGGTTGCGGATGATGTTGTCGTGGATATTGAACCCGGTGAGGCCCACACCGGACATCCCGTACAGGTTCGCCGCTTCCCCGGTTCCGTCGACGATGATACCGGCGACTTCCACGCCGGAGGCCAGTTCGATGATGGGGGTATTGTTAAGGAGGGTGGCGGTGTCGGATATGACCGGCGCAGCCCCTGCCGCCGTGGCTGCCGCTCCGCCGATGGGCAGCAGCGCGTTGTCGGGATCAAGGGGCAGCACGTCGAAGCTCAGTCCCACACCCTGGCCGATCAACCGCTGATTGGCTTGCAGGGTGAATCCGACCGCCTGGTTGGTATTCAGACCGTCTCCGGTGAAGACGAATATGATGTCGCCGGGCGCATCGACCGCGACAACATCGGCCAGGGCGGTGAAGGGCGCGACGAAGCTACCGTCTGATATACCGACAAAATTGTTCATCACGAACCAGGCCTTCTCATTGATGCTGATGGTCACGGTTCCCTGAGCGGTCGTGGCGTCGGCGGCTTCCGCTGTATAGGTGAAGCTGTCGGTACCGATAAATCCTACGGGGGGGGCGTAGGTGAAGCCTCCGTCGGCGGAGACAGCTACGGTCCCTGCCTGGGTGGTGGGATTCTGGAAGCTGGGGACACTGGTGGCCAGGGTATCGTTGGCCAGGACGCCGTCGATCGCCGGGACGCTGATCTGGGCGTTGCCGAGCCAGGTGTAGGCATCAGCTGCGACAGCCAAAGCCGTTCCGCCTCCAGCCCCATCGCCTGCGCCACCTGCACCACCATCGCCTCCGGCGTCACCTGCGCCATCGCCAGTCGCGGGAACCAGAGGAGCCCCCCCGCCACTGCTTCCGCCACAGCCAGCCACTGTTGCCAGAGCGAAGAGGAAAATTCCTATTGTGAACCAAGTCTGCAGTTTCCGTAACATAGCGCGTCTCCAATCTGGAATTGAAGCTCTAACCGTTCGATTCTTGGAGCTTTTTCACTGCCTACGTCTTAATGGAAACACATGTACGGGGCTTGTCAATGCTTCGGTAGTAATAATTAATTATTGGAGAGTAATGTCGGTTTTGCACTGATAAAGGGTATCTTTCAGAGCGTGGGGTCTACCATCGAATTATGTAGATGGCGGGCCCCTATTGATTTGATAAACTTCTTTCGACGGGGGTGTGGCTCGTGGGGTCAGTGACCTGTATTTCAG
>JAAXQG010000162.1 GCA_012974445.1 Desulfuromonadales bacterium
CGGCAGAGAGGAGCAGTCATGGGCAGCAAGTACATTAATTGTCACGATTTCCCCGGTGGCAGCAAGTGCGTTCATTCAGTCACCCTGAGCGCAGGCAACGAGAAGGATCTGCTCGAGCTTGCAGGACGCCATGGCATCAGCGTTCACGGCTTGGCCAACACGGGCGAGTTTCGCAGGACCATCGTTGATCACATGAAAGAAGGGACCCCGCCCGCATAGCGGCAGGCCTTCAGCAATAGAGCGTTGACTTCTATGCGCCCCCGTCAGAGCACCCTGTCTACGGCTCGGTACCTGATGGTGGGTTGCAATGGTCGTTGCGTTCGCAAGTTCGGCCCCATCTACCGCAGGCGGTGACGGGGTTTTCTCATCCAGCCCCCCCGGTCAGGGGGTACGGCTGAGGCATGCTGCGCACCTGGAAAAAGAGGGAGACGAGGCGCTGCCGAGACGGCTATAGTGCTTTTTTCCATCCCTTTAAAAACCTCTTTTTCGGATTCTCCCCCTCATGCCCAATCTTCTCGCCCATATTGCCGTCCACGGACTCTCTACCCGTGCCCTGATCTCCGGGGCCGACCTGCGCTGGATCTACCTGGGAGCCATCATCCCCGATCTGCCCTGGATACTCCGCCGCGCCCTGGTGGGGATACTGGGCCTTCAGGACGACAATCTTCAGATCATGCTCACCGCCGTCGTCCAATCCACTCTGATTGCGTGCCTGCTTCTCTGCGGAGCCCTGGCCCTGCTCGACAGAAGACCCGGACGCACCTTCGGCATCCTCGCCCTGGGCAGCCTGACCCACCTGCTCCTCGATGCCAGCCAGGACAAGATCGGCAATGGAGTACTGCTGCTGGCCCCCTTTTCCTGGGAGCTCACAAGTTTCCAGCTCTTTGGCGTGGAGAGTTGGCTCAGCTATCTGCTCACAGTCTCCGGACTGGCCTATCTGCTCTTCAAGCTGCCTGAAGCCCTGCGTGCCCCTCTGGAGCTGAGACTTAGCCCAAAACTCATCTTCATCGCCTCAGCCCTGCTCTGTACCTACCTGCTGGTGCCCATCGGCCTGAGGGGCGCAGTCTACGAGGCCGAAGTCAAAAGCTACAAACTGCTCTACGGCGATGCGCCCCGGGTGGGACAACGCATCGGACTCGACCGCGAGAACTACCTCGTCACCGATGAGGGAACCTTCGTGAAATGGAATGTCGGCAAACAGCTGGCCGTTGAGAAACTTTCCGGTGAGCAATCGGGCAGCATCAGCGGCTGGGCCCATTTCGTCGAGCAGGATCGCATCCGGTTCGAAAGCTACCAGATACACCCCAAAGGGCTTCGAGACTGGTCGTCCATCGTTGGACTCCTGCTCGTTACCGGGATCTGGCTGGGGGCCTGGACCAGCACGCTTCGGCGCTCAAAGCGCAGCTAAATATTCACCCTGGCGCCATACCTCACTTTTTCCATCTCCCGACTTGCCACCGGACGGCGAAGGGTTATTTATAAAGAAAGGGGCGATTGAAAGGAAACGGGGCCGCAATGGAAGAAAAAGCGCTTTTCATGGTGGGACAGTTGGTGCGCCACAAGCTCTTCGGCTACCGGGGCGTGGTGGTCGACGTCGATCCCGAGTTCATGCTCTCCGAAGACTGGTACGACACCGTCGCCAAAACCCGCCCCCCCAGGCACAAACCCTGGTATCACATCCTGGTCCACAACTCCCTGCACAAAACCTATGTGGCAGAGCGCAATATCCTGCCCGACCAGGGCGCAGGCCCCGTCAACCACCCGGACCTTTATCGCTATTTCGGAGAATTTTCCGAAGGACGCTACATCCCCAGCCGCAAGGACCACTGAGCAATATTCCGGGCGTTCCAGCAACAAGCACAGTGATATAATTGCAGCGTAAAGGGATGTAACCGGGGAGGTGTCACCATGATGCAAAATGTCTGTTCCACAACGGAACGCGTAGCCCGTATGGTTATCGGACTGGCCCTGCTTTCCATGATGTTTTTCTTCGAAGGCCCCATGAGCTATCTGGGACTCATCGGCCTGGCTCCCATCGCAACGGCCATATTCAGATACTGCCCGATCAGCCATGCGCTTCACATCAGCAGCTGCTCGACCCAGCCGCCAAAGCACGCCTGACCGAAAAAAAGAGGGGATGCAGCGAGCATCCTCCCCTTTTCATATCAAACTGATCGAAGCCGAAGCCGCTGAGCTAGCCCGCCGAAATACTCGCAAAGACCAGTCCGGAGCTGCCCGTATTCTCCACCCCGTGGGAGAGCCCTGCAGGGATCACCAGCATTCGACCCGGTGCGATGGCAATCGGGGCTCCTTCGCATAGATAGCTCCCCTTCCCTTCGAGCACCACCCAGATGTGGTCGCCTGCATGCACATGGGGATGAATATGCTGCCCCGGTTTCAGACACCAGAGGGTGGTGCGCGAATGCGCCCCCTCACCGATGGCGATCTTGTTGGCCTTCTCGTCGCTGTAGGCGACCTTCTCCTTGTAATCGATGCTGATCAGTTCCAT
>JAAXQG010000169.1 GCA_012974445.1 Desulfuromonadales bacterium
GCTGCGCTGGGCGGCGAGGATGAGACCATCTTTTTCGATGATGGCGCAGGCGACCTCTATTTTTTTCAAAACAACTCCCCTTATTTCGTTCATAATTGTTCGTCAAATCCGGATTGAACTTAGCGCAGAGAATTAGCAAGGTTCAAGTCTTTGCGATGATTGATGCCCCAGGGAGGCCTTTTCTTGAACTCCACCCCCACCAACGGTATTTCCAGGGTCTTCCGGGCGGAGAAATTCTCGGCCCTGGGGGCTGCGCTTTTGCCTGGGGGCTCATTTTGTTGCCCTGGCCCGGTCTTGCGTCGGGTGTTAAGCTGGGTTGACAACTGCGACCTCAAAGAAATAGCATAGGGCGATGTATATCTCGTTGTCGAAATATGCCACGCCTCTGATGCTGCTTTTTGCTCTGGTCTTTCTGACTGGTGCGGCTTCGTTGGCTGTTGCCTCCACCGGATCGACTTCGGCCGAGCTGTGCTGCGAAAATGAAGCAGAGCAGCATGCTCCTGCCACCGAGGGGGAGTGCGCCGATCCCAGTTGCCTCTGTCTTTCCTGCAGCGTCTCGACCCATAGCATTCATCCCCAGCTTTTTGCTGATGAACCCGAGCCGTCCGCTCCCCTGTGGCAGCTTGCTTCGGGGCTTTCCTCCGATTACATCCAATCCATCGATTACCCCCCCGAAACCCTCTGATTCCCAGCAGTATCAATAAAAGGTTTGAACTGGCGACCACAGGTGGTGGTACGCACTGCGTGCGATCGTCCGCCTGTTCGTGGCCGCTAGCTCAGCCGATAATCATCTATTCAAGGAGCATGAATCATGAAAACAAACATCCGTAATCTTTTCGTACTAGTTGCGGCTCTCTCTTTTCTCGCCCTGGCCACCGGCTGCAAGAATGAGGCACCGGCCTTTGGGGTCAACGACGTGGTCTCCGATCCCGGCGCGTTCAGCGGTTCTCTGACTCTGGTGGGCATCGTCAACGCTTATTCCCAGTCCGATGCCACCATCGTTGGCGTCATGGACAAGAAGGAGCTGACATGCACCACCCCCAACTGCGAGAAGGTGCTGCTGCCGGTAAAAATTACCGGTCCGCGCCCTGCTATTGGTGACGAAGTAAGAATCTCCGGTTCTTTCACCGCCGAGTCCTGGGGCCAGCTGTTCAACGCCAGCGAGATGGAAGTGCTGGCGACGCATAACTTGGGAGGGCAAGGATGACTCCCGGCAAGCTGGTCTTTAAAAACCTGACCCGCAGGCGAGGACGTTTTGTCTTCACTCTGCTTGGCATCATCATCGGCATGGGCAGCTTCGTGGCCTTCATGGCTCTGGGCGGCAGCCTCAAGTCCCAGATCCAGCAGGAGTCGGCGGCGCTGGGGGCGAACCTGGTGGTCACTCCTAAGGGGAGCTGCGCCTATGAGCAGGTCGCCATTCTTACCGGGGAGCAGCTGCCCACTACCATCACCGCCGAGGAAGTGGCGGCCATCCGCTCTATCGAGGGGATGCGCGCTATTCCTTATCTGGCTGAGCGTTCAGCCATCGACAATCGTCCAGTCTCGGTCATGGGAATACTTCCGGCTGAGACTCTTGATTTCAAGGAGTGGAAGATCAGCGCAGGTAGCTACTTCCCCACCGAAGAGTCGCAAGGGGCCATCCTGGGCTCGGTGCTGGCCGAGCAGTTCGAGCGTGCACCCGGCTCCGAAATACGCATAAGAGGAGAGATGATCCCGGTACTGGGGGTGCTTGCAGAGACGGGGGGCAAGGATGATCTTACCGTCTTTCTGAGCATGCCCGTTGCCCAGAAGCTCTACAAGCAGAAGGACAACGTCTCCTATGTGGCGGTGCGGGTCGACAAGATCGACGAGGTGGACCTCTATGCCATGAAAATCAAGGAGAAGGTGAGCCTGGGCGTGGTCTCGGACAAGCAGATGCTCAACTCGGTACTCTCCATCGTGGGCACCGTCAACGTCACCCTGCAGCTTATTGCTGCGGTGTCCATACTGGCGGCGGCCTTCGGGATCGTCAACACCATGATGACCGCCACGTACGAGCGCAAGCGGGAGATCGGCATCCTGCAGGCCATGGGTGCACCCCGTTCCACCATCTTCCGTCTCTTCCTGCTGGAGTCGGCGGTCTACGGCCTGCTGGGGGGAATCGGCGGAGCGGTGCTGGGTTTTGCGGCGTCCATTGTCGCGGCTCCCTACATCAGCCAGAATGCCGCCACCTCATTCGTGAAGGGCTCCCAGGGTAGTATTGATCCTCTGATGCTCGTCGGCGCTGTGCTCTTCTCGACCCTAGTCGCCATGATCGCCGGGCTCTATCCGGCCTGGAAGGCAGCGCAACTCTCTCCCGTGGAGGCCATCAGCTATGAGTGATGCCATTATCAAGACAATGCAGCTGACCAAGGAATACGGCCGGGGGGCAACCCTGACCCGGGCGCTGCGCGGGGTGGATCTGGAAATCCCCCGGGGAAGTTTCACCTGCATCATCGGTCCTTCGGGGCACGGCAAGTCCACCCTGATG
>JAAXQG010000040.1 GCA_012974445.1 Desulfuromonadales bacterium
GCTCTCTGCCGATAAAAGCCTGCGACATCAGTTTGGACGAGCCGCCCGGGAGAAACTTGAGCGTGAGTTTTCCCTGGCTGACCATTGCTCTCAACTTATGAATATTTACAATGAACTACTTGAACAATAGAAAGAGGGGACCATGGAAGCCTGTCTGATCGTTACCTACCGCTGTAATGCCAAGTGCTATATGTGCAACACCTGGCAGCATCCCTACAAAAAGAGTGATGAATTTACTCCTGACCTGGTGGATAAGCTGCCTGATGGATTGAAGTTCATCAACATTACCGGTGGGGAACCATTCATCCGTGAAGACCTGGATGAGATCATCGAGAAGGCACTGAAAAAGACCGAGCGTCTGGTGATCAGCAACAACGGATGGTTCACCGATCGTGTGGTGAAGTTGGCCGAAAAATACGGCAACCGGATCGGTTTCCGCATCTCTATTGAAGGGCTGCCTGCAGCCAATGATGAATTGCGCGGCATCAAAGACGGTTTCGATCGAGGCCTGCGGACCCTTCTGACCCTGAAGGGGATGGGAATCAAGGATATCGGTTTCGGTATGACGGTTTCGGATCGTAATGCCAAGGACATGATCGAACTCTACCGCCTGGCTGATTCTATGGGTCTTGAGTTTGCCACGGCGACAACCCATAACTCCTTCTACTTCCACACCACCGACAACGCCCTGGTGGAACCCGAAAAAGTCGCTCTGGAATTTGAGCGTGTCGCTTTTGAGCTTCTTAAAACCAAAAAACTCAAAAGCTGGTTTCGGGCTTACTTCAACATGGGGCTGGCGAACAAGGTCCGGGGTGGGAAACGGCCTTTGCCCTGCGAGGTCGGCAGCGATGTCTTCTTCCTGGATCCTGCCGGCAATATCATGCCCTGCAACGGATCTGATCAGCCCATGGTGATGGGTAACCTGAAAAATGATAGTTTCGACACCATCTGGCAGAGCGAGGACGCCCTCAAGGTTCGCGAGCAGGTCAAGTGTTGCGACAAGGAATGCTGGATGATCGGATCTGCGGCGCCCGCCATGAAAAAGCGCATTTCGATCCCTTTGAAATGGGTGATAAAGCACAAGTTGAAGATGCTGAAAAATAAGGGGCAGGAGATCTGTCTTGATCGCGTGACGGGGCCGAAGTGAAAATATTTGTCACTGGAACCAGAGGCCTCCCGGATATTCCCGGAGGTGTTGAAAAACATTGCCAGGAGCTCTACCCCCGTATTGTCGCCAAAGGCCACGAGGTGACCCTGAGCACTCGCACTCCCTATGTGACCGAAAGGCTCGACGCCTGGGAAGGGGTCAAGCTGGTCCACACCCATGCCCCGAGGAAGAAAAGCATCGAGGCGATTGTCCACACCTTCCTGTCAGTCTTGAAGGCGCGGCTGTCGAACCCTGACGTGGTGCATGTTCATGCTGTTGGCCCCTCGCTGCTGGTCCCCTTCGCCCGCCTCCTGGGGCTCAAAGTCGTGGTGACCAACCATGGCCCCGACTATGACCGTCAGAAGTGGGGTGGTGCGGCTAAGGCCATGCTGCGTCTGGGGGAAAAACTGGGGGGAATATTCGCCAACGAGGTCATCGTCATCTCAAGGGTGATTGAAGACATCATCCAAAAGCGCTGCAAAAGGGGCTCTAACCTCATCTACAATGGCGTCACCCTGCCGACCCAAAGCGATAAGACTTGCGAGCTGGAGCGCTTTGGCATTCAGCCTGGCAACTACCTTCTCGCGGTCGCGCGCTTTGTGCCCGAAAAGGGTCTTCATGATCTTGTGGATGCATTCAAACGCCTGCCGGGTGACTGCCAGCTGGTCCTTGCGGGGGACGCCGACCATGAGTCCGAATACAGTCGAAGCCTCAAGATCAAAGCTGCTTCCGACCCGCGCATTATCCTGACCGGCTATATCGGGGGCGAGACGCTTAATCAGGTCTACAGTCAGGCCCGGCTCTTTGTTCTGCCCTCCTACCACGAGGGGCTCCCCATCGCTCTGCTGGAAGCCATGAGCTACGGTCTTCCTGTGCTTGTCTCCGATATTCCCGCCAACAAAGAGGTCGACCTGCCGGAAGAGCGCTTCTTCAGATGCGGGGACGTTGACGACCTGACCCGAAACCTCGCCAGCTTGCTGGCCAAAGAGCTCTCCGAATCGGAACAGACCGACCTCAGGGCACTAATCGTCGAGAAGTACGACTGGGACAAGATCGCCCTTCAGACCATCGACGTCTACAGGAAGGCGGCACCATCAGCGGCCTGACTGCTGCGAGTGTCTTGCCGCCAGCGCACCCACCCCAACCGCTTACGAGTCACCCATTGCTCAAATACATCTTCTTCAGCCTGCTGGCCCTGCTGACCCTCCTGCTGGCTACGACCTACGAACGCCATGAGGTGGTCGGCGGGCAGTTGCTCCTTGACCCTGCCTTTTCCGGTGGGAGCAGCTGGACCATCCGGGGGGAGCAAGGGGGAGTGAGTTTCCCCGAAGCGGGGACGGTGCGCCTC
>JAAXQG010000256.1 GCA_012974445.1 Desulfuromonadales bacterium
CTTTGATGCGGGGCAGTTCGTCTTCGGCAAGAATGGTTGGAGGCACATACCAGTAGGGGGAAAACTCGACAAAGGTCAGCAGGGCTGAAAAGTTCGGAGTCGGACGTTCGCTGCGCCCCACAACCACAGGCATCTCGAGGCTAAGTTCACCCTGTTCGAAGACTTCCAGGCGATAGTCCGGGATGTTGACTCTCAGGTGCCTTTCGCCCAGATCACGGGGCAGGGCGCGCCAGCGCTCCATGCTGAGCTCGATGCGCATGATGCGCTGCTTCGTGCTCAGATTCAGCGCATTCAGGGTCTTCTTCCCGATGACTCCGTCGGGACTCAGACCGTTGAGACTCTGAAATTCTTTGAGGGCCTCGCCGGTAGGACGGTCTAGCAGGTTTTCTTCAGGTCCCGAGGCGGTTCGGAGGTTGCCCGAGAGCCGAAGGCGCTCTTTGAGGGCGGGAACCCGGGGATCCCGGCTCCAGAGGCGGATCCGCTCGGCGTTCGAGGGGATGAAAGGCAACCGCCACGGGCCTCAATGATTCGTAGCTCAGCCAGGGCCTTTCGCAGTTTTCTATATTCTACATAGGGGGGGACGAGTTGCAGCAGCGCTGTTTCTACCCTGTTTTTCTCAAGTGCCGCCCGAAGCAGCTCAACGGGGTCGAGCTGGTAGATCCTGCTGCTCAGGGCCTCGGTGGTCTGAACCGCTCCGAGGCGGCCTGAGGTCATGTGGCGGGCGTAGCGCAGAAAAGCATCGGAGAGATGCAGATCCAGGTGGCTTATCCAGCCCGGCGAGAGAAGCTGGCTGAAGGAGGACGCCTGAGCTTCGATCCGCAGCAGTGCATCGATCTGCTCCAGATGGTAGGCCCTGGGGTCGAGCCCTTCGTTGTCTGCACTACGCAGCATCTTCAGTAGCGTCCGGCCCTGACTGCTGAGTGCGCCGTCCTGAACCCAGACTGGTTGAAAGTCGCGGTGGGAGTAGAAGCGCAGCAACGGGTCGGTGGCCCGTCGCTCAGAGAATTGTTCGGGGTCATTGGCGCCCAGGTGCTCGCGGATCTGCAGGGTCACCGGATCCGGTGGCGCAAGGGGGATCGACTCGATCTGGACTTTTGGCGCCGCACAGCCGCACAGGATCAGCACAAGAAGCCAGGTCAGGCTTGGTAGGGAGATTTTTTTCATGGCAATTTTTAGAGCCTGTCCTTCGGTCGTCACCGGAAAATCACCAGGGGCAAGCGCATGAAGCGCGATGGAGATCGAAGGGCGCCGAGATTTTTGTGTGGAATTTATAATGTATGAGCTGTTCGCGTCATTCTCTGCATCAGCCGTCGATGAATGGGGGGCGCAAGAAAAACGGATTCGACACAACTGACCTTTTCCCGGCCCGTTTACAGGGCTCCGGAGTCTTTCAGCAGTTCGGCCACCGCCCTGGCAATTTGCTCGTACCCTTGAGCGTTGGGGTGAATCTGGTCGCTTTTAAGGCTGTTGTCGGAAAGCACCGAAGGGATGATCTTCTCTTCGATGGGGATCGCTATTTCCCTGGCCAGCTCCGGATAAAAGTCGGCGGCAGAGAGGAAGAGCCCCGGGCGCGGCACTCCGAGAAGTACGACCTCAGCCCCCTGATCATGGATCATCTGAATCATCGTACGAAGGTTTTGCGCCGTTTTGCTTACATCCTGCCGTCTGAGGATGTCGTTACCTCCGTGACAGAGTATCACCAGGTCGGGGCGGTGACGTTCCAGCTCCTTTGCCAGTCGGACAAGCCCCTGACTCGAGACTTCACCCGGGACGCCCGAAGCGATGACCCGCCCAGGGACCAGAGGCTGAAGCTGTGCGGGGTAACTCAGCTCAGCAGAAGCCCCCGTACCATGGGTGAGGCTGTCTCCAAAGGCAAGGATGACGGAACCTTCATGCAGGGGGGAGAGCTTTGGAGGGCGCTGGCAGGCTGCAAGAAAGAGCAACATCGCCAGCAAGGCAACCCGAACGAGGATCGACCATCGATTCAATCGAGCTCTCCTATGGCGGACATCAGACGCGCGACAATGAGCACATGGGTCTGCTTGTTGTCTTCGAGCTCCAGCAGGTCCGAAAAATCGACGGGCGCGCCGAAGTTTGCCATTCCCTGCTGGCCGATGCCCAGAACTTTCCAGTGATTGATTCCGCTCAGGCGCACGGGGATGACCACGGGGCGGTTATCGTAAATAAGTTTTCCAACCCCCCGGTTTCCTTCGCCGAGCTTTCCGTCTTTGTGGCGGGTTCCCTCGGGAAAGAGCATGACCTTTTCGCTCTGCAGCAGCCTGCTCAGGTGCGCGGCGGCCTTGAGGTCTCTGCGCCGCCTGACGGGGAAGGCGCCCAGGCTGCGAAAGAACCAGCTGAGAACAGGATTGGCGAAGAGTTCTTCCTTGGCTGGCGCCCAGATTATCTGAAAGGGATATCGCCCGATCAGACACAGGGGGATAAAGATAGTGTCGAAGGCTGAGATGTGGTTGGAGGCCAGAAGCACTCCTCCGCGAGGGGGGATCTGTTCGAGCCCCTTGCATCGGAAGCGATTCAGCACCCGGGCGAAGAATGCAATATGAAGGACTACCAGAATAATCCACAGCTGTCGAAAGATGGATAGGCGCATTATAAACTCCGTAAAAAATTCCAAATTTATATAACACCCTTGAGCCTCCGGCATCAATGGCCAAAGGATGATTTGAAAAAAGCCAGGCAGGCGATAGGCTCCTTAAAGAATCGAAGGACGGGATTCGGGAAGGGGGAAGGGGATGCGGCGAGTCTTGACCATCTTAGCTGTTGTGATGATCTGGCTGCAGAGTCTGACGGGTATCGTCGGGGCTTTGGAGTGCGACCCGGACAATGGCGGGTTATCTCTGCCCCCGGGGTTCTGCGCTCTGGTGGTGGCTGATGATCTCGGCCGGGCTCGCCATCTGGCCGTTAGGAGCAATGGTGACATCTATGTTCTTCTGCGTCATGCCTATTTCTCGGGAGCTGTCGTGGCTTTGCGCGATGCGAACGGCGATGGACGCGCTGAAATCATCAAGCGCTTCGGCCCGGGAGGGGGGACGGGGGTGGCCATTTCCGGCGATGAACTCTATCTGGGGGCAACCGACAGGATCCTGAAATACTCTCTGGGTGACAGAAACCTTGTCCCGGAGGGGGAGGCGCAGACCGTCGTGGCGGGTTTCCCCTCCCAGATGCAGCATAAGGCAAAGTCTCTGACCCTCGATGGTCAGGGCGGGCTCTATGTGAATGTCGGCGCCCCGTCCAATGCCTGCCAACAGGTCGATCGGGTGGCTGGTTCTGCCGGAGAGGACCCCTGTACTCAACTGCTGAGGCAGGGGGGCATCTGGCGTTTTGACGCTGGTGCTTTGGGGCTGAATCAGAGCGACGGGATTCGCTACGCCACGGGAATCCGCAACGCTGTGGCTCTCGAATGGAACCCGGACGCCGATAAGCTTTACGCCGTTCAGCATGGCCGGGACCAGCTCTCAGCCCTTTGGCCTTCTCTTTACAACGAGCATCTCAGCGCTGAGGTGCCCGCAGAGGAGTTTTTCCGGGTGGAGAAGGGCAGTGACTTCGGCTGGCCCTATTGTTACTACGATCCGATTCTAAAGAAGAAGCTGTTGGCTCCAGAGTATGGGGGTGACGGCAAAAAGGTGGGGCGTTGCCAGCAAGCGCAGGACCCGATCGTCGCTTTTCCCGGGCATTGGGCTCCCAACGACCTGATATTTTATCAGGGAGGGCAGTATCCCAAGTCCTATGAGGGAGGAGCCTTTATCGCTTTTCATGGTTCCTGGAATCGAGCACCGCTGCCTCAACAGGGATACAAAGTCGTATTCGTTCCCTTCATCGGCCAGCAGCCCGGGAGCTGGGAGGTTTTTGCCGAAGGGTTTGCGGGGGCACCGCAGGTCGAGAGCCCCGGCGATGCCCTGTATCGCCCCATGGGGCTGGCCGAGGGACCGGATGGGTCCCTTTATGTGGTGGATTCGGTTCAGGGACGGCTCTGGCGGATCCTCTACAGGCCGGGGGGCTGAGTTTATTCCGCGGCTTTGCCTTTGGCCAATATCTTCTCTATTGCGGCTCTAAAACTGTCGAGACCCCGGTTCTGGAAACGTTTTCCGTTGATGAAGATGCTCGGTGTGCCCCTTACACCGGCCTGGTTTCCTTCCTCGATGTCTGCATTGATCATGTTTTGAAGTTTCTCGCTTCGGCGGTCAGAGTCGAAGCGTTCCATGTCCAGTCCTAGTTCCGTGGCGAAGCTGATATAGGATTGATCTTTGAGGGTTTTGAAGTTCGCAAAGACAAGGTCATGGTAGGGCCAGAACTTTCCCTGCTCTCCTGCGGCCAGAGCTGCAAGGGCTGCCGGTCGGGCCTCCGTGTGATTGCGCAGGGGGAAGTTCTTGAACACCAGCCGGACCGTGTCGGGGTAGCGCTCAAGGAGTTCATCGAGCACCGGGGCCAGTCGAGCACAGTACGGGCACTGGAAGTCGTCGAAGACCGCTATGGTCACCGGTGCATTGTCGGGCCCACGCACAGCAGGGCCATGGGAGGTGAAGCTCTGGGTACTGACCACCTCTACCAACTGGATATTGCGGTCCTTGCCGCTGAGCAGCCCGAGAAGAGCTCCCTCGCCAAGAATCTCGATGTCGTCCACGCCAGCAGGCACCTTCACCGAGGCCTCGAGAGAGCCGTTGCCCTGGTAGATATGCAGGGTGCCGTCATCGGTCAGAATAAAGATGCGGCTGCCGTCGCTTGTCGAGCGCATGGCCACAGGGGAGTGCTCGAACTCAAGGGTACCCCGGGATTCAAGCGAGGTTTGCGCCAGGGCCAGGATGGGGGTGAAGAGCAGGCTGAATATCAGGGCAGCAAGGATCGGGATGGATTTCATGGAAAAGCTCCTTAGTCTATCTGGATCGGTAGCCTCATCGAGGCGAGAGTACAGGCTTCAGCAGAGGCTTCATGAATTACTGGTTGAATGGCTAATCTGTATCCGTGGCATGGCATCCCCCGCAGTCAGCACTCCTGGGCCCTGCAGGCTGACCAAAGCTGACGTAGGTATCGTGACATCCTGCACAGCGTTTGTGGGCGGCAGTCTCGAAGGCGGGTGCTGTTTTGCCGTTAACGATCGTCTGATGGCCGTGACAGTCCCTGCATCGGGTGCCCGCTCCCTGATGATGGCAGCTGACACAGTCAGGGTTTCGCTGCTGATGATCCCGGTGTCGGAAATGAACCTCTCCCCTGGCGGAGGGGAAAACGATGGATTCCGGTCCTCGGTCCTGTGCGTGCAGACTCTGGAGCATGGGAGAGGTCAGAGCAAGGAGACAGAGCAGGCAGAGCGCTAGAATTTTCATCGAGGAAACACTTTCGTGGCGCAATTGTAAATTCATCTGTGGAAATCAGGTTACTTAAGACTATAAAAAAAATGATAGAGCGTCATCAATAAAAAGGGGGGTCGGTTTCCCGACTCCCCCCTTTTTATTTTAGCTGTTTCGATTCCGAAGAAAATTACTTCTTCTTCTTGGGACCGGAGTGGCAGCCTTTGCAGTTTTTCTTGGTGGGACCTGCGGGCTTGCCGGCTTTAGCCAGCTCTTCGTGGCAGCCACGACAGTTCTTGTGAGCTGCTTTCATGAACTTGGGAGCGGTCTTGCCGTCAACGACGGTGTTCTGCCCGTGACAGGAGGTACACTTGGTGCCTGCACCCTGGTGGTGGCAAACAGCACAATCAACGCCGATTTTGTCCTGGTGCATACTGTGGGGGAAAGTGACTTCACCCATTTTAGCCGGAAGCTTGATGACTTCAGGACCCTTGTCCTGAGCAACAACGCTGAAGGCACCAAGGCCGACCAGAGTGACAACCAGCATGCTTACGATGAGTTTTTTCATTTTAGCTTTTCTCCTGTAGTCCTGTTTTGTTCAGAGCGAACCATTCGCTCCAATTTGATTCGGCTTACTTATTAAGTCATTGACATGGTTTTTGATCTAGATATCGACCTACATTCGACTAGATGTCGGGTTCCTAATGTGTAATTACGGATAGTTAGGTCTTGGGCTGGATTGATTGAAATAGTGTTAATTGTCTCGTGTCGATATTGAAAATATGTTCAGGAGGGTCACTACAGACAGGTTTTTTGATCATGAGGGGTCAGGGGCTTTAAAGGTACACCCATATAAACGCAGAGGTCAGGACCGTTCAAAGTTGCTGGGATTTGTGGCAGGACGTGTTGGTGGCAGTGTTTCTGGACCGAGCATCCGATTCTGAATAGATGTTTTTGTTAAGCTCGACAGACTCCCGGGAGACAAAAAAAAGGGAGCCGGTTTCCCGGCCCCCAATTCATTGCAGCTGATTCGTTCAGAAATTACTTCTTTTTCTTGGGACCGGAGTGGCAGCCTTTGCAGTTTTTCTTGGTGGGGCCTGCGGGCTTGCCGGCTTTAGCCAGTTCTTCGTGGCAGCCACGGCAGTTCTTGTGGGCAGCTTTCATGAACTTGGGAGCGGTCTTGCCGTCAACAACCTTTTTCTGGTTGTGGCAGGAGGTACACTTGGTGCCGGCGCCCTGGTGGTGACATACGGTACAGTCAACTTTGATCTCTTCCTGGTGCTTACGGTGGGGGAAAGTGACCTCACCCATCTTGGCGGGGAGCTTGATGACTTCGGGGCCATTGTCCTGAGCAACAACGGTGAAGGCACCGAGACCAACAAGAGCCATGACCAGCATGCTTACGATGATTTTTTTCATGTTCTGTTTCTCCTTCGTAGAACAAAGAATTTTTCGGAGCGAACCATTCGCGCCCTGTTTACGATTTTATGTTTACCCCATAGTCGCAGGCTTTCCATCCGACATCGATATTAATTGGGCGCGATGTCGGGTCTGGAAGCTGTCATTACAGTAAGTTATGTATGTCCACCTCGGGTTGCGAAAAAAAGCGTTTTGACGCTTGGGAGTAGATCTGTTACTGTTCTGATCATGTAATCAGCTTTTTGTATACAGTATATTTTGAGGCGCAATGATTGATTCCCTGCCCCAGACATTCTGCCTAGACGGTACGCGCATCCGACGGATCCGTGAAGAGAAGAGCTTCACCCAGCTCTATGTCGCCAAGGTCGTCGGTGTGACTTCGGATACCATCTCCCGTTGGGAAAATAATCGGTATCCCTCCGTCAAGCGGCAAAATGCCCTGCTGCTGGCCCAGGCCCTGGAAACTGATCTTGAAAATATTCTCCGTACCGACGCCTCTGATGAACCCTGTGAGATGCTGGTTGAAGAGCCATGCGGCCAGGGGACTGGACCCGATGCCGAGAGTTCCGGTGACGGCGCTTTAAGGAGCAGGGTTTCTTCAAAGGTCATCCGCCACGTCCTGTTTATCTTTGTGTTGAGCTGTATCTTACTTGCACTGTTTAAATATTCTTCTACTGATACTTCCACTGTGGCCTTTGAGGCTCAGGCTCAGCGGCATCTGAGCTCTTATGCCGCCCCTTCTGCTGTGGTTCCGGTGCGTATTCGCCTGCGAACTGAAGGGCAGTTCAAGGGATTTGTCCTGAAGGAGTCTTTTCCCCGGGGTTGGAAGCTCGTCCAGTCCAGTCCTGCGCCTTCGAGCCTGGATAACGAACATGGAATGGTGCGATGGATCATACGCCCTGGACAGATCCCTCCCCTGATCTCCTATGTGCTGGCTGTGCCTGCGCAGGCAGCCTTTGATTCGCAGGGGCATTTTGAAGGGCGGGTGACGGTGACCGGCGGAGGGAGAGATACCATCGCGGGAGACTCGTCTCTGATGGTGCTGGATCGTCATTGGGCGGACGATAATGGAGATTACGTCATCGACGATGTTGAGGTGCTCAAGTCCTATGAAGCGCTGGAAGAGATGAGCGGGATCCACCTGGACTGGGACGTTATCGTGGCCATCTGGGACGCTGGCTCCTACCTCTACGACCCTGTCAAAGGGGAGTTCCACCCCCAGCGCCCCCTTGAACAGGCGGATCCTTCGAGTCATTTGCCGGCGGAAAACCGTCCCGGACTCAATGGGCGCGCCATCATGGCATCCTGTCTCTGATTTCCCCTGCCCGATTCCGCTTGATAAAAACCGCTGGTTTTCCATGATCGGCTCTTCGCTGCTGCCTGCTCACCGCCCCCCGTGCTTCTAAAGCTCAACCCCCATCATCTTCAAGTGTCTCCAGAGGTTCCACAGACCCATTGCTGCGATCAGGATTCCGGCACCTCGTGCCATCAGGCTTCTGGATTTATTGCTCAGAGCATGAGCCCCTCCTGAAAAGAGCAGAAGTGCGGGCAGGGTTCCAAGGGCAAAGGCGGCCATCAGCAGCGCTCCCTGAATCAGGCCTCCGCTCTGGGTTGCACTGAGTAGCATGGCGTAGACCAGCCCGCAGGGCAGCAGTCCGAAGATTACCCCCGGTAAAAAGGCACCCAGAGCCATCGGAAGATCTTTGATTCTCTTGAGAGCACGGGCGAAGAGGGCATGGGGGACTGCAAACTCCAGCAGCCGGGGGGAAATGCCCGGGAGAAAGCCTGCGGCAATAAGCCCCAGGGTTATCACCAGGAGATCGGTGCCGATCATCAGCAAAGAGCTCGGGGTTCGCAGGGTTTCGGTCAGAGCGAATATGGATCCGGCGCTGCCAGCTGCCGCTCCCAGAAGACTGTAGGTGAGCAGTCTTCCACTGTTGTACAGGATCTGAAAGCCAAGGACCCGGGAGGCGGATCCGCGCCCCAGACTCAGCGCTCCCACCAGGGAACCGCACATGGCCATGCAGTGCGCACTGCTGAGCAAACCGGTGAAAAATGCTGCGGCCACCAGTGGACTGATCATCTCATGCGTACTCCGGGGATCTCGAAGCGGTAAGACTTCCCGTCCAGGGCGCAGTCCATCCTCCAGTCTCCCGCCATGGTCAGGACCATCTCTCCCACGAAGACTCCTTGCTGGTCCCTGGCCTCAGTGCGGTTGTCGGGCATGGCCATAGCGGGCATGGTCAGCTCGCAGAGCAGGGTTTCGGGTATGGCTCCGGCGAAAGGGTCTGCTACATCCGGAATGATTCTGTAGGCCAGGGGGCGCATGCTCAGCAGGGCTTCAGCTCGGATCTCCAGGCGCGCAGTTTCGGCCCCGCTTGATGCGATGGTTATCTGCGCCGAGGCCGTACTGCCCCCGGCAGACAGAGCAAGAAGTATGAAAAATAGTCGGATCATGCTGAATCCTCGGGTGGCTTGGGGGTGCGGGGGAGATCATCGTCTTCGAGCATCCGGTACTTGGGTCCCTCGGGATCATCAAACTGACCGCGCCGCACTGCCCAGACAAAAAGAAGCCATGCGGCGCAGCCGAGAAAAAGGGAAAGCAGGATCAGGGCGACAGTAGACTGAAGCATCACAGAGGCTCCTTAAATCGATTAAGTCTCAGGCTGTTGCCCAGCACCAGTACGGAGCTGCTCACCATGGCCAGGGCCGAATAGATGGGGGCCAGTTGACCGGTGGCGGCCAGGGGCATGGCGATGAGATTGTAGGAAAAAGCCCAGAAGAGATTCTGGCGTATGATGCTCAGGGTTCGGCGCGACAGGGCGATGGCCAGGGGCAGGCGCATGAGATCGGGGCGGGTGAAGACCAGATCTGATGATTCCAGGGCGATGTCGGTCCCTCCGGCCATGGCGCAGCCGACCCGGGCCTCGGCCAGGGCGGGGGCATCGTTGATGCCGTCGCCGATCATCATCAGCTCGCCTGTGAGCTGGCGTTTCTGGATCCGCTTGGCTTTCTCGCCGGGGGAGAGCTCACAGGCGACTTCTTCAATCCCCAGCTCCTGCGCGACCCTTTCTCCCACATCTTTGCGGTCTCCCGTCAGAAGCATGCAGTGCAGCCCCATGCGTCGAAGCAGGGCGAGACTGGAAGAAGCTTCCGGGCGGGGACTGTCCTCGAAGAGCATGCGCCCCAGATACCGATCCCCCGAAGCAAATAACACCTCGGTTTGCTCTGCCCCGCAGAGGTTTTGAACCACGATACCCGAATCCTCCAGAAATCGCCGACTGCCCCCCCGCAGGGGGTGCCCCTCAAAGTCGATCTCGACCCCCATTCCCGCTATGGCCAGGTGTCCGGCAGGGGGCGGAGCCTGGAGACCTCTGCGCTGGACCTCTTCACAGATGGCTCGGCCCAGGGGGTGGCTTGATCCCGACTCCAGCACTCCCCCCAGTCTCAGCAGTTCGATCTCGTCAATCCCGACAGCCTCGATGGCCAGGATGCGGGGACGCCCCTCGGTAAGAGTGCCTGTTTTGTCGAAGGCCAGGGTTTTGATCTGGGAGCAGGCCTCAACAATGTCGCCCCCCCGAAAGAGGATTCCCCTTCGCGAAGCTGCTCCTGTGGCCACCAGAATGGCCGTCGGCGTGGCCAGCCCCAGGGCGCAGGGGCAGGCCACGACCAGAACGGAGATGGCGCAGAGCCAGGCCGAAGTCGTATCGCCCTGCACAAGCGCCCAGTAGAGTCCTGTTGCTAAGGCCAGCAGCAGCACTAGCGGGACGAAAATAGCCGAGATGCGATCGGCCTGACGCTGGATGGGGGCCCTTCGGGACTGGGCGTCCTCAACCAGGGCGGCCATGCGTGAGAGATAGGAGTGTTCGGCGCGCCGCAGTACCTGCAGATCCACGGCCGGACCCAGATTGATGGCGCCAGCGAGAATTTCATCTCCGGCTGATTTGACCACCGGTCGGGACTCCCCGGTGACCACCGCAGCGTCCACCTCGGTGCTTCCCCGAAGTAGAAGAGCATCCAGGGGAAAGGCTTCACCGGGGTAGACCCGGATCAGGGCTCCTGCCTCGACCTGATGGCTGGGAGTGTCTCGTATGGCGGGTTGCGCCCCTGCGGTCTCTTCCAGAACTTTGGCGCGCTGAGGGCTCAGGCTCAGCAGCCGGTCGACGGCGCAGCTGGCCTTTCCCCGGGCCATGGACTCGAAAATGCGCCCCAGCAGAACCAGGGTCACGATCATCGAGGCGCTGTCGAAATAGACTTCCCCCCCCACTGCCAGAGCGTAGAGGCTGTAACCGTAGGCGCAGAGTACGCCTATGGAAATGAGCATATCCATGTTGGGGGTGCCCAGTCGCAGGGCTCTGAGCGCTCCTTGTAGAAAGGGGGCTCCGCAGTAGAAGATGACGGGGGCGGCCACCACCGCGGACAGAATCTGGAGCAGCTGCCGCGATTGGGGGGCGATGCCCTGGAAATACCCCGCGTAGAGGGCCGCCGAGTAGCCCATCAGCTGCATGGAGAGAAAGGCCGCAGCCGAAAAGCGTATCAGCAGGGTTCGGCGTTCGCGTTCTGCCTGCAGATGGTGGTTTCGAGCGCTCCAGGGGCGGGGGAGGTACCCCAGTCTGGCGATGGACTCGACAATGGAGGCGGGGGTAGCATGGCTGCGGTCAAAGAGAATCTGGACTCTGTGGGTGGCGTAGTTGACCCGGATTGAGTCGATTCCTTCCAGGGCGCCGATGATCTTTTCGATCAGCCAGACGCAGGAAGCGCAGCGTATTCCTTCGAGCAGCAGGTTCATGCGGCTGTGCTCCTGCTGAAGGCTCACGCATTCTTCCAGCGCATCATCGCTGAAGCGGGCCTCGAAGCTGCCGGGGGCCACCCCGGCCTCAACCCACTGACGACGGGCGTAGAAGGCTTCAAGACCCGCTCCCCGGATGATGAGGTAGGCGCCGAGACAACCCTGGCAGCAAAAGCGCAATTCGGCATCCCCGTCCCGGTGGCTGATATTCATCCCTCTGGGGATCGGTAATGTGCAGTGAATGCAGAGGCTGGATTCGTTCATGGCATCAGAGACTCAGCAGCAGGCTCTTGTGAAGCTTTGCTCCCTGGCGATGAATCTGCAGCGAAGCGCGGATTTCCCCCTGAAAGGCCTCGGGCAGTTGCGCGCTGTAGAGCCCCGGGGAAGATTCGGCCAGTGGAATATTCATGGCCGGAATGTCGCCTGCGCCCCCGACGGAAAACTCCGCTAAGGCACCGGTCACAGGCTGCTTCCCGGCATCGAGCAGCTCCACGAGAAGAAGGCGTCCCTCCAGCCGGGCACGGCTTTGCCACCCAAGGCTCAAGGCAGCCCGCTGTTCGATCTGGCTGTCTTCATAACGAAGGCCATGACTGTAATAGTCCCTGTCGGTTACAGCGCTGACGTCACTTACGGCTTTTTTGATGGACCAGAAGGTGAAAATCAGAAAGAGACCAAGGAGCCCGGCGAGCATGGAGGGCCAGAGGTTGCTTTTTGTGGTGAGGGGCATGGCAAATCCTAATGGGGGATGAGGGTCGCAGATGCTTCGTCCAGAAGTTCTCCCGAACTGTCCAGGAGCAGGAAACTGATGGGACGGATCGTTTCGGGCGCCAGCTCGGAGGTCAGAGT
>JAAXQG010000091.1 GCA_012974445.1 Desulfuromonadales bacterium
CCCCTCCCTATCCGGGCCGGGAGTTCGGGTATGCACCAGCAGATGCATTCCGAAAGCCCGGGCGATACGGGCTACAGCCTTGGCGATATGCCCATAGCCGATGAGCCCCAGGGTCAGACCATCGAGCTCCGTCAGCTCCCGAAGACTGTAGGAAAAATCAGGGCAGGTGCACCAGCTGCCCATCTTGACGCTACGGTCGTGGACCGCGATGGCACCGCAGAGCTCCAGCAGCAGGGCAAAAACATGCTGAGCCACCGACGCGGTGGAATAGGCGGGTATGTTCGTGACCACAATCCCCTTTTCGCTGGCGGCCTCGAGATCCACCACATTGTACCCCGTGGCCAGCACTCCGATGTATTGCAGCTCGGGCAGCGCCTCGATGGTACTGCGGTCGAAGCTGCACTTGTTGGTGAGGACAATCTGGGCCCCGGCGCATCGCTCCAGCACCTCCTCAGGGGTGCTACGGTCATAAACTCTGAGCCCTCCAAGAGCCCCCATAGCTTCCCATTCCAGATCACCGGGGTTGAGGGGATAGCCATCCAGCACGACGATATTCATGACATGACACCCTTCTTCATGATTTACGGATGAGCAGATGCACCTTCTCTTCCAGACGGCTGAGCCCTCGGGCCTTCAGGGGAGGGTTCTGCTCCAGAGCGGGGCGGCTGGTAAGTTTACGAATTTCGAAGGCACTACCGTAGAGCGCCTCGATCTCAGCATCGCTCACGGTGAAGGGCGGGCCGTCCATCTCGGCAGGATCGTAATCAAAACTGATGAGCAGCACCCTGAATTCCGGCGCAAGAAGCTTCGTTAACTGCGCGGCATAGTCACAGCGCATCGAAGGGGGCATAGCCACCAGGGAGCCTCGGTCAAAGACACCCCGGACAGCAACCTGCTGCGGACTAAGAGTAAAAAAATCGCCGCAGAGGATGTCAAAGGGACCTCCCTGATACCGGCTGAAAGTCCCCTGTCTGGAGCACTGGGGGGGGATGGCATTTTCCGAGAAGAAGGCCTCCACGGCCTGGGCACTCAACTCTACCCCCAGCACGTCAAAACCCTGTTGCCCCAGATAAATCATGTCGAGGCTTTTACCACAGAGAGGAACGAAAATACGCCCTCCCGCCTCCAGCTGCAACTCGCCCAGATACTCTTTCAGATAAGGATGCACCTGCGGCATATGAAATGCGATGCGGTCATCACGCCAACAGCTCTCCCAGAATTCACGCTTCATTCTACCCCTCCGCTGTATTTGAGTCTCTCAGGGCCGCATCAGCCAGGCCAAAGATCGAACACTTCGACAAAAAAGCGATCAAAACCTTAAAAGGTAGAGGGCAATGCCCGAAATGGAGAAAAAGCCGACGACCAGCAGAAAGATATCATAGCGATCCCCCCGTCGACGTCGACGCCGGCTATTGATAAAAAGACCAGTAACACTGGAAACCAGTCCGAAAATCATGAAATAGAAGATATAGCGAGCCAGCCCCAGATCCCAGTAATATCGCACCCGCACATCGAAATATCGATCAAAGAAGGTTTCGGTCTCCGGCTTGGCAAGCCCCAGCATGTAGAGCCCGGCCAACAGCATGAAAATTCCGACTATGGCAAGCCATTCCATAACGTGAAGCCAGATGTCTGGCCCCTTGCGCCGATCCCTGTGCTCCCCCTGTTTATACGACATAAAAACCCCCTTCGCGAATCATCGACACCCTAATTTAATAGGAATCTTTTCACGATGTTCAAAAGCTGTCAAGATGGCTGTATTGACAGCCTTCTTCCCGAAGTCTAGGATGCAGGACATCACAGCCCTCGGAGTCCCTCATTTTCTATGTCCTGTCTTTTCCGCACTCCCCTTCCATTGCGCCTGCTCTTTGCGTTGCTGTGCCTGACGCTGTTGTGCTCCTGCGCAAGCCCAAAACAGAAGATATGGAAAGAACCGGAATTCACTGCGCCTGAAGCTGCCGATGCCCTTTACATTGTGCCCTTCGCCTCGGTGCTGGCCCCGATCGATGCCAGTGAACAGATTTTTGATCGCTTCGTGGACAACCTCATCAGGCAGCAGCAGAGCCTCGACACTCAGGTTGTCATCCTGAAAAAAGAACTGAAGGAACTGGACAGCTGGTGGCTGAAACAGCAAAGCTATGTTACCGGCGAGATTTTCGGCTACGTAGAAGAGAGGGGCTGCTGCAGCACCAGTATCCGCCTTAAGGCCCGGATTGAACTCTACGTCCCCCAGGACGAGACCCCTTCGCTGAGGATAGAGTTTCCCCGTGAAACCTTCTTCGACCACGACTACGGCGAGTTCCATCAGGAGCGGGATCTCCTGCTGGAGAATCTGGCCGACGACATGTCCGCCCAACTGCTTCAAACCCTCCAAAGCACGGGACAATGAAAATAGAGTCTCTCATTTCACTTTTTTGACAAACCCCTTGACTTTCAATCCGAGCCGACTATATTTAGCGCCTATTAGCACTCCCTGGACGCGAGTGCTAACAAAGGGCAAACGCAGATGCTTGAATGTTTACATTGAAATGATCAATCCCACTTTTTTCTGATTTAGCACACCCCAAAAGGGACCTTATGGTCCTCATTATCATACCCGTACGGAGGAGAAAGCCCCATGAACATCAGACCTTTGCATGACCGTATCATCGTCGAAAGAGTTGAAGAAGCCACTCAGACCGCCAGCGGCATCTACATTCCAGACTCCGCTAAAGAAAAGCCCCAGGAAGGCAAGATCATCGCCGTGGGCAAAGGTAAAGTAACCGAAGACGGCAAAGTTCTGGGCATGGACGTCAAGGTCGGCGACAGCGTTCTTTTCGGCAAGTACGCCGGAACCGACGTGAAGATCGACGGCAACGAGTATCTCATGATGCGCGAAGACGACATCCTGGGCGTCATCGAGTAGTCCTTTTTTCTTAAAAAGTATCCCTGCTTCACATTTATTCATATCTTCAAGGAGAATGGAACATGGCAGCAAAAGAAATCAAGTTCGGTCAAGAAGCTCGCGCATCCATCCTCAACGGCGTTAACGCTCTTGCCAACGCCGTCAAGGTGACCCTCGGTCCCAAGGGGCGCAACGTTATCATCGAGAAATCCTACGGCGCTCCCGTCATCACCAAGGACGGCGTCACCGTTGCCAAGGAAATCGAGCTGGAAGATAAGTTCGAGAACATGGGCGCTCAGCTGGTAAAGGAAGTCGCTTCCAAGACCTCCGACATCGCCGGTGATGGTACCACCACCGCCACCGTTCTGGCCCAGGCCATCTACACCGAAGGCATCAAGCTGGTCATCGGCGGGCACAACCCCATGGAAATCAAGCGCGGCATCGACAAAGCCGTTGAGGTAGCTGTTACTTCCCTCAAGGAGCTCTCCAAGCCCGTCGCCGATCACAAGGAAATCGCTCAGGTCGGCACCATCTCGGCCAACAGCGACGAGACCATCGGCAACATCCTGGCCGAGGCCATGGAGAAGGTCGGCAAGGAAGGCGTCATCACCGTCGAGGAAGCCAAGGCGATGGAAACCACTCTCGAGACCGTCGAGGGAATGCAGTTCGACCGTGGTTACCTCTCCCCCTACTTTGTTACCGACGCAGAGCGCATGGAAACGGTCATGGAAAATGCCCTGATCCTCATCCATGAGAAGAAGATCAGCAACATGAAGGACCTGCTCCCCGTCCTGGAGTTGGTTGCCAAGCAGGGCCGTCCCCTGGTCATCATCGCCGAGGACGTCGACGGCGAAGCACTGGCCACCCTGGTAGTCAACAAGCTGCGCGGCACCCTGAACATCGCTGCCGTCAAGGCTCCCGGCTTCGGCGACCGCCGCAAGGCCATGCTCGAAGACATCGCGGTGCTCACCGGCGGCAAGGTCATCTCCGACGAAATCGGCCTCAAGCTCGAGACCGCTACCGAGGACATGCTCGGCAACGCCAAGCGCATCACCATCGACAAGGACAACACCACCATCATCGACGGTGCCGGTGTTGAGGAAGAAATCGCTGGTCGCGTAAAGATGATTCGCGCCCAGATCGAAGATACCAGCAGCGACTACGACCGTGAGAAGCTCCAGGAGCGTCTCGCCAAGCTGGTCGGCGGCGTTGCAGTGGTCAAGGTCGGCGCAGCCACCGAGACCGAAATGAAAGAGAAGAAGGCCCGCGTCGAAGACGCTCTGCACGCCACCCGCGCTGCCGTAGAAGAAGGCATCGTCCCCGGAGGCGGCGTCGCCCTGCTGCGTGCCTCTGTGGCTCTGGCCACCATGGAGCTCGAAGGTGAGCAGCAGTTCGGTGTCGGCATCGTCAGGCGCGCCCTGGAAGCACCGCTTCGTCAGATTGCCAACAACTCCGGCATGGAAGGCGCCGTGGTTGTCAACGAAGTACTCTCCAACAAGGGCTCTTACGGCCTCAACGCCGCAAATGGCACCTACGGCGACCTGCTGGCTCAGGGCATCATCGACCCCACCAAGGTTACCCGCTCTGCCCTGCAGAACGCTGCTTCCGTGGCCGGGCTGATGCTGACCACCGAGGCTGCCATCGCCGAGTCACCCAAGGCTGAAGAAGCAATGCCCGCAATGCCCGGCGGCATGGGCGGCATGGGTGGTATGGGCGGCATGATGTAATTCGCCTGCTTAAGGCAACCGCACCCCTGAGAAGGCCCCCCGAATTACTTCGGGGGGCCTTTTTTGTACCAAAAAATTACGGCATCCTCCCCTCCCGGCCATCAACACAAAATAATTGCATGGTGCTTCAGCCTGCTCAACCATGGCCGAAATTATGAAGCGGCTGTCCCCCCTGAGGAGAATTTATGAAAATAGGTATCATCGTCCACCGGGAAACCCTGGACAAATGCAGCGGCAATGGATGTTTGAATGCTTTTGGCAAGCGCGAGGATGCTTTTTCCCAGTACGATGCACAGGCGCAACTGGCCTCGTTTACTCAGGATGCTGGGGATATGGAAAAGAAGATCGAAAAACTGAAGGAGCTGGGCATTGAAATAGTTCATCTTTCCACATGCGTCCGAGGAAAGAACGTGCAGTACGAAGCGCTGGCTCACAGACTTTCGAAAGACTTCCATGTGGTGGGATATACCCATGGCCCTCGCCAGGGAACGACTCGGGATTCGATCTGCCTGAAAAAACGATAGCTAACGTGCCACGAAAATCCCCCTTATTTGGGGTGGCACTGCTGAGAAAGAATTCCCTGCATTTTCTCTACGGTCAGCAACTTTTTTTCGAGCGAATAATGACTGTGGCAGGATGCGCAGCCGACCCGGCCTTCGTACAGGGAGATCAGGGGGGATACCGATTCCAGCGATCTCAGCCCAAGGTTTGTAGCGGAGGCCAGGCTATATTCGACGCCGATAGGATGGTTGGTGCACTGCTCCCCCTGGCTGGGGAGACAGTATCGGGCAAAGGGCCCCACCTGGCCGTCATGACAGTTAAGACAACCGCTGGAGATCCCGTCGATCATATAATTGCCCATTTGGGGGGCAGTATAAGCCTTGGCATGAGCCACAAATACGGCGAAGAGATGATGCATAACCACATCCTCAGCCAGGCCGGCAACGGGTTGATTCAAGGAGTGACACTGACGACAAAACCCCGTATCGGGCAAATTGCTGCGAAGCAGAAACCCGGTACGATCGCTGGCCCCTGCGTGAAAGTCATGGCAGGTGGCACAGGTCATTCTATTATCATAATCCAGGGGAAACTGCTCAGGAAGATCCCGTACAGGGTAGAAATCTGTCGGATGAGAGTTCTGAACCGAAACAGGGTGACAGCCCAGGCACAGGCTATCGACATCATCGACAAGAATCTGGACCCCTCCCGGATCCGGAGCGGTGAGATGACAGCTCTCACAAGAAAGGCGGGCATGAATTTCGGCGTATTGCCGGGGTTGAGCGGAAGACGGGAAAAGAAAACAGGGAAGGAGTAAAAAAGGAATTACCTCCTAAGGATGCGTCTCTGAATGCTGGCCATAAATTACCCCCCTTCGGATAATTATGTAACGCCAAACTTGATTCAGAGTTTATCACTCTCCACGCAGAGGCAAGGCAAACAAATATTAAAATGGACTTGACCGTAAAAATGTCTCCAAAACCCGAGGAGACTTAAATCTACTCGGGCATCGCCCCGACAAGAGAAGTCTGTGCTCCCATTGCCTTACCACGCATCAGAGGCGCCTTGCCCCTGGTCAGATCCCTGAACTTCAAGCATCCATTGCTGCAGCACTTCTTCGGCCCCCCTGAGTTCATTTGAGGCTTCAATCTGCCTCAGCCGCAGTACATAGAGCGCGCAACCGGCAGCATCGCTTCAGGGCGCAGCGCACGGCTTCGGCCAGAGCCTGCCGGTCTGCAGCTATCTGGAAGAGCTACCGATGAGCGATGCCGAGATTGACGCAGAAGCCGCTCATCTCTACTTCCCGGGCTGCCGGGGGGATTCTTCGCTCTGCGGCGGACTCTGCTCCAGAGCCGCCGCGCCACAGGGCCCAAGCAGAATCGCCGCCCAGCGGGTCCGATCACTGCTCTCAAGCGCAATGCGCAACACCATGGTCAATGGAACCGAAAGAAGCATCCCCACGGGTCCGAAGACCCAGCCCCAGAAAGCCAGGGAAAGAAAGACCACCAGAGTCGAAAGCCCCAGCCCCCGTCCCATGTAACGCGGCTCGATAACATTGCCCACAACAACGTTTACGACCACATACCCCAGTATAACCAGCAGCATGGTACCAACGCCGAACTGAATAAAGGCGAGCAACACCGCGGGGATGGCCGCGAAAATAGAGCCGATATTGGGAATGAAGTTGAAGAAGAACGCAAACACCCCCCAGAGTAGGGGAAAGTCTACTCCGAGAAAGGTCAGCCAGGCCCAGACAGCAACACCTGTTCCCAAGCTGACGGTAGTCTTGATGGCCATGTAGCGCTTGAGACCATCGGTAAAGAGGCGAAGACGCTCGGGCGAAGCCCCTTTTTCGCCGAAGGCGACGCGCAGCTTACGGGGAAAGCCTGAAGCCTCCATCAGCATGAAGATGACCGTGAGCATGATCAAAAAGGTATTGGTAAGCATCCCCCCCAGCGCCCTGAGCAGGTTTTCCACCAGAGCCATGGCCGCTGAAGGATCGATGTACTCCACCAACTGCTTGTCGGGCAGCGTCAGCCCCGTCCTGCTCACCAGCTCCAGCAGCGCCGCCGACTCCTGACGCAACCGCTGCTGGTAAGTCGGCATGTTTGCCGAGAAATCATCAATGGAGGTCCCCACCAGCCCCAGTATCAGCAACTCGGCGCCAAAGATGACTGCCACCACCAGCAGCACTGACAGGGCGTCGGGCACCTTCTTGCGCTGAAGCCAGAAGACCGGGGGCGCGGCGATGACGGCGATAAAGGCCGCCATGAGAAAAGGAACCATCAGCGAGGCCGAGAGCTTCATCCCCGCCACCAGAATCACCAGGGAGGCCGCAATGAGAACCCCGCGCCCTGTCGAATTTACCGCGATCTTTTCAGTCATTTGCACCTCTTTACTGTCCTGCCAGAGCAGTACCTTCAGCGAGCGTTGGCGATAAAAACCGCTCGAACGGGGGCCGGATAACCTTCGATGGTCCTGCTCGGATCCTCGGGGTCCAGGAAGTCCTCCAGCGACTCGGTCTGGATCCAGGAGGTTTTACGTTGCTCGGTGGCCGTTGTGGGCCCCACATCGATGCAACGGATGTTTTCGAATCCCGCCCGTTCCAGCCAGTTGGACAGGCAGTCGAGGGTGGGCAGAAAATAGACATTGTTCATCTTGGCGTAGCGTTTCTTGGGGCAGAGACACAGATCCCCCTCCCCCTCGATAACCAGCGTCTCCAGCACCAGCTCACCGCCTCGGCGCAGAAATCCGTGCATCTGCTGTAGCGTATCGGCGGGGGAGCGTCGGTGGTAAAGAATGCCCATGCAGAAGAGGCTGTCGAAGGCCCGGGGCATGGGGGGGAGGTCCTCCAGCCGCAGTGGAAGACAGAAGACCTCGGGATGGCGGATATAGTGCTGTAAGAGCTGAAACTGGAAATAGAAGCTCAGGTACGGCTCGATCCCCAGTGCCAGCTTCGGTGACTGCTGCGCCATACGAAAGAGGTAGTAGCCGCAGCTCGAGCCAATATCGAGGATGTTGCGCCCACCCAGCGGGGCGATCTGATCCTTCAGGCGATTCCACTTGAGATAGGAGACCCACTCGGTGTCCAGCTCGGTGCCGAAGAGTCGAAAAGGCCCCTTGCGCCAGGGGCTCAGCTGGTGCATCACCTCGATCAGCCTCTGGTGCTGCGCCGGGTCCATATCGGCTTCGCGCCCCACCTCGACCCAGTCGGAGTCCAGATCCAGACAGGAAGGAACCACCTCAGGAAGCTGCTCCATATGCTGCAGGTATCGTTGTCCCTTGCGATCGACCTGAGCGATAAATTGCTCACGATCACACAGGGCGCGGGAGAGCTCCTCGCGCCAGGGGTGGAGACCGAAGCGCTCCAGTTCGTCAATAAATGCGCGCATCAGTAATCCTTCCGGGCGATAAGGGAGCAGAAATTAAACCACTTGAACCAGGGGTCGACGGCGGCAAAGCCTGCAGCCTTCAGGCGTCGCAGGTGCGTCTCCAGCGTCTCGGGTATCATCACGTTCTCCAGCGCATCACGTTTCTGACTGATTTCCAACTCCGAATAGCCCTGAGCCATCTTCAACCCGTAATAGAGATCGCGCTGGGTATTGGCCATTTTTTCATCTTCATGGACCAGTTTCTCCGTCAACAGCAGTACGCCACCGGGAAGCAGCGCATCGTAGACCCTCTGGATGAGAGCATCGCGGCTCTGAAGGGGGAGAAACTGCAGCGTCAGGTTAATCACCACCACCGAGGCATTCTCCATCGCGGTGGTGCACATGTCCTCCAGCCTGAGCTCGACAGCATGAGGGCAGTCCAGCTCATCGAGACGCAGGCGATAGCGCTCCAGCATCGCAGCGGAGCTGTCCACCGCCACCATGGAAAGATCGCGGTCCTGCCCAAGACTCTGCAGCAGGCTCATCCCCAGATTTCCGTGGGAGCAACCCAAATCATAGATCATTGACCCATTAAGATGAAATTTTTCTACTAGCTGGACTTGGCGCAGCAATATTTCCCGATAGAATGGAACCGAGCGGTCGAGCATATCGTCAAAAACCCGCACAACCTGCTCATCGAAACAAAAGGGATTCACTCGGGCTCGGGGCCGGGCATAGAGACTATCTTGAGACATGTATTTCCGTATCCGTTAGAGGGTAGAAGCTCGCCATTCTAGCGGCACTGCTCTTTGATTATCAAGCCCCATGGTGTCAATAGCTGACTTGACAAGTCATTATTTGGGAATACAATCCCAATATGGACACTCAAAAGAAAGACATACTCTACGCAACCATCCTTCGGCTAATGAAACCTCTGGTGAGGATCATGCTTCGTAACGGCGTGCCATTCGGCACATTTTCAGACCTGGCCCGCTGGGTCTATGTAGATGTCGCTTCCAGTGATTTTCTCATCGGGGGACGCAAACAGTCCGACTCCCGAATCTCTATCCTCACAGGGCTCTCACGCAAGGCCATTGCCTCCCTGAAGAAACTGGACATCCCCCGCCAGGATCAGCTCAGCGACCGTTACAACCGGGCCGCACGGGTCATCAGCGCATGGCTTCGGGACCCGGCGTACTGCTCCCCCGATGCAGAGCCACTCCCCCTGCCCTTTGATGGGGCCACACCGAGCTTCGCAGGCCTAATCAAAGAACATAGCGGAGACGTTCCGGCTCGGGCCGTACTGGACGAACTTACTCATGTAGGGGCCGTCACCCCCCTTCCCGACGGTCGTATTCGCCTGTGCGCCCGAGCCTATATCCCCAGTGATGCCGAGATGGACAAGCTCCAGATTCTGGGTACCGATGTGGCCGATCTGATCAGGACCATCGAGGCCAATCTAAAAGGAGCACCCCCGGCCCCTCTGTACCAGCGCAAGGTCGCCTACGACAATCTGCCTCTGCAAGCCCTTGAGGAGTTCCGCGCCCTAAGCGCCGACAAAGCCCAGGAGCTGCTCGAAGAGTTCGACCGCTGGCTGGCCAGGCGAGACCGGGACACCAATCCCGAAGCCCTGGGAACGGGACGGGCCAGAGCGGGAATGGGAATTTTCTATTTCGAAGAGATCGAGGAGAAGCCTCAGAAAAGAGTTCAAAAAGGAGCCCCAAAATGAGACGCAACGCATTTAAAACCAGACTGCAGATCGCACTGACCTGGCTGGGCGCCCTGGCACTGATTGCCTGTGGCGGAGGCGGAGGCGTCTTCATCGCCGACGGCGGCATTGGAGGAACGGGGATTACAAGTTCCGGCGCCATCCAGTCCAAGGGGAGCGTGGAGGTCAATGATGTTCATTACGCCACGCAATCGAGCAACATCCTTATCGAAGATGTTTCGGGCACTGAAAATCAGCTCCTTCCAGGAATGGTCATACGCCTCGACGGTCGCATCGATGATAACGGCACAACCGGCGTGGCCGAGAGCCTGAGCTACAACGACAATCTGGAGGGGCCCGTGGAGACGACAAGCTTCAGTCAGCCGACGCCGCGGGTCAAACTGCTGCGCATCCTGGGGCAGAGCATCCACATCGAAGAGGGACGGACCCGCTTCAACACTGCCGATGCAAGCCTCAATAGCTACACCGATGTAAGCGCCGCCCTTGAAGGGCGCATCCTTGAGATCAGCGGTTTCCCCGATGGCAGCGGCACCCTTCTGGCTACCTTTGTGCGGCAGACAGCCGATGCCTTCATCCCCGGGCAGACCCCCGTCGAGATCAGAGAGCGCATTACGGCCATCACCGCCAGCACCATCTCTTTAAACAACCTCATCGTGGACATTTCCACCAACCCTCAGGCCTTATCCCCGCTGGACGGAACGCCCCTGTCCCTGGAAGATCTCGTGGAAGTCAAGGGAACCCAGTTCACCGGCGCCACGCTGATCGCCGACAGCGTCGAGCTCAAAACCCTCGGTCTGGGCGACAATCTGACCCAGGTTCATCTCGAGGGGATCATCACCCAAATCAACCTTCAGAGCCAAACCTTTGAATTAAGCGGACAACCCGTCAGTTACGCCCTTGCAGAACGAATCATCGGAGGTACCCTTTCAAACTTAGATAATGGTCAACGCATAGAAGTCGAAGGGACCATCATCGGAGGTCTGCTCGATGCCGAGAAGATCGAATTCGAGGACGGCAGTCGCCTGGAGGGCAACATCGCCTCTGTTGATCAAGTGGCGCAAAGCCTCAGCATCGAGGGATTCCCGGGGTTGACTGTCCTGATTGACACCTCCCTGACAGACCTGGATGAGCTCACAGGCCTCCTCGATCTCGCAGCAGGCAACCATATCGAGGTTAGAGGCCGTCCAGACCAGAGCATTGGAGCTCTTCTGGCGACCCAGCTGCGGCGCCTCGACAGCCTGCCCGACCCCGATCTGCTCCTGCAGGGACTGCCCACCCAAATCAACGAGACGACAGGGACGCTCAGTGTTTTTGGACAAACCATCGACACCAGCAACCTGGGAGAGAACAGTTTCCTCCTGGAGGACGTCATCATCGGACGCGCCGGATTCTTCACGGCACTAGGAGCTACAAACACTCCGATGGTGAAGCTTCAGGGCACACTGTCGAATTCGAATACGACCATCTGGCAGCAGATAGAAATAGAGGACTAACCCCATTCAGGCCTTGGCCGCAGGGACCTGAGAAACAGCGAAAGGAGAGGGAAAAATGAGATCACAACAAACAAGATCATCCATGTGGAGGACCTTAGCACTGGCCATCGCCTTCATGGCGTCGGGCTTCCTGCTGGCTGCCTGCGGTGGAGGTAGTAGCGGGGACAGCACGTTACCGGGATCCACATCAGGATTTTCTCGAGGAGAAAT
>JAAXQG010000096.1 GCA_012974445.1 Desulfuromonadales bacterium
CCGGCGGATCTGTTTATCTCCTCAAACCCCCAATGGGTCGAATATCTGGTGGACGAAAAGCGTGTGGCCCCGGATATGGTGAGAATACTGGCTGGTAACAGTCTGGCACTGGTGGGCACTTCAGAGAAGGTGCTCAGGCAGATGACTGATCTGGCCGCGTTGGACCGCATAGCATTGGGCAGTCCGAAGAGTGTTCCCGCCGGGCGATATGCAAAGCAGGCCCTTGAGGCGGCGGGGCTCTACAAAAGTCTGCAGGCTCAGGGACGACTGGTTCTGGCCAGGGACGTGCGTCAGGCGCTGGTTTATGCGGAACGAGGAGAGGTGGAGGCTGCTCTTGTTTATGTCACCGATGCGGCCATAGCGACGAGGGCCAGCATACTTATGCGGGTGCCCCAAGAGCTTCATTCGCCCGTACTCTACCCCGTTGCCCTGACTTTAAGTGGGCAGGATAATGAAGCGGCGAGAGATTTTTACCGTTTTCTTCAAGGGGACCGCGCCACAAAGACGCTTCGTGATGCCGGTTTTGTGTTACCCTGAGCTCCTGTACAACCCCCCTTTCTACGAGACCGGATCTTCATGCCTAATCTGAACCCCCAGGACTATCAGGCCATCTGGCTGTCCTTTCAGGTGGCCACCTGTGCAACCCTGCTGAGTGTCCCACTGGGATTTGCCATGGCCTACTTTCTTGCCTTTTCTCGAATTCCTGGAAAATCACTTATCGATGGACTGATCAACCTGCCCCTGGTTCTGCCGCCAGTGGTTGTGGGTTACCTGTTGCTTCTTGGCTTCGGAGACCGGGGCTTTTTTGCCCCCCTGCTGCGCGCTCTTGATCTGCGGATCATATTTACGATGAAGGGGGCAGTGCTGGCCTCCATGGTGGTGGGTTTTCCCCTGCTGGTACGCGCCCTGCGCATCGGCATGGAGGAGATCGATCCCCGGTTGATCCTGGCCTCGCGATCCCTGGGTGCCCGCTGGTGGGACTGCCTGCTGAGCGTTATTGTCCCTCTGTCGCTGAGGCCCCTGCTGGCGGGGATGACCCTGATGTTTGCCCGAAGCCTCGGGGAGTTTGGAGCGACCATCATCCTGGCGGGCAACATCCCCGGCCTGACCCAGACCATCCCCCTTGCGATCTACGACTACACCAATACCCCCGGAGGCGACAGCATGGCGCTGACCCTCTGCCTCGTATCCATCGTCCTGTCCCTGCTGGTGCTGCTTGTCAGCGACCGCCTGGCGCTGCGGGTGCGCAAGGGGGTGACCCGATGAAGCTGGAGATGCAGGTTCGCAAGCGTCAGGGTGATTTCGAGCTGGATCTCGAATTTTGCGTCGAGGGGGAGCGGGTGGGTCTTTTCGGCCCCTCCGGTTCGGGTAAAAGCACGGCAGCGTCCTTGCTTGCGGGGCTGGTGCGCCCCGACCAGGGACTGATTCGCCTGGATGGAGAGACCCTCTTCGACTCGGCCAGGCGCATCAGTCTGCCGCCGGAGAGGCGAGGAGTCGGAGTGGTCTTTCAGCACGCCCATCTCTTCCCGCATCTGAGTGTTCGGGGCAATCTGCTCTACGGCTGGAAGCGAACCCCCGCGCATCTGCGTCGCATCGAGTTGGAGAGCCTCTGCGACGTGCTCGATATCGGGGCGCTGCTCGACCGGGGTGTCAACAGCCTCTCGGGGGGAGAGCGTCAGCGGGTAGCCATGGGCCGGGCCGTGTTGGCCAGCCCCCGGTTGCTGCTCATGGATGAGCCTCTCACCGGGCTGGACGAGACGCTCAGGCACCAGATCATCTCCTATCTCGGTCGTATCGGCCGCGAGTTTTCCATCCCCATGCTGCTCATCTCCCACTCGCTGCTGGAGATGCGACTGATGACCGATTCGGTGCTGGAGCTCGCCAGCGGCCGCCTCCAGTCCACCACCACACCTGAGGAGCTGGCCCGCAGACGTCTCGGCTCAAACCGGGCGGGCTACATCAATCTACTGCGCCTTGACAGCCCTCTGGAAGAAGACGGCCTCTGGCGCTATCGCTGGGGGGACAGGGAACTGGTGATGACAGCCGGAAAGGCCGGGGACGGGGAGGCGCTGGTGGAGCTTTCCTCCAAGGACATCACCCTGTTCAAGCGCCATCCCGAAGCCTCCAGCGCCCGCAATATGATCAGCTGCCGGGTGAAGTCTCTGTTCGAGATTGGCAGCAGGGTGGGGGTGGAACTGGACTGCGGAGGCGAGGTGCTCATCGGCCAGGTGGTCCGGGCCGCCGCCCGGGAGCTGGACATTGCTCCGGGTCGGGAAATTGTCGCGGTGATCAAGGCTTCGGCCTTTCGCAAACTGGTCTGAGTCCCTTGCCCGGGCTTCTGGTCCTATTCAGAAAGAATATCTCATGCACATCTGGGTCGATGCCGATGCCTGTCCACGGCCGGCAAAAGAAATTCTCTTCCGGGCGTCTCAGCGCCTGCATATACAGCTGACGCTGGTCGCCAATAAGCCGCAGCCTGTTCCTCAATCACCCCTGATCCGTTCTCTGGTTGTGGCCGCGGGTTTCGATGTGGCTGACCGCATCATCGTCGAGAAGCTATCCGCAGGGGATCTGGTTATCAGCGCGGACATCCCTCTGGCTTCCGACGCCATCGCCCGGGGTGCTCTGGTGCTTGATCCCCGGGGCGAACTCCTCAGTCCCGAGAATATCGGCGAGAGGCTCAGCATGCGCAATTTCATGGATGAGCTTCGAGGCGGCGGCGTCGATACCGGCGGCCCCCCGGCGTACGGACAACGTGACCGGCAGGCTTTTGCCAATCAGCTTGACCGGATTCTCGCCTCGGCCCGTCTCGCCTGAGTTTCGTCCCCTTTGCTGTTTCGCCACTTCAAGGAACTCGACTTCCAAAAACAGAGGTTTTATGCTCAAGGTTTGCCGAGGTGGATGCCGAAATGCTGAAACTTCAGACAGGCTGAGTCGGGGGCTGGAGCTGCGCGGGGCCGTCAGGATTTCACCGAGGCCAAAAGAGCTCCCGCGCCCAGGAACATTGCTCCGAAGATCCGGTTCTGAAAGCGCATCGCCCGCTCGTTGCGCACCAGATATCGCAGGCTGCGGGCGAGGGTGGCGTAGCCGATCATGACGAAAATATCCACGACAATAAGCGTCCCCCCGAGAAGGAGAAATTGGTTCATCTGGGGGCGCGTCGGGTCGATGAACTGGGGGAAGAGGGCCACGAGAAAGACGATGGCCTTGGGGTTAGTCAGGTTGACCAGGGTTGCCTGGCTGAAAAGCCGAAGGCTCGAGGGGCGGGGCGCGTCGCTGCTGCTGAGCTCGAAGGTGCCCCGGTCGAAAAACTTCTGAAACGCCAGACAGACGAGGTAGGCTACCCCTAGCCATTTGAGAATGGCAAAGGCCGTGGCCGAGGTCGCAACCAGTGCGCCCAGCCCTGCCCCCACCAGTAGGATGTCCAGCGCAAGCCCCGACTGGAGCCCCGCGATGGCCGGTAAAGCGCTACGGAAGCCGTAACGCAGGCTGGTGCTCATGGTGTTGACCGCCCCGGCTCCCGGAGAGATGCTCAGGATGCAGACGGCAAAAAAATAGGTCAGCCAGATTTCAAAATTCATCGCGAATGTGTCTCTCAACGTAGAACAGGGCCGGGGTCAGAGGAGCACATCTTATCAGTGCATCTCCTGCGCCTGCAATGCCTGAGATTTATATCCCATCCGGGGGCGTTTCTTTGCCGTGGACAGCCTGGTTCCCCGGGGTTACCATCGGACGCAATATTTCACCGATTTGAATGGAGACCCAATGGACGATCTGCTGATTCGCTGCGAAAACCATATCCTTGATATCTGCATCAACCGACCGGACAAGCGCAATTCCCTGACCCCCGAAATGCTGCATCTTCTGGCCCGGACGCTGGACGAATACGGCAGCCGGGAGCAGGCTCAGATTCTGGTACTGCGCGGGGCAGGGCAGAGATTTTTTTCCGCCGGATACGATATCAGCCGCATTCCCCGCCCGGGAACGCCGGAAGCCCAGGAATTTGCGCTACGCAAGCCGCTGGATCTGGCGGTGGAGGCGGTGGAGAATTACCCCTATCCCACCATCGCCCTGCTTAACGGTTCGGTCATCGGGGGTGCGTGCGAGCTGGCCTTTTCCTGTGACTTTCGTTACGGCGCCGAGGGAGTCGAGATGTGTATGCCGCCGTCGAAGCTGGGGCTCGTCTATTCGGTGGAGGGGCTCGCCCGTATCAACAGTGTCATCGGTCTTTCCAATCTCAAGAAAATGATTTTCACCGCCCGCAGTTTTCGCACCGAAGAACTCTCAGCCTTCGGCGCCCTGGACGAGGTGCTGCCTGCCGACGAGCTGGAATCGAGGGTCCATGAGGTTGCCGCCGGGATGGGAACCCTTGCGCCCCTGGCCCTCAGAGGGCACAAGTGGATTCTCAGCCGTTTCGGGCGCCACAGTCTGGGGGAGGAGGAGCTTGACAAGGCAAGGCAGTGGATTTTGCGCTCCTATAACAGCGAAGACGCTCGGGAGGCCCAGGCGGCCTTTATCGGGAAACGGCCTCCCCACTTTGTGGGACGCTGATTATGCAGGAGTTAACGAGGGGGGACTTCCATGATTGACGATCCATTGCTGCAACAGGTGGTGGCGCTGGTTACTGAGGTGGGCCGCTATCAGCTGGAGAAGTTCAGGGCTCTGCCTCCGGGAGGTGGAGACGAGAAGCTGGCTCGGGAATTTGTCTCCGAGGTGGATCTGCGCAGCGAGACCCGACTCATCGAAGCTCTGGCCCCGCTGGTGCCAAAAGCGGGTTTTTTCGGCGAGGAGACGGGCCAGCGAGGCAGCCGCGATCTGCAGTGGATCATCGATCCGCTGGATGGAACCACCAACTACCTCAGCGGCCTCGATCATTTCTGTATCTCCGTGTCCCTGGTGGTCGTGGGCACCCCAGTGCTGGGCGTGGTGTATCGCCCCGCCTCCGGAGAGCTGTTCACGGCCTTAAGGGGGAAGGGACTCAGACGAAACGGGCTGGAGTTGCCCCCCCTTGTGCATGATTTGACCCTGTCTCAGGCGCTGGTGGGCACGGGGTTTCCTTATCGCTCCCCCGATCTCGCCGATGCATTCTTTCCCTGTTGCCGACAGGTTCTGTACCAAAGCCGGGGGATCAGGCGCTTCGGATCGGCGGCTCTGGATCTGAGCTACCTGGCCGCAGGCTACCTTCAGGGGTTCTGGGAGAGCGATCTGCAGCCCTACGATGTGGCCGCAGCGTTACTCTTTCTGTCAGAGCGGGGGTGCCGGATCAGCAATGAGAATGCCGAGCCCTTTGATCTGTCTCGCGACCGCATTCTGGTCGCAGGGCCGCCAGCTGTGCATGAAGAGCTGCAACCGATCATCCACGCACATTACGGGGGGGCAGCCCGGGACGGCTCGACCCCGCCTTCCGAACTCGGATGACGGGGCCGTTGAGCGGCATTTCACTGGGTTAACCCACCCCGAGGGCGGGAGGTGTCGCTTGACCTGTTTGCTCCGGAGCCCGGTTGAAACCGGTCCCGTGAGACTTATGCTCTAATTGTAGCGCTTTTTTGCTTCCCAGGTTGCCCTTCTCTGCGCTCCTTGATCCGCTCTGCTTCTGGGGTAGACTGGTGTTCATTGAAAATGCCATCCTGCCAGAAGGTTGCTATGCGTCTATCCCTGTACCTGTCCGTCGCCCTGCTATTGGTTTTCCCGTTGTTTTGTGTTGCGCAGGAATCTTCATTGAGCGCTCAGGCAGAACTCTCTGTGGTGGCCAAGAGTGGCAACAGTGACAGTGAGAGTTTTTACGGCAAGGGCAATCTCTCTCGCAAATTCAGCGACAGTCTGACGGCTAAGTGGGTCCTTCATGCCAGCCGCGGCGAAGACGACGGGGTGCGAAGCTCCGAGTCCTACGGCACCGAGCTTCGGCTGGACCACCAAGCCCGTCCCCAATTTTACAGCTTCGGATTCCTGGGTTGGTTCAAGGACAACTTTGCCGGCATTAAGGATCGCTACATTCTGGGCGGCGGCGCGGGCTATAAGATTCTGGAGGGGCCACCCCATAGCCTCAGTGTCGAGGGAGGCCCCAACCTGACCAGTGAGCATTACACCGACGACAGCAGCCGTGCCTATCTGGCTGCTCGATTTTTCGCCGAGTACGGCTACGCCTTTACCGAGAAGAACCGTTTCGCTCAGACAGTTGAATTCCTCTACGATTTTGACGACACCAATAACTATGGACTTAATTCCGAGACGGGATTGATCGCTGTGATCGACGGGGATTTCTCTCTCAAAATCAGCTACAGGGTCGAGTATGATCATCAGCCGGTTCCCGCTATTCTTAGCTCCACTGACAAGGTCCTGTCGATGGCGCTGTTGGCCGATTTCTGATTTTCGAAGGAGTCTTCCGTATATCTTTCATCAAAGGGGCCGATCATCTGATCGGCCCCTTTGATTGCTCTGCGCCCCGTGGCTTGACAGCCCTCGGGGAAAAAGGCTATTGCTTCTTCGCCACACCGGATTCAACTTCCGGGTGTTTCAGGCATTACAAGTCAAAGGAATCGTTTATGGCACAGATCAGACTGAAAAAAGGGCGGGAAAAATCGCTCAAACGTCTTCATCCCTGGATTTTTTCCGGGGCTATCGAGTCGGTGGAGGGCCAAGCGCAGCCCGGCGAGACCGTCGATATCATCGACAGCCACGGGCGGCTTATCGCCTTTGGCGCCTGGTCTCCCATTTCACAGATTCGGGTTCGTGTCTGGACGTTCGATGTACATCATGATGTGGATCAGGCTCTCTTTCGTAAATTGCTTCAGCGCGCCATCGCGGGGCGAAAGTCGCTCCTGGAGGCCCCTGATCAGGAGGCTCGCCGTCTGGTCAATGCCGAGAGCGACGGACTGCCCGGGATCATCGTGGATCAGTATGGTGAATTTCTCTCCTGTCAGTTCCTGAGCACCGGGGGGGAGTTCTGGAAAGAAGTAATCGTCTCGCTGCTTCGGGAACTGGTCCCCTGCAAGGGGATCTACGAGCGCTCGGATTCCGATGCACGCACCAAAGAGGGGCTTGAGTCTTCCACCGGTGTGCTCTGGGGGGAGGAACCGCCACTGCTCATGCCGATTCAGGAGGGGCCCTGCCGTTACCTTATCGATATCAAGAACGGACACAAGACCGGTTATTATCTCGACCAGCGTGAAAGCCGTGCCGAGGTTGCCCGTCTTTCGGCAGGCAAGGATGTGCTCAATTGTTTCGCCTACACCGGAGGCTTCGGTCTTGCCGCCCTTCAGGCCGGGGCCCGCTCCGTCACCAATATTGAGGCCTCGGGAGCTGCCCTGGAGGTGGCCCATCGTAACGTGGAATTGAACGAGCTGGATGCCAACCGCGCCGAGCAGATCGAAGGGGACGTTTTTAAGGTGCTCCGTAAGTTCCGGGACGAGGGGCGTCTGTTTGACCTGATTGTGCTTGATCCTCCGAAATTCGCCGAATCCAAGGGCCAGATCGAAAAGGCCTGCCGCGGTTACAAAGATATCAACCTGCTGGCCTGCAAGCTGCTTCGCCCCGAAGGGCTGCTCTTCACTTTCTCCTGCTCCGGGCTCATGACCGCTGATCTCTTTCAGAAGATCGTCTCTGATGGAGCCCTGGATGCGGGCAGAAGGGGACAGATCCTCAAGCGCCTGGGGCAGGCTCAGGATCACCCCACAGCTCTGGAATTTCCCGAGGGGACCTACCTCAAAGGGCTGGTCTGCCGGATAGCCTGACCACTTTGGTATTCATCTCGCCATGATCCTGCTATCCTGTTAAAAAGACTCAAAACAGGGAGCAGGATCATGAAGTTTCTTGGCATTGTTCGACCGCTGTTGCTGCTTTTCTTTTTAGCTGCTTCGACCGGCCTGGCAGGGGAGACGGAGACGATGAAAACTCAAGGGACGGAGCTTGCTACGTTTGCCGGGGGCTGCTTCTGGTGCATGGAGCCCCCCTTTGAAAAACTCGACGGCGTCTCCGCTGTCCTCTCCGGTTATACCGGCGGGACGGAGACTGAACCGACATATCAGCAGGTCTCGGCCGGGCAGACCGCTCACGCCGAAGCGGTGCAGATTCAGTACGATCCGGCCAGGGTCAGCTACGCAAAGCTTCTGGAGGTCTTCTGGCGCAATATCGACCCCACCACGCAGGATACCCAGTTTGTCGATCATGGCACCCAGTATCGCACCGCCGTCTTCTATCATGACGATCAGCAGCGGCAACTGGCCGAGGCATCCCGCACCGCTCTGGAGGCCTCGGGACAGTACGAAAGCCCCATCGTCACCGAGATTGTTCCCGCTGGTTCCTTTTATCCCGCTGAGGATTACCACCAGGACTACTACAAGAAAAACCCGATCCGGTACAAGTTTTACCGCCTGGGTTCGGGTCGGGATCGCTATCTGGATCGAGTCTGGGGACCGAAGAACTGACTTTCAGGGTGCTGTCTGAACTGCACGGATTTGAGGCTTTTTTTGTTAGTTATGGATGCTCATGATGTTTGACGTACCCGAGTCCGAACTCGCCAACTACCACGGCCTTGTGGCGCGGGTGGACGCACTGTGCGCCTCAACCTTCGAGCGCTTTGCCGGGCAAATCCGCTGTCGTCCAGGCTGCGATGCCTGCTGCCTGCATCTGTCCATTTTTCCCGTGGAGGCCGCCGTCATCGCCGCGCAATTCCGGACGCTTCCCCTCATCGAGCAGCAGCGGATTCGCGCCCTGGTGCAGCAGACCACAGAGGGGGAGAGCTGTCCGCTCCTTCACGAGGGGCTCTGTCAGATCTATGGCGTGCGCCCCCTGATTTGTCGCACCCACGGGCTGCCGCTGATGGTGCAGGAGGAAGCGGGGCAGCGGGTGGATTTTTGTCCTGAGAACTTTCAGGGTCTTGAGTCCCTGCCCGCCGATGCCGTCCTCAGCCTCGATACCCTGAATCAAACTCTATCGGCAATCAATGCTCATTTCGTCGCCAACGCCCTTGATGGCGATGACTCCGGGCGTATTATGCTGCGTGAGCTTATTCTCTCCATCTGATTTCAGGAGCTTGCGGTGCCTGACGAATCGTATTTTCTGATCATCGAATGTGGCGACACCTTTACCGACCTGACCCGGGAACGCGGAGGCTTTGCCGACTGGCTGCGCCAGGGTTGCGGCTGGCCCGAGGCTCAGACTCGAATCTGGCGCCCCTATGTGGACGAAGCTGCACCCTGTGTCGAACATGTACGCGCTCTGGTGATCAGCGGCTCCCGCGCCATGGTCTCGCACCGCGAACCCTGGAGTGAACGCGTCGCCGAGTGGCTGCGCCATGCCGTCGGCTCCGGCTTCCCCATCCTAGGGGTCTGTTACGGGCATCAGCTGCTGGCCCATGCTCTTGGCGGGCAGGTCGGCCCCAATCCAAGAGGCCCTGAATTCGGCGGCATCAGCGTATTTTTTGCCGATTCGGCCAAGGACGATCCCCTGTTTGCCTCACTGCCTGCCGTGATAGTCGCGCTGGTCTCCCACAGCGAATCGGTGCTGGAGCTTCCCGAAGGGGCCTGGCCTCTTGCTGCCAGTGATAGGGATGAGCATCAGGCCGTACGCTATGGGGATAATGTCTGGGGAGTGCAGTTTCATCCCGAGTTCGATGCGCACATCACCCGGTACTATGTCCGCGCCGTGCAGGAGAAGCTGCTGAGCTGCGGTCAGAATCCCGAGCAGCTTCTGGCCAGCTGCGTCGAAACGCCCGAGAGCGCATCGGTGCTCAAGCGCTTCGGAAGGCTGGCCCTGGGCTCAGGCGCGCATTTGGCGTAAACTCATCGAAGAGGATTTACTCTGCCATGAACCATTTCCCCCCCGTGACTATCGATCAGCTTCTCGACTACGACCGCGAGCACCTCTGGCACCCCTACACTTCGATGATCGACCCGCTTCCCGTCTTCGCCGTGGCCTCAGCCAGCGGTGTCAGGTTGAAGCTGGAAGATGGACGGGAGCTCATCGACGGTATGTCTTCCTGGTGGTGTGCGGTGCATGGCTATAATCACCCCCGCTTGAACGCCGCCATGCAGAAGCAGATGGAGAAGATGTCCCATGTGATGTTCGGGGGGCTGACCCACCGCCCCGCCGTGGAGCTTGCGAAGCTGCTGGTGGAGATCACCCCTGCGGGGCTGGAGAAGGTCTTTCTCTGCGATTCGGGATCGGTCTCGGTGGAAGTGGCCATCAAGATGGCCCTGCAGTACTGGCAGGAGAGGGGCAGGCCTGAGAAAAGCCGGATGCTCAGTCTGCGCAGCGGCTACCATGGCGATACCTTCGGTGCCATGGCGGTGTGCGATCCCGTCGCGGGAATGCATAACCTCTTCTCCGGCGTGCTGCCCAGACATCTCTTTGCCCCGGCGCCTGGCTGCGCTTTCGGTGAGGACTGGGACGCCGCGGATATCGAGGAGCTGGCTCGGTTCATGGAAACCCACCGGGGGGAGGTAGCCGCCCTCATTCTGGAGCCCGTGGTGCAGGGGGCAGGTGGAATGCGCTTCTATCATCCCCGATATCTGGAGGAGGCCAGAGCGCTCTGCGACCGATTCGAGGTGCTGCTCATCGCCGATGAGATCGCCACCGGTTTCGGCCGCACAGGCCGCCTCTTTGCTTGCGAACACGCTGGAGTGTCCCCTGACATCCTCTGTCTCGGCAAGGCACTCACCGGCGGCACCCTGACCCTGGCCGCCACGCTGGCCACGAAAGAGGTGGCTGAGACCATCTCGCAGGACGGTGGCGTCTTCATGCACGGCCCCACCTTCATGGGCAACCCCCTGGCCTGCGCCGTGGCGCTGGAGAGCACAAGGATGCTGCTGGAGTCAGACTGGCAGGGGAGGGTTCGCGAAATCGAGGCAGGGCTCAACAAGGGGCTGGCGCCTTGCCGCCTGATGCCGCAGGTTCAAGAAGTTCGGGTGCTCGGGGCCATCGGGGTGGTGGAGCTCAAGAAGCCGGTGGATATGGCGCAGATCCAGAAGAAATTCGTCGATCGCGGAATCTGGGTTCGTCCTTTTGGCCGCCTCGTTTACCTGATGCCCCCCTTTGTCATCTCTGCCGAGGATCTCAAGACCCTCTGCGCCGCACTGGTCGATGTGGTGGGAGAAGAGGGGTGAGAATCGAGCTGATCGCGGCCATGGCCCGCAATCGGGTGATCGGCTGCAAGGGACGCCTGCCCTGGAGCCTGCCCGAGGACCTGCGTCGTTTCAGGGAGCTGACCTGGGGCCACCCGGTGCTCATGGGGCGCAAGACCTATGAGTCCATCGGAAAGCCGCTGCCCGGTCGCCTCAATATCATACTCACCCGTAACCCTGATTATGAAGCGCCCGGTTGCACCGTCGTCTCAGATTTGAACTCGGCCTTTGAGGCCGCAGGGCAGATGCCGGAGCCCCTTTTTGTGATCGGCGGAGAGCAGATCTACCGCCTCTGCCTTCCTGTTGCCGACACCCTGCGCCTGACCCTGATCCCCAGGGAGGTCGAGGGGGACGCATTCTTCCCCGAATGGCCGCAAGGGGATTTCTGCGAGATTTCCCGCGAACGGATCGAGGGGGGGCAGCCCTTTGAGGTCCTTGTGCTGGAGCGCATTGGCGGAGCTGAAGCTCTGAGAAATCAATGATACTGGAAGCCTTTCGAAAATTATGGTTAAAACTCCGGGGCCGTCAGCCCATCCTGAGGGGGGAGTGTATCCGCTGTGGCCAGTGCTGCCGGGGGATCCATCTTAAACTCGGCGGGAATTGGCTCAAGTCCGAAAAAGCCTTTCGACGCGCCATTGAAAGGAATCCCCATTACGCCATCTTTCAGGCGACCGAAAAAGATCCCCAGGGTCTGCTTCGTTTCAGTTGTACCAAGGTCGGCGAGAACAACTTCTGCACCGATTATGAAAACCGCCCCTCGGTCTGTCGCAAGTATCCCTCCAGCGCCAGAAGAGAACTTGGGGAAGGACCCGTGGTGGACGAGAACGCATGATTGCTGTTTCGGTCCCCGAAAGTCAGGGTTTAGACCTGTTTGGTGGCCTTTTGGTTCTTTTTGCATTGTCGATGAGGATTTGCAGGTCTGAAATCACCGATGGAAGAATCTGGTTGAACGTATAATTAAAATTGTGGATTCCGTAAGTGTTGTCGTCCCTGACCAGATTCAGATTTCTTCCGGCCTGGGAAAATACGATCCAGTCTGCTTCATTCTCTTCTCCTTCCAGCTCCCGCTGGTCCAGCAGCTGCCCTGCCTCCTTGAACAGCGTACGGGCCAGAACCATACGCTGCTGAGTCCTGCTTTTCCACTCTTCCTGCAACTTTTGGTAACCTTTGTCATGGCACATCAGGCATAGATCCTGAGGGGGGCGATAGAGTCCTTCGAGTATCCCTGCATGGCAGCCGGTACAGTCGACCCCTGCCTCATACATGGGGTTGGCAACCCCCGCAAGTCCTATGGCACCCCAGCCCTCAAAAAAGGCTGATTGCACCAAATGGCACCGGCGACATTGTTCGATCTGGGGCGCCCTTGAGTGTTCTTCGTGGCAATGGAGGCAGGAGTCTTTTCGTTCCGTTTTGTTCTGGCGATCGTGAACCACTCCCAGGTGACAGTCGGAACAGCCCATGTTGAACCGTTCGATGTGGACTCCATGGTTGAAGATCAGGCCCGCGGCGTCCGAGGGGGCGAAGATGTCGGGGATTTTATTGTTCCGCCTGAATTCTGCTCCAGTGACTCTGTCGGTTAGTCGATCCGTAAGCAAGGCGGAAAACTCATCCGGCTGTTCCAAGGATGAAGCCTCTCCGTGGCAGTGCAGGCAGATGGTCTGGGAAACCAGGTCGTATCGGTTTAGCTCCAGAAGGTTCCTGGTCTCTTCTTCCGAGAGGACCAGAGAATGCAGGGCGTCCTTGAGCCCTTTCATTTTTGTTTTCATGTACTCGGTGAATCCAGGTTGCGCGTGACAGTCCAGACACATGACCCCTGCTTCTGCATGGGCTGAATTTCGCCAACTATCGACTTCGGCCAGAATCCCGTCTTCTGTCCCGGAGTGGCAGTTAAAGCAGAAGGTCGGGGAGGAGGTGACATGCATCAGCTGGATACTCGCCCAGAAAAGGACGACCAGAAACAATAGCGCAAGAACGATCAGTGATGCTATCCAGACTCGTCTCCGGGCCATGCTCGTCTCCAGTCCGCTAAAAAAACTCCGGCGCCTTGTTCAAAGCGGCGCCGGAGTCCATAGGGGAGGGGCTTACTCTTTCATCATTTCTTCTCTCTTGACCTTCAACTTGGTCAGGATGTCTTTGGTTTCCATCTCGATTCGGTCGAGCTCAAAGGTGTGCCAGGTGGTCGTCAGTTTGGCGCGATCCGCATTGATTTCGTTGAGAAATGCTCGGGTTTCCATCGGGTCACCCTTGGTGCTGACATACCGATAGAAGCTGTTCACCGAATAGAGGTGATTCAGCAGAACCTGCGCCCGTCTCGGAACATCCCCTTCCATCCCGGGCATATGGCATCGACTGCATACCGCACTGACAGTGCTGACGTTCAGAGCAACAGAGCTGATTGATTTGTGACAGGTGATACAGTTCGGTCCCGGCGCTGCCTTGTCGGTCCTCATCAGCATTTTGAAGTGGGTGCTCTGCTGGTAACCGCTCAGCGTATCTTGGTGGCACTTGCCGCAGGTTTCCGGGATCTGATCGAAGCTCATGGTCTTCATGTTCACATGGGACAGTGTCATGTCTTGGGCCATAGGGTTGCCCCCG
>JAAXQG010000106.1 GCA_012974445.1 Desulfuromonadales bacterium
AGAATTATTTATGAAATCCATGATGATCGAGTAGTCATTCTAGTTGTCAAAATTGGACATCGCAAAGATGTCTACAAATCTCTCCCCTAATCACAACCTGCCGAATTTATTCATTATCATAAGGATTAACATCAACCGGAGATGGCGAAAGCGTGCATGGTCTCTCGGGCTAAATCCCGCCATCTACATAATTCGATGGTAGACCCCGTTCTCTCAGGTGGGGTGATAGGATGGTTCGACAAACGCATGAATGCATGGACGGCCCCCAATCCTTGGGGCTGGAGCGGTTGGTGGATGAGGGTTAGCTGTTTCTTCTGATGGCGCTTTCGTAGAGGAAGAGCTGCATGGTGTAGTCTTCAGGATAACGCTTTTTGGCTTTTTTTTCGACTTGCCGCTGTTCTTTTGCCATGGTGGTGGGCCAGCTTAGGGCTTTGATTTTTGCGTAGGCTTCGGCCTGCTCTTTTATTTCGTACTCGTGCCTGGATTCGTTACCGGGGTATTGGGCCTCGGCGTTGCGCTTTGCGGTGTTGTAGACGTGGCTGGGGGTTCTGTAGAGCTGCTTGAGCTCGCGTCGGAGGACTTCGTGCTCGTCAGCGTAGGGATTTGCAATGATGAATTCTTTGGGGCCGGTTGGTTTCTTTTCTGCGCCGGGCTGTTTTGGGGCCCGGGTTTGCCCTTGTGTGCTTGTGGCCCGGACGTGCCCTTGTGCGCCCATGGCCCCGCTGCTCTGGCCGACTTCGACCTGGGTTGTCTGGGCGGGGGGCTTGTCGCTGTAGTGGGTTTTGCCGTTTTCGTCGACCCATTTGTACCATCGGGCGTGGCTGGTGGTGGCAGTTATGAGGATTGCACATGCGATAAGGATTAGCGTTTTCATGGCTGGGTCTTTATTGCTTTGGCGATTAAGGGGGATATGGTCAGGAGGATTGAGCCGACGAACAGTAGCCCCCAGCCCCACTGGAGCTGTAGGCTCTGACTCGCCATCTCGCCGAGGGCGGCGAAGGGGTTGCCTTGCAGGCTGGCCTGGGCGGTAGCTTTGGCCCCGGCGATTCGGTCTACGGTCGTGAAGTAACCATAGAGAATGATCAGTAGAGATATGAGTCCAGAGTAGGCTGGGATGCGGACCATCTTGAGTAGTGCTGTCACCAGTGCGATGGCTGCTAAGGTCAGGACGACAACCCCGTCACCCTGGCCGTTGTTTACATAGGTGAGTGCCCCGACGATGGGTATTTGTATGACGGGTGCAAACGATCCGACAACCAGGATGCCGATGCCGATTAGGGCCGCTATGGTTGTGTGTGCTGATGTTGGCTCTGGTTTGCTCTCAGGCTTGCAAAATGGGCACACTTCGATTTTGTCGGAGCGCGGTTTCCCGCATATTATGCAGTTTATAAATGGCATGATCCCCCCTCCCAAATTCCTTTTCCCTGCGTATGTCCACAAAAAAGGCCCAGCGTTAGCCGGGCCTTTTTTTACCGTATTTTAATCTTAAATGTCAAGGGTTGCCGGGTTCGCCGTCACTCTCGCTTTCTTGGCTAGACATATCGACCCCCCATGGCAGGTTTAACGGCCGTCCCATTTTTGCCAAAAGATCGGTGAGGTAAGACCTCATCAGGGGGTAGGTTGTTTTGCCAAGCTCTTCATTTAGTGGATCGAAGTCGTTACTCGTTAAGGTGTCACTCGTAATTTGGAAGTAGATTCTGAGTGTTGCTTCCAGGCTGAAACCTTCTTCCCCCTCTTCTCCCGCCAATTTAAGGTCAGCTTTTGAGTCGATGTGGAAATGCTTATCACTGGTGGCGGATTTGTGAAAATCGGAACCGAAACTTGCTGTGATATGCCCTTTGTTGATGTCTTCAAAGGAGGTGTTGTTGATTTCGCACTTTACAAGCCTTACTTCGCGAATCACATAACTTTCAAGTGCGTGCTTTTCCATCGAACATCAACCTCCTCTGGTCGCTTGTCGTCAATCTTAATATCTATCTTGTGCAAGTGCCGGTGGTCGTGGTTTACCAGGACGGGGCTATCTTCCAGGTGTGACTTGACGGCTTCTTTGACTTCTTCGTTGATAGATTTACCCTTAAGGGTGGCTTTCATGCTGAGTTGCAGGTGAAGTTCCGGCCCAATGCGAACATTGAAGGTTCCGCTGCATGGTTTTAAGGGTTCCTTGCCTACCTGCTTGCAAGTCTCTATGTAGTCATCTACTGCGAACTCAAACATTTCTCTGAGTTCATTCAGGGTAGATCCCTCATAGTTAATTAAGTCTGAAATAAACAGAATTGTTCCGTGGAGGCAGTTGTCTTCCAAGCTAACTTCTATGGAACCGTGATAACTTTCGTATTCGAAGTGTTCTTTCGTCATTTTTTTACTCCGATCGACTCGAGCAGTACGATAAAATTTTTGATTTGATGCATTCTGAGCGTCGGGTTTGGATGTGGTCGATAGGTAGAAAAGACACTCTTGGTTTCTGGGTTGAAAAATTTAACATGAGAACTTCCCGAATTGGGCAGGAGCACAAAGCCATGGTGCCCCATTAAGGTAACCGCCTCATCCCATGTAAAATCTTTTGGTTTTGAGAAGAGGCGTTGGTGCAGCTTTTCCTTTTTAGACATTCTAAGGATACCCTGTCTGCCGTGCATTGCAACTAAACGGTAGTTGCAAGCGACTTATACTCTTATTCGTCACTCTTGCACAAGCGCTTTATTTAAAAATAGTGGCATTCGTTAATTAATGATTGTTGGACACAAAAAAACCCAGCGTTAGCCGGGCTTCAGTTTTAACCTGTTTCTAATTTATAAATCAAGTCTCATTTTTCTGGGTGAGGTAGAACGCCTCGAGTGTGGCTATGGCTGCCTGGTGTTTTGCGGGACTGCCTGCCTTGAGGGCGCGGAGCATGGTGAGGGCGTTTTGCTCCCAGGGCTCTAGCTCTAGTTTGCCCCCCTGCCCTGCCTCGCCTTGGGCGTAGTTGTGCGCGGCTTCGGCGATCCGGTCGCTGGGGCCGGGGCGCATCTGCCCTTCTCCGGTTTTCAGCCAGTCGATCGAGACGCCCGTTTGTGATGCGACCCGCGCAATGCTACCCGCAGGCACACTCCCACGTCTGCGCAAGTTCCTCTTAAAGTTAACAGAGTTACCTAGATACAAGGTTTGACATACGGAGGTTCTAACCTTCGTTTCAATTCTACCGGCCCTGGAGTCTACCATCGAATTATGTAGATGGCGGGCCCCTACGAAGCAGGCTCCGGGGTCAGTTCTTTACCTTCTAGTTTTACAAAGACAGGCAGCCAAGGGCAGGCTCGAATTGGTGCACTTGCAAATTGAAACTGCCGATGCCCACTTTGGAAAACCGCCGATAAAAAGAGACCGGCTGCATCTCAAGCACACCCCAAAACAAAAAATCACCGCCCCCTACGCAGGGAGCGGTGATTTTTCATCTGAGATATTACTCCTCGGCAGGCGAACGCCTTCTACTCCCCCCGCTCCTTCTGGAGCCGTATGACGAAGGTGCTGCCCTGGCCCAGGGTGCTTTTTACCTCCACCTGCCCTCCCTGCGCCTGGACGATGTGCTTGACGATGGAGAGGCCGAGGCCGGTGCCGCCGAGTTGGCGGGATCTGGCGTTATCGATGCGGTAGAAGCGCTCGAAGAGCCGGGGAAGGTGCTCGGGGGCGATGCCGCAGCCCTGATCGATGACTTCAATTCGGGTCTCTGCATCCCTCTGCCCGGCGATGATCTGCACATCAGAGCCGGACTCGCTGTACTTGACGGCATTTTCATGACTGTTCGCAGGGAGCTGGAATGCACCGGGACTTCCGAGTTTTCACTCTCCTGCTCAATACGGGAGAGATCCAGCAAATCCTCGACAATGCTCCCGAGCCGTTCACTTTGCCGGGCGATAATCTGAAGAAACCGCTGCGCCTGAGCCGCCTCTTCGATGGCTCCGTCCAGCAGCGTCTCGGCCGATCCGCGTATGGCGGTGATGGGTGTCTTGAGTTCGTGGGAGACGTTGGCGACGAAATCGCGGCGCATCGTCTCCAGGCGGCGCAGACGGGTAACATCGTGCAGCACGATCAGGGCGCCGATCTCCTTGCCCAGGCTGTCGCGCAGGGCTGTGCCCTGCGCCTGCAGACAGGTGACCCCGTCGGACTTGCGCAGATGGATATCCCCCTCCACGGGATCGAGGCTCTGCAGGACCTGGGTCACAAAACTCTGAAGCTCCGAGTTGCGGATGACCTCCTGAATGCTGCGACCTGTGGCCTGTGCGGCATCTATCCCAAAGAGCCTTGAGGACGCATCATTGAGTCGCAGAATCCGCTCATTGCGATCGACAGCCAGCACACCCTCCACCATGCTGGAGAGCACCGCCCCCTGCTCACGACGCTGTTCCTCGATGATCCTTATGCGGTCGCTGAGCTGGGTTGCCATGCGGTTCATCCCCTCGGCCAGAGCCCCGATTTCAATGGATGGGGGAATCTCCAGGGGACGCTCCAGCTCTCCCCGGGCAAAGCGATCAACCCCCTCTCGCATGGCCACAAGGGGGCGACTGATGCGGCGGGATATCCAGAGACTCAAAAGAGCGGACAGTACGGAGACGATCAACCAGGCGGTGAAGATTTCAAGGTAAATACCCTCCAGGGTATCTTCGAGGGCCGTTACGGCCAATGCGCCCCGCACGGCCCCCGCAACCCTGGTGCCGTCCATCACCGGTTCGGCCACATACATCATGCTGCGCTGCAGGGTGTAGCTGTAACGGATCTGGGATCCGGTGCGCCCCTGAAGTGCCTGACGAATTTCAGGGCGGCTCGCATGATTGTCCATGCGCGAGACATCTTCCATGGAGTCACCGGCCACCACCCCGTCGGGCAGAATGAAGGTCACACGGGTCGCACTGGCCCCGCCAAGTCGGGCGCTGAGCGCCCGGAGGACATGGACATCTGCGCGTCGTAACGCATCGGCGGCCTGAACGCGAATCAGTCCGACCCGGGCCTTGAGATCCTCTTCGGTCTGCTCCAGATAAAATTTGCGCAGCGACCCGGAAACGTACCAGGCCACCACCAGCAGGGCGATAAATGTGACTGCGGCGTAGGGGGAAAAGAGCTGCCAGGCCAGGCGACGTCGTTTCATACAAGATCCCTGAAGCGGTAACCGACGCCTCGAACGGTCTCGATATAGCTGCCGCATTGCCCCAGTTTCTTGCGCAGCCCGACGATCTGAACATCCACCGCGCGATCGGTCACGGCGTAGTCCTCACCGCGAACCTCGTTGACAATCTGGTAACGGGTAAATACCCAGCCGGGCCTTGAAGCCAGCAGATGCAGCACCTTGAATTCGGTAAAGGTCAGTTCCACCCTCTCCCCCTGGGCCAGCACCTCGTTGCGCCCCGGGTGGATCAGCAGCTCTCCGATCGCCAGCGACTCCGACTCATCGGCCTTCTTCTGCCGCCGACGCAGCACGGCCTTGGCCCGGGCCATGAGCACCTTGGTGCTGAAGGGTTTGGGCAGGTAGTCGTCGGCGCCCATCTCGAGCCCCCGAACGATGTCCTCCTCCTCCCCCTTGGCCGTGAGCATGATGATGGGAATCTCGGCGGTGCGGGAGTTCTCCTTGAGACGGCGGCACACCTCAAGCCCGTCAACACCAGGAAGCATGAGATCAAGCAGAACCAGATCGGGCAGCAGCTCGGTTGCGCGCTCCAGCCCCTCCTCTCCGGACATGACCGATTCCACGGCAAAACCCGCCTTGGCGAGGTTGTAGTGAACCATGGCGAGAATATCTTCTTCATCCTCGATGACCAGAACCAGCTCGCTGGACATTGCTCCCTCCCTTTCATAAAAAAATACGATCGCAGACTCATACCTGAGCAATGTTAGATAATGATGAGTGCGAGGCAAACCTTAAGAAGCCGATGCGGCGCATCGACAGAGGAAAAATAAACGACTGCCTCCCCCCGCCCCTTCCAGGCATAAAAATGGCGGCGCCCCATTATTGCGGGCACCGCCAGTAACGACCTGCAGTGAACAGCTGCTCAGCGGCTACGAAGCTTGGAGAGCAGCCGCAGCATCTCCAGATAAAGCCAGACCAGGGTGAGTACGAGGCCGAAGGCCGCGTACCACTCCATATATCGTGGAGCCGTGCCATGGCCGCGCTCAATGAAATCGAAATCAAGCACCAGGTTCAGCGAGGCGATAACCACCACCACGAGGCTGAAGCCGATACCGATGATGCCGCTTTCGTGAATGTAGGGGATCTGAAAGCCGAAAAAACCTCCCACGAAACCGATGAGATAAACCACCGCGACCCCACCGGTAGCCGCTACGATGCCGAGCTTGAAGTTCTCGGTGGCCTGAATCAGCCTCGACTTGTAGGCCATGAGCAGGCAGAACATCACCCCGAAAGTCAGGGCCACCGCCTGAATGACGATGCCCGGGAACTTCATCTCGAAAACAGCAGAAATCCCCCCCAGGGCCAGACCTTCGAGCAAACCGTAAGCCGGCGCCGTAAGAGGTGCCCAGTGAGGCTTCATGATGGTGGCAAAGGCGGCAATCAGTCCACCGATCAATCCCCCTATCATCCAAGGGGTAGCGGCTGCAGGGCCCTGATTGCTGGAGAGCATCCAGGTCCAGGCCGCACCGATCACCACGAGGGCCAGCAGGCAGATGGTCTTATTCACCGCACCCTGAATGGTCATGGTCTCTGCGCCCGCGAAACTGCGGGAGAAGGTTTCGTCTTTAAGCATGGGGTTCGATGTACGCATGATTTCCTCTTTAGGTGATCGGGTCCAGATGTTCAGAATTGAGGTTACAGATCTCGCAGTTTCTTGGAGATTTCCTTAAACTGAGGCGCCTTGGCATCGGCGAGCATCTGAAAAACAGCCATCTCCGTGCTGGTCACCGTAGCACCGGCCCGGGCAGCATTTTCAACCCCGGCAAGAAAATCACTCTTCTTGCGGGAGCAGATGGCATCTTGAACCAGATGCACCTGATACCCCTCGGCCAGCAGACCCAACACCGTCTGATAGACGCAGACATGGGCTTCCATGCCCGTCACAATAACCTGGTGACGACCGGTGGCCTCCAGTGCCTTCATGAATTTGGGCTCGCCGCAGCAACCGAAACTGGTCTTTTCGATGATAGCGCCTGCGCAGCCCTCGCGCAGCGCCTCGACGGTGTGCCCAAGCCCCTTGGGATACTGCTCGGTGGTGAGCACTGGAAGCTCAAGCAGTTTCGAGCTAGAGAGCAGGAAGTCGATGTTCTTAAGGAGTTTTTCCGAAACATCCTCCTTCATGGCAGGAACCAGACGCTCCTGCACATCCACTACGACCAGTACCGCTGTATTCTTATCGAGTTGAAATCTCTTCAATGATTCGGCCATCAGGAGAACTCCTTTTTTCGTCTAGAGGTTTGACCGGATAAGATCCCGAAGATCGTCTCGCCGGAATGGGGAACAGAATCGGCCCCAAGTGAGTTGTTATCAAGCCCTTGAGTTAAAGGATATCGAGCTTCGAACCGCAGTCCCGATGCACATACTGTCGCCCCTGGGCAAAGCGGCGCAGACGATGAAACTGAGCCCCACAGCCAGAACAGACCGCCACAAGTTTCATACGCTGATTCCGAAGGCGCTCCAGCGACTCACTGTGGCCCCGCACTTCGGGGGCAATACCCAGAGCCTGCGCCCAATGTCGCCAGCCGGTCCCGTGGCCGCCACGATAAGCTCGGGCGCTAGCGCTGCCGAGATGGTCGAAAAGGTGAGCCAGTTCATGAAGAAAGGTCTCGCGCAGCTTGGTCGGTTCCTGGGCAAACTGCAAACGAATCTGTAAGGGGTTGGCGCCGCGAAACACGTAGGAGCCCAGGGTACGAAGTGCGCGACTCCTGACCACCGGGACGCTGCCTGCGCGATCTAGCAGCTCCTGCGCCCGCCCCTCTCCCAGCTCCAGGCGTGCGGCCTCTCCAATAGCTGCCCAGAGGCCTAGCTGCACCGCGAGAGTCTGTACCATCAGGCCCTTACTCTCCACCGGAGCCAGAGAGTAAGGGGGCCGACTCCTGCTCTTCGGCCCTCTGACGGAGAAAGTGCACTATCTGTCTGCGGGGAGTGCGCCCCAGACGTTGCATCAGATCAAAATCGACCTGAGCTAAACCATAATCGCGCCGGATCTCCTCAAGCATCCGGATCCAGAGTCTTGCGGTCATCTGCGAGTCGTCCAGAGCCCGATGAAAGCTGTCTCCGACCTCAAGGCCCTTGTACCGTACCAGAGTTTCCAGACGATGATTCGGCGCCTCGGGATAAAGCCTGCGCGCCACCAGCAGGGAACAACAAAAGGGGTGCCTTCGGACAAGCCCCGCCCGTTCAAATTCGGCGTCCAGAAATTTACCATCGAAAGATGCATTATGAGCAACCAGAGGGCAGCCTTCAATGAAGGAGGCAAAGCGGCGCATCACCTCAAGCGCCCGGGGAGCCTTGCCGAGCATCCGGTTATCGATGCCGGTAAGGTCCTGCACAAAGGAACTCAGGGCAAAACCCGGATTGATCAGGCTCTGAAAGCTCTCAAGGACTCGATCCCCTCGCAACTTTACAGCACCCACCTCGACAACCCGATCTCCCTTACTGGGAGACAATCCGGTGGTTTCGAAATCAAGGACGACCAGATCCTGATTATGAGGTATAAGATTCATCGAGACTCCTGATTAAGTAACAAAAAGGGATCATAGCACAGGGGATTGAAGGGCTCAAAGCGCTTCGGAGCCCGGGCAGGTTAATCCCCAGCCCCTTGACCCAGCCTCTGGGGACTGGTAAATATTCGAAAAAACTTGAGGATACAGACCATGAGTGAAACACCCGTTAAAGAACTGCTTCAAATAGCATTGTACGACATCGAAACCCTGGATGATGAAATTCGCGCCGACACCCGCTGCGGCGAACTGCTGCGCCATTTTTTCAATGACCAATGCAGCCGCAAAGGCCTTGCCCCTCAGCAGGCAGCAACCCTGGCCTACGGTGCTGATGCCTTTCTGCGGGATTTCCTCATAGGGGATCTGCGGGAAAACTGCCTGCGGCCTGTCCCGGGTCGGGTCCGGCAGTTTTGCGGACACTGGTACATCGTGCGAAACATCGAGCCCAACATGAAAGAGCTGGGAAGCTTCATCAGCGGTATCCTTCCCTTCTATGAATTCTGCCATCTTCACGGCATCATCGATGAAACCACCCTGGAGTTCATCAAAGACGAAACTTCCCGCCATGAGGAATACGCCCTGCGTATCGAGAGCTTTCACGCCATCGAGGGGGACGGATACGACCAGTGGCGTAACGCCTGCCCTCTTCCCTGAGATAAAAAAGTGGAATCCCTAAGCGACAGCGCCGGGCGGCTCAGCCACCGCAGACTGGCCGCGGCGCGCATCGCCATCTGCGTCGCCACGATACTGGCGGCCAGCAAACTGGGGGTCGGGCTCATGAGCGGCTCCATGGCCGTGATTGCCTCGGCCGTTGATTCGACCCTCGACATTCTCATGTCCGGGGTAAACTTCCTGGCCATCCGTCAGGCACAGCGTCCCGCCGACAAACAGCACCCCTTCGGCCACGGTAAGTTCGAATCGCTTGCGACCCTTTTTCAGGTTCTGGTCATCGCCTGCTCCGGGGCCTTGCTCGTCACCGAATCGATTCATCGCCTCATCGACGGCGTTGAATTAAGAAGTCTCGATCAGGGGATGACGGTACTGATTTTGAGCGTGTTCGGTTCCTGGGCTGTCAGTCGCCACCTGCGCCGGGTGGGAAAAGAAACCGACTCACCTGCCCTGCAGGCCGACGCCCTGCACTTCTCCATGGATATCTATACGAACCTTGCCCTGCTGTGCGGGCTGGTGCTGGTTCGCGCCTTCGAAATGCCCTGGCTCGACCCGCTCATGTCCATAGTGGTCGCTCTCTACGTGCTGCAACAGGCGTGGAAACTCGGGCGACATGGCATGAAAGACATCCTCGATGTAGAGCTGCCAGCCGAGACCCGCGAGAAGATCGAAGCTCTGCTGCGCTCCCACGAGGGGCAGCTGCTCGATTACCACAGGCTCCGCACCCGCCGGGCCGGATCCCTGAAGATCATGGACTTTCACCTCACCGTCTGCCGCAACATGACGGTGGAGAAGGCTCACGATTTCGCCGACCACCTGGAGCAGCGCATCCGGGATGAAATTCCCGGCGCCGACGTCACCATCCATATCGAGCCCTGCGAACGGGGACACTGCCCCGGCACCAGCGACTGCAGTGACCCCAAGACGCGCATCGCCGAATAAAAAAAGGCTCATGGGATTAGCTTCCTTCCTGCAAAGTAGGGGGGGCAAGTTAGCCTGCACAACCCACCCCCCTTTCCGCTTCGCTCCCTTCCCCCCTGTTCCACAAGGGGGATCGAACCATAGTAACCATCTCGGATTCCCAGTTTGAATAAGCAACCGAACAAAGCTGACATGTTCCGTAAAGAAAAAGGCCGGACCGAAGTCCGACCTCTATGATCTGTTTTGTGCAATTAAAACCCCATGGAGGAGATTTTTCATCAGAGTGCCGTTTGGAGCCCAGGGATGGGCGACCAAAATCGGTGCCCTGCATCGATTTTGTGAGGTCCCGAAAACCGCGTTTTTCGGGTCCGAGCATGAAAAACCCCATGGAGGGGGTTTTTCATCAGAGTGCCGTTTGGAGCCCAGGGATGGGCGACCAAAATCGTTGCCCTGCATCGATTTTGTGAGGACCCGAAAACCGCGTTTTTCGGGTCCGGGCATGAAAAACCCCATGGAGGGGGTTTTTCATCAAATATTCACCGCCCGAGCATAATTCCCAGGTCCTCGGCGCAGCGGGCCAGCTCCCCATCGGGGTCCACCAGATTGAGAGAACCCACGGCCTCGTCGATGTCGATGGCCTCGACCTTGCGCCCCTTGAGGGCCACCATCTTGCCAAAATCGCCCTTCTCGATGAGCTCCACCGCCTTGACGCCGAACCTTGAACTCAGAATGCGGTCGAAGGGGCTGGGCGTACCTCCGCGCTGAACATGCCCCAGCACCACCGAGCGGGTCTCGTTCTCTAAGCGCTTGCCGATTTCCTGACAAACCCAGGCGGCAACCCCACCCAGACGCTCCACGCCCAGATTGTCATCAGCGCTGACCCTGACCAGCTTGCCCCCATCCTTCGGCTTGGCCCCTTCGGCTGCCACCACGATGGAGAAACGCCCACCCCGTGCCTTGCGGGCCTCGATGGACTCGCAGACCTTGTCGATATCAAAGGGAATCTCCGGAATAAGGATCACATCAGCGCTGCCTGCAATCCCCGATTCCATGGCGATCCATCCGGCGTCGCGTCCCATGACCTCAACCACCATCACCCGGTGATGACTCTCGGCGGTGGTATGGAGCCGATCCAGCGCCTCGGTCACCACTCCCACTGCCGTGTTATAACCAAAGGTCACATCGGTGCCCTTGAGGTCATTGTCGATGGTCTTGGGAACCCCGACGGCGGGTAGCCCTTTCTTATTGAGCCCCTGGGCGATCTTCAGGGTTCCGTCCCCGCCCACAACCACCAGGGCATCGACCCCCATGGTCTTGAAATTATCCACCACCGTCTGAGAGACATCCTTGAGCACCGTTTCGCCGTTTTCCTTGACCGGGTAGCTGAAGGGATTGCCCCGGTTGCTCGTGCCGAGAATTGTCCCCCCCCGGGGCAGGATGCCCCGGACGCTCTCCAGGGTCAGCTCATGGGTGCGTACCTCCCCCACCAGCCCATCGAAGCCATCCTCGATACCGATAACCTTCCAGCCCCGCTTCAAAATGGCAGCACGAACCACGCCGCGAATCACTGCGTTGAGCCCGGGGCAGTCGCCCCCACCGGTGAGAATGGCAATAGTCTTAGACATATTTCCTCCTATGAAATATTAAATACACACGAAAATCAGGTTGATACAAAACACGCAAACCACTGACCCAGCGGATCAGCCGTAGGTTCCCAAATGGGCCGCGCCGATAATCCCGGCATCGGGGCCAAGCTTGCCCTGAAGCAGAGGAAACTCCAGTCCGGCATGGCCGAACGCCTCAGCGCCAAAACTGCGGAGCATCTCCTCACGCATAAAATCAAGTACCGGAGCCACGCCACCGGTAAAGACCACCCCTTCGATATCGAGCAGATTGACAACATGAGCCAGTACTGATCCCATAAGGCCGCCACTGAGGGAGAAGACCTCCAGTGCCACGGGGTCGCCGTGAAGAGCGGCCTCTACCAGCAGGGGGACCGAGAGAACCTCTCCCTTGAGTACGGGGCCCGGGATAATTCCGTCATCGATGAGCGACCGAGCCGTCTTTAGCAGCCCCGAGGCTCCGCAGTAGGTTTCCAGACAGCCGGTAGCGCCGCAGCAACACAACCGCTCCTGGGCAGCCACCTTGATGTGGCCAACCTCTCCGGCCATCCCCGTAGCGCCGGACCATATTTTGCGATCCAGCACCAGGCCTCCGCCCACTCCGGTACCCAGAGTTACGCAGAGAAAGCTACGCATGGAGCGGGCCGCACCGAAGATCCCCTCCCCCCAGGCGTGAGCGTTGGCGTCGTTGGCCATAGTCACCGACATCTCCAGGCGCCTGCGAAGTATCTGACCCAGCGGGGCCTGATTGAGGGCGGGCAGATTGGGGGAAGCCGTAACCGTTCCGTCCGGGGCGATGAGTCCGGGCACACCGATGCCCAACCCCTCCACCTCATGGCCACGCTGCTGCGCGAGGTCCCTGAGCTCCAGCGTGGCCGAGACGATACGATCCACCAGCGGCAGCAGCCCCCGATCTATGTGGGTCGGAAAATGAACCAGTTCCACCAGATTCCCTGAAGCGTCCACCAGCCCCACCCGGCAGTTTGTCCCTCCCAGGTCGGCGCCCAGCAACATGGGTCCCTTCATTTTGCCCCCCTTTCCTGAGTGATGATGGCCATACGAGTAAAACCGGCACTACGGGCCATATCCATCACCTCGACCACCCGACCGTGCAATGCATCCTTGTCGGCATGAAGCATATAGACCATCTTCCCCACATCCGCCCCCAGGGCCTGCAACCTGCTGCGGTACTGCTCAAGACTCAGCTCGCTGCCCTCCACCTCAATCCCCCCTTGCTTGGAGAGATAGACCTTAAATTCCTCCGGCTCCTGCTGCGATTGCACCGAGGAGGATTGCGGCAGATTGATGGAGAGACCCGAAGTCTCGACAAAGGTGGTTGAAATCATAAAGAAGATCAAAAGCAGAAAGACCACATCGACCATCGGTGTGAGGTCGAGGCGCACCGGCTCTCTTTTGCGCTTTCCGAATGCCATCGATTATCCCTCGGAGAGATCGACAAGATGCATGGAATACTGCTCCATCTCGAGCAGAATCCGATCCACCCGGGAGGAGAGGAATTTATGGATCAACAACGCGGGTATGGCAACGCTGAGCCCTGCCGCTGTGGTGATCAGTGCCTCGGAGATGCCGCCGCCCAGAGTTGCCGGGGTCCCGACCCCCTCGACAGAAAGCACGGTAAAGGCCTTGATCATCCCCAGTACCGTGCCCAGCAGCCCCAGCAGCGGGCTGATATTGGCGATGGTGGCGAGAAAACCCAGGTAACGCTCCAGCTGCGCGGACTCGCGCCCCCCCACTTCTTCCACCGTATCCTTAATCCGCTCACGGGGCTGACCGAAGCGGCCAAGAGCCGACAAAAAGATGCGGGAGATGGGCGAACCGGCTTCCCGGCACAGGACAATGGCCTCATGGACCTTGTGCTGAGCCAGCCTCGTCTCCACCTGTCTGAGCAGATCTAGAGCCCCCCGGTGAACAGTATTCAGAGTGTAGAGGCGCTCGAAAAATATGGCCAACGCCAGTACGGAACACAGCAGTATCGGGTACATCAGCGGACCGCCCTTGTAGAAGAGCTCAAGCATCGCGGGATTATCCTTTCACTTTGCGGGCCCCGGCAAAAAAAGGGCTCAGAACTAGAGGGGACATGCCCGATCTAGAAGTTTACAATGAATTGCATTATAGAAAGGCAGTTTTGGAAATGCAAAGCCTCAATCTTCACTGACCTCAGTCAATATCGATATGGTACCCACGGATGGTTTCATCGATTTCAAGAATGCCCAGAGTATGAGTTGGAGCCCGCCGCCGGTCCGTACAACTGCCGGGATTAAACAGCAAAACGCCTTCATGATCCAGGCAGAGGGGGTAGTGGGTATGGCCGAAGACCAGAGCATCAAGGCCCTGGCCGGCAAACTCCCGCAGCAACCTCTCCTCCATCCCCCCGGGAGCACCGAAGCCATGCACCAGTCCGACGCGCTTGCCTTCAATCTGCAAGATGCGTTTTATGGGAAGCAATGAATCGGGAGGATCCATGTTTCCCCGCACCGCAAAGACAGGCAGATCATCGAAAGCCATCAGCAGGTCAGCCCCGATAATATCTCCGGCATGCAGCAGCGCGTCGGCATCAGGGAAAAAACGCTCCCTCAGATCACGAAGAAATCCGATGCCCGACCCAAGACTTACCAGATGGGTATCCGATAAAACAGCGACTCTTTTCATATCCCTAAACTCGTCGACAAAGAAAAAACCACTAAAAATAAATGGCGATTATTGGCCAATATGACCACAAGCTGCCACCGGTTCAAAAGAAAAAAGGGCTATATTATACTGTAAGTACGCCTTGACGCCCCTACTGCGGCTGATAATGTACTCAGGCAATGACGTTGTTTTAATTGGCACCATGCTTGCTCAAACAAAATCTCCAGATTCAGTATACGCACTAGGCGATCTTGCTTGACAAGAAGAGGCCTCCCCCCTATCTTCTTCAGTCAAGCTAAATTTTTAAAGCCAAAGTAAACCGCTATTTGCAACGGATGCTTTTCGAAGGAAGCTCATTTTGTTGGTATTGCATTAGAATGTAATATTACATTTGTCCCTGTGATTCCCACGGAAAAAAAAGAGAACGCCCTGATTTCGGGGCACGAGGAGAGGAACAAAAACAGATGTCCAAAAGACAAGACGCATTAGATTATCACAGCTCAGGCCGTAAAGGTAAAATCGAGGTTGTACCCACCAAGCCCTGCAACACCAGTCTCGACCTGTCCCTAGCATACAGCCCAGGTGTTGCCGAGCCCTGCCTCGATATCGCCGAGAATCCCGATGACGCATACAAATACACGGCCAAGGGAAATCTGGTCGCCGTCGTCTCCAACGGTACCGCCGTTCTGGGTCTCGGCGACATCGGAGCACTGGCCAGCAAGCCCGTGATGGAGGGCAAAGGGGTTTTGTTCAAGAGGTTCGCCGATGTGGACGTGTTCGACATCGAACTCGACACCAAAGACCCCGACGAGATCATCCGTACCTGCAAACTGCTCGAGCCCACCTTCGGCGGCATCAACCTGGAGGACATCAAGGCCCCCGAGTGTTTCTACATCGA
>JAAXQG010000267.1 GCA_012974445.1 Desulfuromonadales bacterium
ATGCCCAGGACAAGGGCGACAAAAGACAGAAACAGGCTGATCGCCAGGGGGGACTGAGTGTAAATCATCGAAAGGTTGTTCTCCTTCTTATCCGTTGAGCCGTTTTTCGGCTCCCGTACAGAGGTGGTTGTAGACAAGGGCCATGGCCAGGGCCAGAGCGATCAGCCCCATGCCGTAGAAGACCGCCAGATTAATGCCTGAAATCGTCATCTCCATGGTCGAGGGACTGAGACAGTTGAGGCCGACGAAAAAGGCGTAAACCAGAGCATAAAAGATGAAAAACTTAACCCCGAGACGGGTCTTGTAATCAGAGGCGTTGTCTTTGTCGAGTTTTGCTGCGGGTCCATGAGCCATGCTGTTCTCCTGACAGTTTTTTAGCTGTGCTTAAAAATTTGTGATTTTCTATCACAAGTGTATACGGATCAGGACGGGCATCTTACTCAGATTTCAATTTTAGTCAAGAATGATCTTTTAATGTCACTAAAACCCTCCTTCTCTCCCCCAGAGAGCTAAAACCCACGAATACATCCCATTAAACAAACAATCGGGGCAAAAGCCTGAAACAACCCAAGGGTTTCAGGTAAAAAAATTACAGCAGAAGTAAAAAGACCGCAATTCCCCCAAACCGGAGATTGCGATCATTGACAAGGGGAACTATTTAGTAAAAATAACAAAAAACACTGATGGCCTGAGCTTTAGCGCTCAGGCCATAACGGGCCATCCAATCTGAGGAAAATTACATAAACGAAGAATTTCTCCATAAAATCCCTGTTGCTTTCATAGGGATGGTTCAGGTAGTTTTCTCATTATGAAGCCCCTCTTCCCCCGACATATTCTTGCACTCATAAGCCTGATGGTCTTTGTGCTGACCGGACTGACCGTGGCGCAAGGCTATGCCTGGTGCTTCGGGGAGAACGGACACGCCGCACTGGAGCAGGCCAAGAGCAAGACCTGTGCTCCGGCCCCGCAGCAACAGCTGCCGGATTGCGATGGCGAGCAAAGCATCAGCCTCTCCTTTGATCAAAACTGTTGTGGCCCCTGTCTGGATATCCCTAACAGTTTTGATCTCATCTCCAAACGTTTAAACAACCATGACAAAGTCCAGATTCAGCTGGATTTGCCGATCACCCTGCAATCATTCAGTTCTCACGTTTTTTACGGGACTGATCTCGTACAGCTTCTGCCCCAACCACCACCGCGCGAAAATCAACGCCTCCTGGCCCATCGCACCGTTGTTCTGCTGATCTGATTCATCCCCACCCTGCTTTTCCTGAAAACCCCTTGGCAATCTCAGCGCCTCTGCGCGCGGACGTGCGCCTGAACTACAAATCTGAAAATCAATCTGGAGGTCCAATTATGCCCGGAAAGGCTCTTGTGGCTTTCGGGTTCCTGTTGGGATCAGGGCTGCTTGCCTTGTCTGCTCCTGCCTGGTGTTCTGAGTTGAACGCTACGCAGCAGCTCTCAAGCAATCCCCTCGACACGAAACCGAACATGGCCGAAGTACAACCCAGCAACACTGCAGCCTCATTGTCACCGCTAACGCTCCAGGAAACATTGACACGTACCCTGAAAACCAGCCCGCGGCTTTCGGCCTTCTCCCAGGAGCTCAGGGCCCGGGAATTTGAGGCAGAGCAAGCGGGCCTACGCCCCAACCCCGAACTTTCCATCGAGGTGGAAAACCTAGCGGGTTCAGGAGAGTCCACCGGATTCGACAACGTCGAGACAAGCCTGCGGATCAGTCAGCGACTTGAACTCGGAGGGAAAAGATCAACTCGACAAAAAGTCGGCCTTCTGGAGATGGAACTGGCCAGGCAGGAATATGAAATCACCCGCGCCGAAGTGCTTGCAGAGACCACCGAACTCTTCATTGAGGCTCTTGCGGCTCCGATGAAGTTTTCCCTCGCCAAGGAGCAGGTCGCCCTGGCCCGAAAAGTATTGCAGGCCGTAGAGGATCGGATTGCGGCGGGAAAAACGGCACAAATCGAAGGGCTACGCTTTGCGACCCTGGTCTCCGAAGCGCGGCTGCGTAAGAAAACTGCTCAGCAGCAACTCCTTGTCTCTCACCTGGCACTGGCGGCCTCATGGGGCAGTGAAGATATCGATTTCGAAGCGGTTCAGGGGCAGCTGGATCAACTCAGCAGCGTCCCCCCCCTGACGGAACTCACTGCCAGGCTCGACCAGAGCCTGCAGGCTGCCCTGCAGCAAAGCAACATCCGTAGGGCCGACGGCATTCTCGCCCTGGAGCTGGCCAACCGGACCCCCGATCTGACCCTGAGCCTTGGCGCCAGAAACAGCCGAGAGACGGGTGATAACTCGCTGCTTGCAGAGGTCTCGGTTCCCCTGCAGTTTTTTGATCGCAATCAGAATGCCGTTGCCGCCGCACGCGCCCGTCTGACCGGGGCCAGAGAGCAGCAGAGGACCGCTTCCCTGAAGCAGCGCACCGAGCTGGCCAGACTGTGGCAGGAAATGAATTCGGCGCAAATCGAGGTGGACATGCTTCGGCAGGAGATTGTGCCGGCCGCACAGAAGACCTTCGATGCATCGGCCTATGGCTATGAGGCCGGGAAGTTCGGGTTCATGGAAGTACTCGATGCCCAGCGGACCCTGTTCGAAGTCAAAATCCGATCCGTCGATGCTCTGGTGTGGTACCACAACGCTGCGGCAAGGCTTGAAAGACTGCTCGGACGCAAGCTTTATCAGGCAGAGGATATCAACAGCCCATCTGACAACCAAAGAGGTCAATGATGAAAAAACAAATTTATATATTCGGCGTTTTCTTTGCTTTGACGGGGGGAGCCCAGGTCAGCCCCCTGAGCCATTTTGTTCCCTCGGCGGTAGCCGCTGTTGCCGAAGTCGAATCCCATCAGGACCAGGCAGAAGAGCTGTTTTCCGACGACGAACATGCCGAAGAGCATGACGAGCATGGTCAGGCTGCCCCCGAAGTTGACGAGCATGGTCACGCGGTTGCTGAGCGGGACGAGCATGGCGCCGATGAAGAGCTGGATGAGCACGGCCACGCTGCCTCCGAGGACGGCATCTGTTCTGAGCACCTCATCCCCGAAGCCGAAGACGCTCTGTGCAATCCCGATCTCATCGGAAAATTGCAGCCAGGGATGGGACTGAAAGTTCGACTGGCCTCAGCCGATGTGGCAGCCAAGGCGGGCGTTCGCCTCAGTACCCCACAGAGCATGACCCTGGCAGAGGGGATCGATATCCCCGGCAGGGTCGAGTTCAACCGCCACCGTCTGGCAGCCATCACTCCCATGGAGCCCGGAGTCATTCGCAAGGTAAGCGTCCGGCTCGGTGACAGGGTCACCAGAGGACAGGTCCTGGCAGAGGTCGCCATGCCGGAGATGGCCTCGCTCAAGACGCAGCTTCTGGCTGCGCGGGCAAAGGAAGTCCAGACCGAAGCGATGTATAACCGAGAGAAAGATCTGCTTGAGCGGGGCATCAGCTCACGTCAGGAGTTCCAGCAGGCCGAGTCGCAGTACAGCTCTGCACGAAGCGCCTCCAGGCAGTATCACCAGCAACTCCTGAACTTCGGGCTCTCCCAGGCGGATATCGAGCAGCTGCTTCTGACCTCGGACATCAGCGCCCTGGTCCCGCTGCGGGCCCCCTTTGCAGGGACCATCGTGGAGGTATCAACGGCACTGGGGGAAGCGGTCGCTCCGGGCACGGCGCTTTTCAACCTGGCCGACCTGGACAATCTCTGGGTCGAACTCTCCCTCCCTGAGTCCCGCATCTACCAGGCACAGATCGATGCCCCGGTCCAGGTCCGCTTCGACGGGCTGCCGGCAATGGCCTTCAGCGGGCGGATTTTCCAGGTAGGCGCAGCCATCGAAGAGCGCACCCGTACCCTCAAGGTGCTGGCCGAGGTAAAGAATCCGGGCCATCGCCTCAAGGTCGGCATGTTCGGAAAAGCACGCCTGCTCGAAGGAGACGAAACCCGGGTGCTGACCATCCCCCCCGATGCTCTCCAGAGCATCGACGGGCGTCCCTTTGTGTTCATACAGCAGGAGTCCGACCTGTTCGAGCTGCGCCATGTGCGCACCGGCGCAAAGACCCGGGGGATTGTTCCGATTATCGCCGGTCTTATGCCCGGGGAGCAGGTTGTTTCGAGCCAGGGCTTTGCCCTGAAGTCCGAAATCCTCAAGGCGCGCCTCGGCGCTTCCTGTGCCGACCACTAAGGAGACGCGCCCATGCTCGAAAAAATGATCGCGGCTGCCCTGCGCAACCGCCTGCTTGTTGTATTCCTATTTCTGGTCGCCTTCGGGACGGGCCTCTGGTCGTTGGTGAATCTGCCCGTAGATGCGTTTCCCGACACCACCCCGGTACAGGTGCAGATCAACACCACGGCGCCCTCGCTGGGACCCGAGGAGATTGAAACCCAGATCTCCCAACCCGTGGAGCTGGCCATCTCGGGCCTTCCCGGACTGACCCATGTGCGCTCCATCTCCAAATTCGGCCTCTCTCAGGTCGTAGCCATCTTCGAAGATGAAATGGCCATCCTCGATTCGCGTCAGCTCATTATGGAGCGCCTGGCGGGCGTCGAACTCCCCGATGGGATCGAGCGCCCCGAACTGGGTCCGATCTCCACCGGCCTGGGGGAAGTATTTCACTACGTTCTGCGCTCGGAAAACCCCAAAAGAACCCTCGACGAACTGCGGACAATCCATGACTGGGTCGTCAAGCCGGAGCTGCGCAAGGTTCCCGGCGTGGCAGAAGTCAACTCCTGGGGGGGGCTGGAGAAGCAGTACCAGGTTATCCTCTCTCCCACGGCGCTCATCGCTTACAACCTGACCATCAACGATGTGGCCGAAGCCCTGCGTGAGAACAACTCCAATGTCGGCGGCGGCCAGGTGGTCACCGGCGGCCAGACTCTGCTGATTCACGGCCTGGGCCGGGTGAACACGGTGGATGAGATCGCAGATATCGTTATCGCTGCCCACCAGGGTGCTCCGGTACTGATCCGGGACGTGGCTGAAGTTGCTATCGGGCACGAAATAAGACGGGGCGCAGTCTCGGCCGGGGGCAAGGGGGAGGTCGTACTCGGCCTCGGCTTCATGCTCATGGGCGAGAACAGCCGAGACGTGACCAACGACCTGAAGATCGCCCTGGAAAAAGTGAAAAAGACCCTGCCCAAGGATGTGATCCTGGATACGGTCTACGACCGCACCGAACTGGTCGATAAGGTCATCGAAACGGTCAGACACAACCTGATCGCCGGAGCCCTTCTGGTTATTGCCGTGCTGTTTCTGCTTCTGGGCAACCTGCGGGCAGGGCTGCTGGTTGCTGCAACCATCCCCATGGCCATGCTCTTTGCCGCCCTGGGAATGCAGGAGATGGGCATCGCCGCGAGCCTGCTGTCGCTGGGGGCCATCGATTTCGGCATCCTGGTCGATGGCTCGGTGGTCATGACGGAAGCGAACCTTCGCCGCATGACCGAGCGGCAGATGAAGCTCAACCGCCCCTTGAGTACCGCAGAGCGATTCGAAACCATACTGTCCTCCAGCCAGGAAGTTGTCAGACCCATCGTATTCGGCATGGGGATCATCGCCCTGGTCTTTCTTCCCGTACTCACCCTCGAGGGGATCGAGGGCAAGATGTTCAAGCCCATGGCCTGGACCTTTATCTTCGCCCTGCTGGGGGCTCTGTTTGTTGCCGTCTTCCTCTCCCCCGTACTCTCCTATCAGTTTCTGCCCAAGAACCTCAAAACCCATGAGCGCAAGGTCGACGGCTGGCTGAAGCGGTTTTACGGGGCGACTCTGGAGCGGGTTCTGCGATTCAAAGCCCTCTTCCTGGCCGGTGTTGTGGTGGTGCTCATCGCCACTATTTTTCTCTCCACCCGCCTGGGCGGGGAGTTTCTGCCCCGACTCTCGGAAGGCTCCCTAGTGGTCAGCGTCGTAAGGCTGGCCGGGGTTTCGGTAGAGGAATCCATCGCCTATAACTCTCAGATGGAAAAGCTGCTGCTTGAGGAATTCCCCGATGAAGTCCGTTACGTCTGGAGCCGACTGGGCAGCGCCGAGGTCGCCACCGACCCCATGGGAACGGAGCTCACCGACGTCTTTCTGGCACTCTATCCCCGGGACCAATGGAGCCTGGCCCAGAGTCAGGCCGAGCTGACCGAGCTGGTGGAAAAAGCCCTTCAGGGACTGCCAGGGATCAGAACCGTCCTGACCCAGCCCATCGAACTGCGGGTCAATGAGATGCTCTCGGGCATTCGCGGCGATGTGGGCATCAAGATCTACGGCGAAGATTTCGGCAACCTGGTCGCTCTCGGTGAGCAGGTGGAGCAGGTGCTGACAAAGATCGACGGGGCCTCCGATGTCGCCGTGGAACAGATCACCGGCCAGCCCACTCTTCAGATCGAGATCAACCAGCAGGCTCTGGCCCAGCACGGCGTCGCCGCCCGGGAGGTGCTCGATATGGTCGCCGCCGTCGGCACCCCCCGAGTGGGCGAGGTTTACGAGGGGGAGCGCTCTTTCCCGCTGGTGCTTCGTCTGCCCGATACTCTGCGTACCGACCCAGAGGCCCTGGCGAACACCCTGATTCCGACCCGCTCCGGGGCCATTCTCCCCCTGCGGACCCTGGCCGATATTCGCGAGGTCGATCGCCCCTCTACCATCAACCGTGAATGGGGACGCCGTCTGATCAAGGTCCAGGTCAATGTGCGGGATCGGGATATCGCCTCCTTCGTCGCCGAGGCCCGGCAGAAGGTCACCGAGGAGGTCCGGTTGCCCGAAGGCTATATGATCGAATGGGGCGGACAGTTCGAGAACCTCGAGCGATCCCAGAAGCGCCTGATGCTGGTGGTGCCGCTGACCCTGCTACTGATCTTCATCCTGCTCTATTTCAGCCTCAAGCGGCTGAGCGACGTGCTGATCATCTACACCGGCATCCCCTTGGCCGCCGTCGGGGGAATCTGCGCCCTCTACATGCGCGGCATTCCCTTCAGCGTCAGTGCCGCCATCGGCTTCATCGCCCTGTCCGGCATCGCGGTGCTCAACGGCCAGGTCATGGTGTCCGCCATCCGGGGGCTGCTTGCCGAAGGCCTTCCGATGAACGAAGCCGTCGTCGCCGCAGCCAAGCAGCGCCTGCTGCCCGTTCTGGCCACAGCGATCACCGATGCCGTAGGTTTTCTTCCTATGGCCCTGTCCGTCGGCGTGGGCGCCGAAGTGCAGCGACCGCTGGCTACCGTCGTCATCGGTGGCGTCGTCACCTCGACCTTGCTGACGCTCTTCGTGCTTCCCTCCCTCTATCTGCTTCTGGGCAACAGGTTAAAGACGGACAGTATTGCGGAGAAAACACAGGCCTGAAGGCCTGGTCAATAGGAGCTCAACGCTTCAAGTCCCACCCTGGCGCACAGGCTCCGCATCGACGATGCAGCGAGCCCCACGCCTGAACGCAAATGCCTCCGGTCCCCCTTCAGGGGCCGGAGGCATTTTTTATTTAACTACTGCGCAAGAACTCAGGCGGATGAGAGTTTAGCCCTCCTCACCATTTCCACATACTCTGTGGTTTCAGACATGCTGAAATACTTTGTCACCTTTTGTATCGCCTCTATGGAGAAATGGAGGTAATGCCTTTCAACAAAGCCCCTTACAAAGGCCTTGTCATATCTTGAGACATCGCGCAGCAGCCAGCCCACCGAGGTTTTGGCGAAACACTCATCCCTGCGAATCACTGTGCTGCATACCGCCTCAATATCCGGGTAGTAGCTGGCATTGCCAGCCACCTTAATGAAGGGGACCACGCCTGAGCGGGCCTGCCACAAGTATGGTGCCTCGCTCCAGCTGCGCAGCACCCTGGCACAGGGCAACCCTTCACGCATCAGGGTGGGGCCAAGCACACGTACACAAAACCAGTCGCAGGTGTTCCAGTCGAAAATAAGCCTCCGCGAATAGAGCGATTCATAGGCCTTGAAAAGCGACTCCCAAGGCAGACGATCCTGTAAGTAAAGCTGGAGGTACAAAACGCCAGCCATCTTGTCTTCCGCGTAGGGCTGCTCAAAAAGAGCCAGGGCGACCTGGAGCTGTTCGGCCTCCGGCAACGAGGCGATGCCTGTTACTTTTCTCCAGTCGGCAAGAGGCCGTCGTATGGCAGGTATACCCACGCCCCGAAACGGGATGACCCCTCGCAGATACAGTTCCCACCATTGACGGATGTTTTCGTCAGCAATGGCCAAAAGCATCTGCTGGAGTCTGAGGATGGCGTCTTTTGTCATCATCGCAGCACAAAAACGTCCCGCCCGCTGCCTACGCAGAGCAGGATGCTACCTGAAACGCCGAGGAGATGATTTAGGAATGAAAGGATCATAAGGGTGAGTATATCGGGGATTCACCCTTTGCCAACTTGCAGAACGAGGTCCGAGATTAGAAGCACAGGTAGAGCGTTCCCTGTGCTGTAATCAAATCATCGGCTGACCTTTTGCGCACGCCTGATCGCAAGGGATTCCAGTTCCCGCAGGAAAAAATCTCCCAGCTGGCTACGGATCTCATCACGCACCCGGCGATAGACGGCCATAACCTCATCTTCGGTGCCTTGCGCCTTGGGAGGGTCGTCAAAACCGATATGAATTCGCTCGGCGCCGCAGAGGCGGGCTGCACAGGTTTCATCGGCATGCCCGCAGAGGGAGATGACGTAATCGAAGCACTGGCCCTCGTACTGACTGAGGTGATCGGAGGAAAAACCCGAAATGTCGACGCCGAGTTCCTGCATGACCTCAACGGCCAGGGGGTTCAGTCCGTGAGGGGCGGTCCCTGCGGAGAACGCCTCGATCCTTCCGGCAAAGTCGAGGTTGATCAGTCCGTCGGCCATCTGGCTGCGGCAGGAGTTGCCGGTGCAGAGAAAGAGGACACGAATCGGTGGCATGGTACAGGCTCCTTGATTACGAAAAATTACTTCAGAGCAAAAAGACAGGGCCGTCAGAATGCAGTCCCTTCCAGGCGAACCCACAAAGTATCACAAGTTTGTCGGGATTTTAGTCAGATGTTGTTACTCGTATCTGCTCAGGGGGCGTTGAGTGACCCGAGGGCAAGGCTCACCGAGGCTTCCACCCCGGTGAGCCCGGAGCCTACTTCACCGGGCCGGTAAAGATCCAATCATTGACAAGGACCGCCTGGTGGCAGTTGATACAGCCCTTGACCTTGCCTTCGGCCAGAATCTTTCCATCGGTCGCATATTTGGCCCAGAACCAGTCGCCCGCCTCGGCGTCATACCCCTTAACCCGGTACATGGCGGTAATGGCAGCCAGCTTTTTCTCGGGGCTGTAGTTTTCCTTCACCAGGATGGCGCCCACCGGAAGCATGCCCTTTTTTGCCTCAATGGCCGCAAGGGCATCCTTTGAAACATAGGTCGTCAGAAAAGCCCCGTGAGGGTGGCGCCCCTCATAGAGTTTTCCCTTGCCGGGAAACAGTGACCAGCTCTGATAGTCGCTGGTTTTAAGGAAGTCCAGAAGTGCTTGTCCATCCGCCCTGGGCATCTCAGAGGCCGCCAGCGACGACCCACCACAGGCAACCACAGCCAGAACCGCTACACAGATCATCCTTGTCAGTACATTTCGTTTCATTTGATTTCCCCCCGTTTAATAGGTTTTCCAGACAACAAATTAAAAATAGCAGAGGACCTGTGGTTTGCAACCGGTGAAGGACAAGGAAGTGGTAGACGCCTGTCAGGACCTGAGGCGGAACCTGGACAGCGGTCAAAAGTGCCATAATTATAAGACAGGACTAGCCGCAGGGGGCACTGATCAAGTTTTATCAGCAACGTCTGCCTGCCCCTGCCCTTTTGTTGCATACTTTTTACAGGGCAACAGCCTATAATTGCCGGTTCGGAGATTGTAATCCAGGCAAACTTAGTGGTTATCAACATGGCCCCAGCCTATTAATCCACACTATTCTTGAGGATGAGCATGAAAAAAACATTTAAATTAACCCACCCCAAAGTCAAATACGACAGACTCGTAGAAGCCGTAAAGCACGAGGTCAACAAATACCTCAAAAGAGAGCGTAGCAAATCGCTTCCGGAAGCTGTTGATTTCTGGGATTTCGACTGCAAATTTGGGGATACCGAAGAAGAAGCTAAAACAATCCACATCGCTGAAATCCCTAAAGCTATCGATAAGGCCGGAGAGCGACAGCTCGAGTCCTTCTATGTCGAAATTCTGGCCAAACCTGGCGTCAGAACCAAAAAACCAGCATCAGAGTTAACAGCAGAAATTTTAGCAGAAACTTCAGCAGAGCCTGAAATCGCAGCTGAACAAGAAGAATCCGATTCGTAATTTACAGACAAACTGTAGTGGTCAACTATTTCCGGACAGTAAAATAGTTGACCACTACAGGCTCCTGACGATTCCACAGGTCCCCCCAACCCCCTGGATATCCATTGGCCAAACCCGCCCCCTTTGCCCTCGTTCTTCCCCGTGCCCATCATCGTTGCTCTAAGGCCTCCCATTTCGACTTGAACTAAAGCGGCAGGCAACAAACCGTTGCCTGCCGCTTTTCTCATTTTCAACCATGATCCGGAGAGATCCAATACAGCTTAGACTTGAACCGCGCGAAACGACCCTATAGAATCAGCCAGATCTAGAACTGAAGACGGCTTGAAAGGGCTTTTAAATATTCCTATGACCACATCAACTTCCCCACTATCCAACTATCGCATCACCCTATCTTACGACGGGCGATCATTTTTCGGCTGGCAACGCCACGGCGACAAACCCACCGTTCAGGCCGCTCTTGAGCAAGCCGTAACCGGGGCTTTTGACATACGTGTTCCGGTGCAAGGCTCCGGTCGTACCGATCGCGGCACCCATGCCGAAGGTCAAGTGGCGAGTGTCCAGCTTCCATCCGGAACGCCGCCCGAACTGATCAAAGAAAAACTCAATCAGCTCCTACCGCAACAGATGCGCATCGTTGATGTACGTTGCGCGGCAGAAGACTTTCACGCCTGCGACTCAGCGCTAGGCAAACACTATCGCTACGTAATATGGAATGACCGCGAACTGCCTGCCGAGCGCGATGGCCGAGTCTGGCACGTCAAGGAACCGCTCGATGTGCAGGCGATGACCGACGCCTGTCCACTTTTCGTCGGCGAACAGGATTTTGCTTCCTTTGCCTCCAAGACCAACTTCAAGCAAAAATCAACAAGCCGCATCGTCACAGAGGCGGTGCTCAGCCATGATCTGCCCACTATCACCTTTGATATCTATGCGGACGGCTTCCTGTATAAAATGGTGCGCAACATTGTCCGGGCACTGGTTAAGGTCGGCGAGGGACGCTACACGCGAGAGGATCTCGCTCGTATCATCGCGGCAAAAGATCGCCAGGCGGCTCCCGGAACCGCTCCGGCATCCGGCCTTTATCTGCAAGAAGTCTTCTATACGTCTGACGAGCTGGCAAAACCTGCCGATAAAGAGGTCTCTCCATGAACCAATTCGAGCACCAACGCCACAAGGATGGGGCAGCTCTTACCCGGCCGCGAGAGATTGTGGTCGCCTGCGCCCCCATGCGCAGCAACGTCAATATTTCCAGTGTCGCTCGAACCGCAAGTGCCTGCGCGGTAGAGCGACTTATTCTGACCGGCACCCCTACCCTCATTGCCAAGATCGCCCGCGATGGCGCCGAAGAACTCGAAATCTCGACCCACCGCAGCCTGGCCCCGGTACTGAAAAAACTGCGCAAAGAGGGTTACCGCTTACTCGGCCTGGAGCAGACCACCAATTCGACCAGTATGCACAGCTACAGTTTTGCACGGCGCACGGTCCTGGTGGTGGGCAACGAGCGCACCGGATTAACAGA
>JAAXQG010000269.1 GCA_012974445.1 Desulfuromonadales bacterium
TTTCTAAGGACCGCTACGCTGGGACTTACTCCGAAGCCTCCTCCCAGAGTCAGCCTCGCACTTGTTTCTCACCGAACAGTAGTTCTCCTTATTTGAGCCACTAAGGCGTACCTGCAATCGCAGGTTCTTCTGCTATCGATGCATGCATTGCCTGCGCTGCGCCTTGCTGCGTCCGCTCACCGGTCAATGCAGAAATCCCCCCTTAATATATTTCATTACACAGGTTGGCTCTGTGATCAGATCGGCGAAAAAAGACCTGGAATTCGCTTACGATCATCAGTGGCCGCCTGAGGAGTTACCCTTATGCGCAAAGTCGCCATTATTGGTGCAACCTTGCTTTTGTGCCTCGTTTTTTACCAAAGCTACAACCGGAATGAAGGGCCAGCAGTGCAAACTGGCACCGCAGGGGAAGTGGGCATCAGGGCTGGAAACCTGGCTCCCGATTTCAGTCTGATGAATATGGAAGGGGAATCCGTCACCCTTTCCCAGTTCAGGGGTAAGGTGGTCATGCTCAACTTCTGGGCAACCTGGTGTCCTCCCTGCCGCATGGAAATACCCTCAATGGAACGCCTTCACAACAGACTCAAAGGGCAGGATTTCGTGATACTTGCCGTCAATGTTGAAAGAGAAGGCAAAGCGGCGGTGGCCGCCTTTAACCAGGAGCTGCCCCACAGCTTCCCTGTCCTTCTCGATGACTCGAAACAGGTGCAGGGGCGCTATAAGGTGCGCAGCTACCCAGAGACCTTCATCATCGACAAAGACGGCGTCATCGTCGAAAAGGTCCTGGGGGCCAGACGCTGGGACGATACCGGGTACCTGAAACTCTTCTCCTCTCTCATGGGGAGGTAGCGGATATGGATGCGACTTCTGACATCACTCTTTGGATCGCCTTTACCGGGGGGGTTCTCTCCTTTTTCTCTCCCTGCGTACTGCCCCTGATCCCGTCTTACATGACCTATATTTCCGGCATCACCTTCGGCCAACTGAAGGAGGCTCATCCCGGCTTCAAGCAGCGCTTGACGGTACTGCTTCACTGCCTGAGCTTCATTCTCGGCTTTTCAGTGGTGTTCATAAGCCTGGGGGCCCTGGCGGGGCTGGCCTCTTCCAGTTTCCAGGAGCACCTGCGCGAGGGGCTGGGTTGGGTTCAAAAGCTGGGGGGGATTTTCATCTTCCTTTTTGGAGTGCATATCAGCGGCCTCTTCCATTTCGGTGTCCTACTGGGGGAAAAGCGGGTCCAGATCCAGCGGAAACCGGCCGGTTTTTTTGGGACCTTCCTCGTCGGCCTCGCCTTCGCTGCAGGCTGGACCCCTTGCATCGGCCCGATTCTCGGTGCCATTCTGGCCCTGGCTGCCGGAACCACGGACGGAGCCACTCGCGGTATCATGCTCCTTGCCGCCTACTCGGCAGGCCTGGGGATCCCCTTTCTCCTTTCGGGGATCCTGTTCCATCGATTCCTTTCTTTCTTCAACCGATTCCGCAAGCATATCCGCCTGATGGAGATCTTCACAGGGGTTCTGCTGATGGCAGTGGGAATGATGCTATTTTTCAATATCTTCGGCATGCTGACCTCAATGCTCTATCGCTGGCTGCCGTCTATCGGTTGAACCGACCATGTAACGGTTGCACCCCATGAGAAAAAATCCCATGGGGTGCAACTGCAGTAACGACCATTTCAGGAGATCAGATAACAACATGAAAAAAACAGTGAAATTTAGCCTACTGGACAGTTATAAGCTGTTGCAGCAAACTACTGGGGAGCAATACATGAAAGTCCGAGACAGCGGCATGCCCGATGAACAGATGTGGGCTGATTTCTTCGACCCGGTCGGCATTCTAAGTACCTTAGGACTCGACCGAGGCGTCGATGACCTAGTTGAATTTGGTTGCGGCTACGGAACTTTTACCCTGGCTGCCGCAGGCTTTGCCGCCGGGACCGTTTATGCTCTGGACATCGAACCGGAAATGGTCAGCGTGGTCGAGCAAAAGTGCCGTAAAGCCGGAATCGACAATGTCCGGGCCAGGGTGCGCGATTTTGTGACGGATGGTGCAGGCCTTGCCGAGAACTCACTGGATGCGGCCCTGCTTTTCAATATCCTGCACCATCAAAATCCGGTGGGATTGATGAGGGAAGCTCACCGAGTCCTCAAACCAAACGGCAAGCTCGCGGTTATACACTGGAACTACGATCCCACGACGCCGCGCGGTCCGGCCATGGAAATCCGCCCCCGACCGGAGCAGTGCATAGATTGGGGTAAAACGGCTGGATTCCATTTCAAAGAGCAGAACCACTACGATCTGCCGCCCTATCACTACGGCTTGCTCTTCAATAAACCCTTTATGTAGTATCCCATGCGGCTAATCCTGCCTGCCAATGATGGCCCGTTGGGCCAATGTCTGGTTCCCGCCTCCTGGGCTTAGCTTGGCCCTCCTTGAGGGACCAGCGCATTGACACCTCAGCAACACGCTCAGGGGCAACCTGGACTCATTGACATCGTAAAACAACTATAGAAACCCAAAAGGGCCCGCTCCAAAAAAGCGGGCCCTTTTAAGTAGTTGGAACAGCAGCCTTCGAAAGAGCCTCAGGCTGTCATGCGGGGATCGATTCCAGACTGCAGCGGATGGCCCTCTCGATGTTGTCGGCGACGGTCAGCTTTATGGTAACGGTATCGGAAGCGGCGGAACCGACAAGGCAGGGAAAACGGCTCAGGAAATTACCGATGCCATCGCCAACGCCCTGGCTTCCTGAATTGAACCTTAGAGAATAAAGAAAAAAGGGGGGAGGGACGTTAGCGCCCCTCCCCCCTATGGGTTAACAAAAAGTCGAGCGCAGACATACCCTGGTCCCCTGCTCGAGTTCCGACAATTCCTCGAAAACTTTTTTGCAATCTGTACATTTTCAAGGGCGCAAAGGTGGGGCTAAAGAGGACTTTGTTGTCTTACTGATTTAGCTTCAGAGCAAACCATGCCCTCAACTTTTCGTCTGATTTGACGATTACCTCTCCTCGCCGCATCGCTCGGATAACCAAGGATGAACCAGCTCCGATCTGGTGCCCGGGCGCCGCTCTCGGATGCTGCAGCGTGCACAGAAAACAGAAAACAGAAAACAGCATAAAAAACACAATGGAATCTATCAACGTAATTAGCAGATGCCCAGATGTTTCGTCCCACCAAACACACCACTTCATGTACTGAGAATTTGAAAACTTAAACGGCCACTTCATACAAAAGCAGCCCACCCGCACCAGGCTACATTTCTACGCACTAACGGCCACTTATGTGTCACAACCAAGATAGGGAATCAATATTGACATCTTGACCTTCCCGGTAGTATTTATATCCACGATTACCCGCTTCGCACAGACACATTTTAGCCACACGGAAACCTGTACGTTGAGTCAACGCCAAATTGAGCTCGACTGGTGCCCTTGCGCCAGGCTGGTATTGAACTGGATATCTGAACCTCACAGAAGAACGGCGCTCCCCAAACCATGGCCTGGTTGTTCCCCTCCGTTATCGCACATTTTTCAGGCTCATCCATCCTGGTCTGGGTTTATGGATTTCTGTATTTTCAGCACCGCGAGCGCCACCTGGGGCTCTGGGCCTGGGCCTGGGGTTTCTCGGCCCTGCGTCTGGGGCTGGCGATCATCGCCCTTGCGGGGTTTCCGTTTCCGGGGCTGGAACAATTCCGGCAGCTCTTCACCCTGTTTGGGGGACTGTTCCTGTTCTGGGGAACCTCGGAATTCATCCGCGTAAAGCCCTCCCGCATCTGGCTGATGGGGGGGGCACTCGGCATGGCCTGGATCTACTACAGCCACCATATCGATGCCTCCTTTCTCACCAGCAACCTTCCCCTGTTCATCTTTTTAGGAGTCACCTCCATCTGGACCGGGGTGATGGTTCTGCGCTCCAGGCAGCTTCCCCGCACAGGAAGGTGGGCGACCGGCATCCCCCTGACCCTTTGGGGCCTGCATCAGCTCAACTATCCATTTTTGCGACCCGTCGTCTGGTTTGCACCTTGGGGCTACATGCTGGCCGCGATCCTCAGTTTCATGGTCGCCGGCGGCCTGCTCACGCTCTACTTCCAGAGGGTCCGAAAAGAGCTCTCCCAGAGCGAATTCCGTTTTCGCACCCTGTTTGAGCAGGCACCGGTGGGGATCTTTCTTCATGATCTGTCAGGGAAAATCCTGGACGCCAACGACCATGGCTGCACGACCCTCGGGTATTCGCGCATGGAGCTCTCAGAGCTGTCGAGACAAGAGATTGAGCAGATGATCCCCCCCGAGACCTTCCGAAGAATGCGCCAGCAGCATCCCGGGAGCCTGGGAACAATCGAAGGCCTATACCATCGCAGAGACGGATCCCCCTTCCCCATCGAGCTGAGGGTCCGGGAGGTGCTGGACTGGGAGCACGGCCCCTGCCTGCTGGCCATGGTTCGCGACATATCGCAGCACAAGGAGGCACAGGGCAGGCTTCAGGAGCAAAACAACCTGCTCTCAAATGTCCTCTCCACCATCCCCCATTCAGTTTTCTGGAAGGATCGCAACTCTGTCTACCAGGGCTGCAATGAGAATTTCGCCCGTAATGCCGGGCTCGCAAGCCCGGGAGAGATCATCGGCAAGACGGACTTCGATCTGCCCTGGAAAAAGGAAGAGGCGAAGTTCTTCCGGCAGTGCGACGAAGAGGTCATGGAAAAGAATTTCCCCCTTCTCGACCTTGAGGAACCCCAGCTCCAGGCCGACGGCAAGGAAGCCACCGTCCTGACCAGCAAGGTTCCCCTGGCGGACTCCGAAGGAGCCGTTATTGGAATTCTCGGTATATACAACGACATCACCGAGCGCAGGCGGGCCGAGGAGGCTCTGCGCAAAAGCGAGACAAGGCACAAGAAACTCTCCCACGAGTTCATGACCCTGCTCAACGGCATCCCCGACTCCCTGATGCTGCTCTCCGAGGATCATCGTCTGGTCTGGACCAACAAGGGCACCGCCGAGCACCTGCGAAAGGACTTCGACTCCCTGCCGGGAAACCACTGTTACGAGCTCTGGCAGGATCGATCCACCCCCTGCGAGGATTGCATCGCGCTGAAAAGCTTCAGCTCAGGAAAATCCCACGAACGCATCCAGAGCACTCCCGACGGCAGGGCCTGGGGCACCAAGGTCTTTCCCATCAAAAACGGGACCGGACAGGTCGTCAGCGTCATTCACCTGGCCAGCGACATCACCGAGAAGACCCGCCTTCGGGAGCAGGCTGAGCGCGCAGGGCGTCTGGCCTCCCTGGGGGAACTCGCCGCCGGAGTGGCTCACGAGATCAACAACCCCAACGGGCTGATCCTGCTGAATATGCCGCTGATCCGCGAAGCCTTCGAGGATGCCAAAGCCATTCTCGACAAACAGTTCGAGGAATATGGGGAATTTCAATGGGCAGGGCTGAATTATTCAGAAATGAGTGAAGAGATTCCCCTGCTGCTCAAGGAGATGGAAGACGGCTCCAGACGCATCAGCCATATTGTCGAAGACCTGAAAAACTTCGCATCCAAAGATCCCCAGGGCAGGACCGAGACCTTCGACTTCAACACCTCGGTTCAGAAGGCGGTGCGACTGGCCTCCAACAACATAAAGAGGGCCACCGACCAGTTCGAGGTTCAGTACGCCGAAGGGTTCCCCCCCGTCCAGGGAAGCTCCCAGAGGATCGAGCAGGTCGTTGTCAATCTCATCGTCAATGCCTGTCTGTCCCTGGACGATCGATCAAGCGAGATCAGAATCAGCACCTCGACTGCCCCCTCGGGGGATCAGATTATTCTACGGGTCATCGATCAGGGATGCGGCATCTCTGCTGCGGATCTGCCCCATGTCACAGACCCCTTCTTTACCACCCGCAGGGAATTGGGAGGCACAGGACTGGGACTGTCCATTTCAGCGCGCATCGTCAAGGAACACAGCGGCAGCCTTCACTTCGAGTCCACCCCCGGCGAGGGAACAACGGTCAGCCTGAGCCTTCCGATCCATCAGAAAGAAGAACTCCCATGACAGAGCCTTCCCCGAATTCCCCGACTGTTCTGCTTGTTGATGACGAGGGGCCCTGGCTTCACGGCATGTCGCTGGCCCTTCGCCGGGCCGGGATTTGCAACGTGTTGCAGTGCGACGACAGCCGCAATGTCCACCGGATTCTCTCGAAAAAAGAGATAAACCTCATCCTGATGGACCTCACCATGCCTTACCTCACCGGGGAAGAACTCCTGAAACGAGTCACCGAGGATTTCCCCGAAATCCCCGTTATCGTCCTGACGGGACTCAACCAGGTGGACACGGCGGTGCGCTGCATGAAGGCGGGTGCCTTCGATTACTTTGTAAAAAGCGTGGAGAGGGAGCGCATCGTCGCAGCGATCAAGAGGGCGCACCAGATGGTCGAACTCAAGACAGAGAACGAGCGGATCAAAAGCAGCCTGATCGAGCCTCGGGTGAAGAATCCCGCGGCTTTCTCGGAACTGATCACTCAAAACGAGCAGATGCACGCGATTTTTCAGTACATAGAGGCCATAGCCCAGGGCAGCCAGCCGGTACTGATTACCGGAGAAAGCGGCGTCGGCAAGGAACTGGCCGCCCGAGCCGTTTTCAAGGCGGGGCGCCCCGATGGCCCCTTCGTGGCTCTGAATGCCGCGGGACTGGACGACAATGCATTCTCCGACACCCTCTTTGGTCATGTCAGGGGCGCCTTCACCGGAGCCGACAGGGCCAGACGCGGGATGATCGATCAGGCGCAGGGCGGCACGTTGTTTCTGGACGAGATCGGGGACCTGAGCCTGATGTCCCAGGTCAAGCTCCTGAGGTTGCTTCAGGAAGGAGAATACTTCCCCCTCGGCAGCGACACCCCTAAGACCTCCAATGCCAGAATCATCTTTGCGACCAACAGGGACCTGGCCCGCATGCAGACCGAGGGCAACTTCCGCAAGGACCTGTACTACCGCCTCAAAGCCCATCAGGTGCAACTCCCTGCGCTTCGAGAACGCCTGGCTGACCTGCCGCTGCTTCTGAACCATTTCTTCGAAAAGGCTTCCAGGGAACTGGGCAAGAAAATACCTACAGCTCCCGATGAACTCAGGGTACTGCTCGGCACCTACCACTTCCCCGGTAACATCAGAGAACTCTCCGGCATGGTCTACGATGCCGTCAGCAGGCACGATTCGGGCAAACTGTCCATGGATGCCTTCAAGCAGGCCATCGGCCATCACCCCCAGGACAACAGCTCGCTGCCTGCCCCGCAGGACTCCGCCCTGCTCTCTTTCTCCGATCGTCTTCCGACTCTCAATGAAGCCTCCGACCTTCTGGTCCATGAGGCCCTCAGGAGATCCGAAAACAACCAGACCATCGCCTCCACCCTGCTCGGGATCACCCGCCCGGCCCTGAGCAAAAGGCTCAAGAAGCTTCGGGAACAGACCCTCCTAACCCCGTAACCATTTTCACATTCGTGAAAATGGTTACCCCTCGCAAACCCCCTCTACAACGGCGATACACGCCAAATCAGTAGTCGACCAGTTCCCTCTGGTTACACCCTTCCGCAGTCGCACCCACACCCATCAACCTAAATAAATCACCAATAATAACAACATGTTACAGTCAGGCTACCGCTATGGCACTGCCCTTGCTCAGAGTAAAATAGCGTTTCCGCAAAGCAAAAAGCACGACAGATGCAACCTACTTGAGGAAAGACGTCATGGAATCAATGCCTGTCCTCCTCCTGGACCCCAGGGAAGACACCAGACTCAACGCCTGTTTCCTGCTGCAGCTTGCAGGCTACAGGGTCACGACGATTGATGCGGTTGACGAAGCCTTCAACTGGATCGTCAACCGCCGGGACTCGGCCGACCGGTTCAGGCTGCTGCTGATCAATCGCTACGTTCCGGAGATGGGCATCGCTGAGGCGACCCGAGAGCTGGACAGACTCGGCGCCCCGGTACCTATTCTGGTCATCGACAGAGAGAACAGCATGACGCGGCTCCGGAGCCTGATAGAGCGGTGCACGACCCCGCAACTCATCCAACTGAGCAAGCCCGAGCAAATGATCGAATACGTCCGTCGACTGACCGACAGGGCCGTCTCACCAGCGTCCCCGGACGCTCCCCAGACGGCCTGCGAATCTGTCGATATTCCTAACCCGATAAAGGATGAAATATGAAACAGCTTCAGAACCTTGTCTCCCCTCTGCTCCATCCGGTAAGCGCCGGGATATTGGCCACCCTGGCCTCCCTGGTCCTGCTTCAGTTCAACGGGGCGGGCGCACTCGAAAAGGGCCTGCTCTGCGCAACCTCGGCAGTCTGGCTCTTTCTCTGTTACCGCACCAGCTTGCGCCTCGGACGGAAATTCTCCGCCCACAAGGAATCCATGGACGGCGCCCTGTCGAGCGTGACGGGCCGGACCAGTGATCTTTTAGGATCCATTTCGACGGGATTCTCGAACCAGTTCTCGACCATCCGGACCGAACACGAGCAGGTTCAAAACATCATGGCCGACGCCATCGAAAAACTGGTGAACAGCTTTACCGGGCTGGAACAGCACTCGCGCCAGCAGCACGAACTGGCCGTTGTACTTACCGGATCGGAGCCTAGCCCACAGAGCTTCGACCAACAGGGCAGCGCCCAGTCACTGAGCTTCGAGAAGTTTCTGCAGGAAATCGAAACCGTCCTTCGAGGCTTCATCGATGGCGCAAATCAAAACGGGGAACTGGCAAAGGACCTCGCCGAAAGGATGAAGCAGGCCAGCCACCTGTTCAACGTCATCCTGAACATGCTCGGCGAAGTGAAAAAAATAGCCGACCAGACCAACCTGCTGGCGATCAACGCCGCCGTCGAAGCCGCCAGGGCAGGCAAAACCGGTAAGGGGTTCGCCGTGGTCGCCGAAGAGGTACGCAATCTCTCTGTTCGCTCCAACCGCTTCAGCGAACAGATCGGAACATCGGTAGAGGGGATCGCAACAGCTCTGGGATCGGTGGAGAAGTCCATCAACGATATGGCCCGCAACGAACTGGAGATGGTCAGGGATGCGGGCCAAAAGGTGGACGGCCTCATCCGCAAGTCAACGGCCTTCAACGCAGGCATTGAAGAGTCGGCGAGGCAGATTTCCCGGATCTCCGAGAGCGTTTCTGCGGAAGTCGGCTCTGCGGTGACCTCCCTGCAGTTTCAGGACATGGCCACCCAGATCATTGCGCTGGTGGATGGACGACTGGGCAGCATGGACGCAGTACTGGCGAGCCTGGAGGACTTCTCCAGAGCTCAGCAGAGTCCGGGCAGTTCAGAACCCGGAAGCAGGGAGTGGGCCGACCAGATGCAAGAGCAGTTCGAACAGCTGGTTCGGCAGATCGAGGACGGCCTCCATAACCCGGTATCCCAGAAAAGCATGAACGAAGGCGACATCGAATTGTTCTGATCCGAACAGACTGTTTAAGCCCCGACACCAGGCCGGGCAGCACCAAGGAGACTTCAACAAATGGCAAAGACAATTTTAGCGGTGGACGACTCCCGCTCGATCCTTCAGATGGTGGCACTCACCCTTAAGGGTGCCGGCTATCAGGTGGTTGAGGCCTCCGATGGCCAGGCGGCTCTAGAACTGGCGACCCGGCAGAGCTTCTCCATGATCCTTACAGACCTGAACATGCCCAGAATGGACGGCATCACTCTCATTCGGCAACTCAGAGCCAATCCCAAGTACAGGTTTACCCCCATGCTGATGCTGACAACCGAGGCCGGTGATGCCTTCAAGGCGAAGGGGAAAGCGGCCGGGGCCACCGGATGGCTGGTCAAGCCCTTCGATCCCGCCAAGCTGCTCGGCGTGGTGAAGAAGGTCCTGGGCTAAGACGGACCGAACAGACAGCTGTTCCGTCCGTGCCCTTCCAGGGCAACAGCGGGCGGCACAGAAATACGGAGGGAAAAATGACCCAATTGATACTCAGTCCCCAGGAGCAGGGGAGCCCAAACGGCCCCCTGCTCCAGATCGAAGGCGAAGCGACCCTGGAGAACATCTCCGATCTCAAGCAGGCCCTGCTGGAGCTGCTCGCCCAGAACGCTCCCTTGACCATCGACTTCGCCAAGGCAACCCGGATCGATCTGGCCTGCCTGCAACTTGTCTGCTCAGCCAGACGCAGCGCAGAGAACGCGCAGAAGAAACTCTACCTCAGAGGCACCAGCCAGGACGCCTTCAGGAGCGTCCTGGAAGATACGGGTTTCCAATTGTCGGGTGAGGAACTGAGCCACCTCGTCTCGGCGTAGAGCTTCGCCCCTCATGGCGAACTCTCCACAGCAACGTAGCAGGGGAACTTAAGCATGCAAGAACAACAAAAAGAAGCCTTCAGGGAAGAGGCGTACGAACTGCTCTCCGAGCTCGAATCGTCCCTGCTGGAACTCGAAGAGAATCCCGAAGACCAGGATCTGGTCGGACAGGTATTCCGCGCCATGCACACCATCAAGGGCTCCGGCTCCATGTTCGGTTTCGACGACATCTCGGCCTTCACCCACGACGTCGAAACCGTGTTCGACCTGGTCCGAGACCAAAAGATTCCGGTCACCAATAACCTGGTCAACCTCTCCCTTTCGGCCAGAGACCAGATCCTGGCCATGCTCGATGCGGGAACGGGTCAGGGCACTGTCGATGAGGTCCAGACCCGGAGACTGACGGAGCAATTTCGGGCCCTGATCCCTGGGCAGGAATCGGACGCAGCGACGATGGAAGAAGAACCGCAGACAAAGCCTGACGGAAAACAAGAGTGCAGCTACCGGATTTGGTTCAAGCCCTGCGCCGAAATTTTTCTCTCCGGCACCAATCCCGTGGCCCTGCTCAACGAGCTGCGGGACCTGGGCAGCTGTCACATCAGGGGCGTAATGGATGATCTTCCCGAGCTGGAAGGGCTGAACCCGGAGCTCTGCTACAGCTCCTGGGAAATCAAACTGACGACGGATCGAGGGCGCGGGGAAATCGAGGATGTGTTCATTTTCGTGGAAGATGAGTCCGAAATCCACATCGATCTTCTGGATGCCCATGAGGCCGCACCGGCGGCCCCCGCCGCAAAAGACACCGCCCCCCTGCCCCTCCAGAGCGAGCAGCCGCAGTCCCCGGGGCGAAGCAAGGCCCCGGCAGAAAACAAGAGCTCAGCCAATGCTGAGGCCAGCATCCGGGTTCCTGCCTCAAAACTCGACTCCATGGTGGATCTGGTCGGCGAACTGGTCACCATCCAGTCCCGCCTGAGCCAGACAGCGGCCGGACGCGAAGACGCCGAGCTCATGTCCATCGCCGAAGAGGTCGAGAGGCTCACCGGGGAGCTTAGGGACAACATCCTGAATATCCGCATGCTCCCCATCGGCTCCACCTTCAGCAAGTTCAAGCGCCTGGTCCGGGACCTCTCCCAGGAGCTGGGCAAGAACATCGAGCTCAAGACCTCCGGCGCCGACACCGAACTGGACAAGACGGTCATCGAGAAACTCAACGACCCCCTGATCCACCTGATCCGAAACAGCCTCGATCACGGTATCGAAACGCCGGAGGAGCGCAAGGCCGCCGGCAAATCGGAGGTCGCAACGGTTCACCTGGCCGCCATCCACTCCGGCGACAGCGTCATCATCGAGATCAATGACGACGGACGAGGGATCAATATCGATGCGATCCGCAGCAAGGCCATCGAGAAGGGGCTCATCGCGCAGAGCGATGAACTCTCGGACAAGGAGCTCTTTCAACTCCTCTTCGCCCCGGGATTTTCCACGGCCAAGACCATTTCGAGCGTCTCGGGACGAGGGGTCGGGATGGATGTGGTCAAGCGCGCCATCGAGGCGCTGCGTGGTTCCATCGAAATCAGCAGCAGCAGGGGCGAAGGCACCCGGGTCAGCATCCGGATCCCCCTGACCCTGGCCATTATCGAGAGTCTGCTGGTCGGCATCGGGAATTCGAAATATGTCCTGCCCCTGAACCTGGTGGAGGAATGTATCGAACTGAGCCGGGAGGATGTGGAGCGATCCCATGGCCGCAGCCTGGCCAAGGTCCGCGGTCACCTGGTGCCCTACATCCCCCTGAGGGAACACTTCGACACCGAGGGAACGCGCCCCGATATCGAGCAGATCGTCATCGCCAACATCAACGGCAGCCAGGTGGGATTCGTCGTCGACCACGTGGTCGGCGAGCACCAGACGGTCATCAAATCCCTCGGCCCCATCTACCGTGACGCCCAGGGGGTCTCGGGAGCAACGATCCTCGGGGACGGAACCGTGGCCCTGATTCTGGACGTATCTGAGCTGATGAAGGGCGCCATGAGAGACGAGGCATCTGTGCCAGATCGGGCCGCCTGCTGCTGAGGCCCCTTAAAAATCCTGTTGGCTGTAATTTTCGCGGCTTCCCGAAAGGAAGTCATTCATAAATTTTAAGGAGATTCTGAAATGAAAGTAAGTACTCGACTGTTTTTCCTGGTTGGATTCATCGCCCTGGTGGCAATCATCGTCGGGAGCCTGGGGATCAGCGGCATGAAAAAAACCGCCGCCGGCCTGGACACCGTCTACAGGGACAGGGTCGTTCCCCTCAAAGACATTAAACAGATCGCCGACATGTACGCGGTGAACATCGTGGACACCTCCCACAAGGTGCGAAGCAGCGCCCTGAGCTGGAAGCAGGGTCTGGAGAACATGGATACCGCCACGGAGACCATCAAGGACCGCTGGAACGCCTACCTGGGAACCGTCCTGGTCCCGGCAGAAACGAAGCTTGTCGATGAGCTCAAGCCCCTTCTGGCCATTGCGGACCAGTCGGTGGCCAAACTCCACGAGATTTTCGAGAGCCAGGATACGCCGAGGCTCATCGAATTCATCGACAATGAGCTCTATCCGGTCATCGATCCCGTCTCCGACAGGTACGCGGCCCTGGTCGATGTCCAGCTGGATGTGGCCAAGGAAGAATACGAGAGTGCGGTGGCCCGAACGAGCCTCAACACCAACATCGCCATCGGCACCATCATCATCGGCCTGATCCTCGCCACGATCCTGGCGACCCTGATCATCCGGAACCTCCTTTCCCAACTGGGGGGCGAGCCGGCGTACATCGCGGGGATCGTCAAGCAGATCGCCGATGGCGATCTCACCGTGAAATTCGAATCCAGCCGCAAGGTCGATACGGGCATATTCGCCGTCATGAAAGAGATGGCCGAAAAACTCAGGTCCGTGGTGGAGAACGTCAAGAGCGCCTCCGAGAACGTCGCAGCAGGAAGCCAGCAGCTCTCCAGCAGCTCAGAGGAGATGTCACAGGGTGCCACCGAGCAGGCCGCCTCCGCCGAAGAGGCCGCCTCGTCCATGGCTGTCTCTTATACACATCT
>JAAXQG010000173.1 GCA_012974445.1 Desulfuromonadales bacterium
ACAGCGCCATCACCGCCACGGTGAACAAGTTCCTCTCCGAACTCGACGGTCTTGCCTCCGATAATGAAAACATCCTGGTGCTCGGCGCCACCAACGCCGACAGGCTCTTAGGACGTGGATACCGCCTTCAAGCGCCCGGGGCGTTTCGACCGGGTAATTTTTGTCTCCCCCCCAGACGAGTTCAGCCGCGCCGAGATCTTTCGATTGGGCCTCAAGAGCCTACCTGCCGCAAGCGACATCGACCTCAAGGCGCTGGCCACACAGACCCCGAACTTCTCCGGCGCCGATATCCGGGGCCTGCTCGATACCGCAGCCGAAGCCGTGCTGGAAGAGGTGCTGCAAAGCGGCACCGAGCGCAATATCACCGCCGGCGATCTGAAGATCGCCCTGCGCAAGACGCGCCCCTCCACCCTCGAATGGCTGGAGACAGCCAAGGACTACGTGGAGTTCGGCAACAACAGCGGGCAATATGATGAGCTCAAAAGTTATCTGGAGACGGTGTTCAAGAAGAAACGCATCGGTTTTTAGCAAAAGGGCAGGGCAGGCGGACCAGAGTCGGATTCAGCCGTTGCCCGCCCCCGCATTTTGTTGGGGGATTATTTCGATCTGTGTATTAATCTATTTGTTTCAAAGCTCCGGGGGGGGAATGCTTTCGACCCCCTGAGTCCGTCCGAGAGGGCTGTCAATTTGCCATGCGCCAGGGGAGGATTTCGTCATGCCTGATTTGTACGCCAATATTCAAGAGGTTGATTCAGAGGTTCAGGAGCGTCTCGCCGCCGTTCTGGAGCTGCGGGCCGCCGATGCCCGTCAGCAGGAGATGCTCAGAGCCTATCTGGGGGAAATCGAATTTCCACCCCAGGCGCGTGTTCTAGAGATCGGCTGCGGCACGGGGGGCGTCGCCCGCACACTGGCGTGCTGGCCGAAAGTAGCGCAGGTGCTGGGGGTCGACCCTTCGGCGCTGTTCATCGAAAAAGCGATTGAGCTCTCGGCGGGTATTGCGAATCTAGCCTTCGAGCAGGGCGATGGCTGTTCCCTGACGCTCGATGCGGACTCTTTCGATGTGGTCGTGGTCCATACCACGCTCTGCCATGTCCCCACTCCGGAGAGTCTCGTGGCCGAAGCCTATCGGGTGCTGCGCCCGGGCGGTTGGCTGGCCGTCTTCGATGGCGATTACGCTACGGCAACCGTTGCCACGGGGGATCATGATCCGCTGGAGGCCTGCATGGATGCCTTCCGCGACGGTTTTGTTCACGACCCCTGGATGGTTCGCCGTCTGCCGGGGCTGCTTCAAAGTGCCGGTTTTACCCTCGGGGCGATTCAGAGTCACGGCTATGTCGAAGCGCTGGAGCCCGCCTATATGCTCACATGGATCGAGCGCGGTGCCGACCTGCTCCACCAGTCCGGTCGCATCGGAGCCCTGCACGCCGAGTCCCTCAAGGCCGAGGCCAGACGCAGAGGCGAAGCCAGGGAATGGTTCGGCCATATCGCCTTCGGTAGTGTTCTGGGGCGCAAATCGGTATAGGAATTGGGGGCACTTGAAATACATCCCCTCGGATGCACTTGAGTGTTTATCGTCTTTTTAAGAGGTCGCACAAATGGAATTGGCAGAGGTCGTCCCCTGGGGACGCTCGTATGACGAATATCTCAGAATGTTTTCCCTCTCCGATGATGACTTGCAGAAACGCATTCTGGGGGTAGGGGATGGCCCTGCGAGCTTCAACGCCGAACTCGCCGCGAGGGGAGGGCGCATTCAGTCGGCCGATCCGGTCTACCGGTTCAGCTCTGAGGAAATTGATTCCCGAATCAGGACGGTCTATCCCGAGATTCTGAACCAGGTGCAGAAGAATAGTTCCGATTTCGTTTGGGACTCCATCCCCGACGTCGAAGCCCTGGGGCGGATGCGCATGGAGGCGATGGGGATATTCCTGACGGATTTCGAGAGTGCAAAGGCGCAGGGAAGATATGTGGATGCTGCTTTGCCTGACTTGCCCTTTGCTCCGAAGGCCTTCGATCTGGCGCTCTGCTCCCACTACCTTTTTCTTTACAGCGATCACGTCGATCTGGAGCAGCATCTACTCTCGATGAGGGAGCTGTGCCGTGTCGCCTCCGAAGTCCGGATCTATCCCCTGGTGACCCTGAAGGGAAATCTCTCAAGTCACCTGGAGCCGGTCATGGCCGCCCTTGGTGAGCGTGGAGCCCGGGTGGAGCTCAGGGATGTGGACTATGAATTTCAGCGGGGTGCAACGCAGATGCTGGTAGCGACCCAGGGCTAGCGGATTTCACTGCTGGTGGATGCCGGTAAAGGCCCGTGGCTGATTGCTGGATTTCGTGTTTTGGTTTCGCCCCGCTCGGGCGACTCACTTTTGACTACAGCGTCAAAAGTAAGCAAAAACGCCGCCCCCTG
>JAAXQG010000282.1 GCA_012974445.1 Desulfuromonadales bacterium
GCACCCAGAGTATCGGCCAGCACTCCCGCCGGGATCTGCATCAGGGTGTAGATGTAGAAGTACATGGCCGCAAGGGACCCCAGAGCGGCGCCGCTCGTACCGAACTCCCTCATCAGGTCTGCGGACACCACGGCCGGGGCCATGCGGTGGAAAAACACCAGCATATAGGAAGCGATGAGAAGGGCGAAAATCGCCCATCGGGCGACCAGAAAACGGCTTCGACTGTAGCTCATGGCAACGGCTTCTTCGGTCACGGCAAAACCTCCCGGGCTCTTATGGATCTTGCGCCCTTTTAAGACGGCAGAAAAAAACTCCCCCCTGAGAACAGCATCTGAGGGGGGAGTCGGTGAAGCCAGGCGACCAGGGTCCAAGAGGGCTAAATGAGATTCATCTCCTGTGCGCTGCGTCTTAACTCCTCGCGGAAATCAGGATGCGACACCGCGATGAGCGACAGGGCCCGCTCCCGGGCCGTTCTGCCCCGCAGCTTGGCCACCCCGAACTCCGTCACCACATGGTCCACGTCGTTCTTGCTGGTGGTGACCACGGCGCCGGGGCTCAGAGTCGGGACGATACGCGAGACGCTTCCCCCTTTGGCCGTAGCCGGCGTGGTGACAAAGCCCTTGCCCCCCTTGGAGCGGTTCGCCCCCTTGAAGAAGTCGGCCTGCCCGCCGGTACCGCTCCACTGCTTGGAGCCCATGGATTCCGAGCAGCACTGCCCGAGCAGATCGACTTCGATGGTGGCATTGATGGCGATCATGTTGTCCTGCTGCCCGATGATATAGGGATCATTGGTGTAGTCCACGGGGTGCATCTCCACCATGGGGTTGTTGTTCATGAACTCGTAAAGCCTCTTGGAGCCCCAGGCGAAGGTGCCCACCAGCTTGCCCCGATCCAGGGTCTTTTTCGAGTTGTTGACGGCCCCGCTCTCGCAGAGTTCCATCAACCCCTCGGTGACCATCTCGGTATGGACTCCCAGGTCCCGCTTGGAGCTCAAGGCCTTGCACACAGCGTTGGGCACCCCCCCGAAGCCGATCTGAATGGTGGCCCCGTCGGGGATCAACTCGGCCACATAAGCACCGATGATTTCATCGATCTCCGTGATAGCAGGGATGGGCAGCTCGGGGATGGGATCGGTGGACTCCACCACCTGGGTGACCTGGGAAATATGAAGCTGGCAGTTGCCATGACAGCGCGGCGCCTGGGGATTGACCTCGACGATGATCTTCCCAGCCTTCTTCGTCGCCTCCCAGATGTAATCGGTGCCCAGACTGATGCTGAAATAGCCGTGCTCGTCCATGGGCGAGACGATGGTGGCGGCCACATCCACATCCCAGTACTCCCGCAGCAACTTGGGAACCTCGTGGAAATAGTTGGGAACAAAGTCCGCCCATCCCCCCTGAACGGCGCCGCGGGAGGCTCCACTGGTAAACCAGGAACGGTGTCGGATATGGGCGGCATCCTCCTGCTTGAAATACCAGGGACGCACGGGAAGAATCTGGTGGATGTTCACATCCGTCAGTTCTTTTCTCCGCGCCACCAGCGCCTCAAGAAAGGAGTGGGGCTCACCGGCACCCACGGGAAACCAGATATGCTCCCCCGAGCCGATCCCGGCTGCAGCCTGCGCCGAACTCACCAGCTTCTGCTCATACATGCTCTGCCATCTGGACATGAGAATCCTCCTTACTTGTTCGAATATCACCTGTATCTGCTGCAGACCGCCGATTTGACGCGGCAAAGTTCATCAAGGGCGGGGGGAGGAGTGAGGGGTCAGGCGCAACCTAACACCTCACACCTCACGGATACCCAGGCATCAGTCTTTCACCAGTGCCGTGCCGATGACGATCCGCTGCACTTCGCTGGTTCCCTCATAAATCTCGGTAATTTTCGCATCGCGCATCATGCGCTCCACGGGATACTCCCGCGTATAGCCGTAGCCGCCATGGACCTGCACCGCCTTGGTGGTCACGGCCATGGCGGTTTCCGAGGCGATAAGCTTGGCCATGGCCGATTCGGTCCCGAAGGGCTTGCCGCTGCTGGCCAGCCAGGCCGAATGATAGACCATCAGGCGCGCAGCCTGAATCTGGGTCGCCATGTCGGCCAGGATGAACTGCACCCCCTGAAAACTGGCGATGGATGTGCCGAACTGCTTACGCTCCATGGCGTAGTCCCGGGCCGCATCGAAGGCGCCCTGGGCAATGCCCAGAGCCTGGGACGCGATGCCGATACGCCCCCCGTCCAGGGTCTGCATGGCGACCTTGAATCCCTTGCCCAGCTCCCCCAGCAGGTTTTCGGCGGGAATCCGGCAATTCTCGAACACCAGCTCATAGGTGGGTGAAGAGCGGATGCCCATCTTCTCTTCCTTCTTGCCGAAACTGAATCCCGGCGTCCCCTTCTCGACGATAAAGGCGCTGATGCCGTGATGCTTCTGCGCCTCGCGGTCCGTTCTGGCCAGCACCACATAGGTCTCGGCCTCGGAGGCGTTGGTGATGAAAATCTTACTGCCGTTGAGCACCCAGTGATCCCCGTCAAGCACGGCCGTGGTGCGGGTGCCTCCGGCGTCGGAGCCGGCGGAGGCCTCGGTCAGCCCGAAGGCTCCCAGGTGGGTTCCTTCGGCCATGGGACGCAGGTATTTCTGTTTCTGCGCCTCGGTACCGAACTTGTAGATGGGATTGGCCCCCAGGGAGACGTGAGCCGAGAGGGTCACACCGGTAGAGGCGCAGACCCGCGAGAGTTCCTCCACCACGATGGCGTAACTAAGGTAGTCGGCTCCGGCCCCTCCGTACTCCTCGGGAAAAATCACTCCGGCCAGCCCCAGCTCCCCCAGACGGTCGAACATCAGCGCCCGGTCGAATCTCTCCTGCTCGTCGCGTTCCCTGGCGCTTGGAGCCAGTTCGTCCAAAGCGAACTCCCGGACCATCTCCTGCATCATCCTGTGTTCATCGGTCAGTTCAAAATGCATGCTTTCCTCCTTAAGTTCACCTGATTAGCATCAATCTTCCACTGGTGTTCGCTAACGCCGAACCGTAGGGGCGGCCCCCTGTGTCCGCCCGCTGCCCGCATATCTCCGTATCCGCGTTCCCCATGTCGAACGGCGGCGGGTCGCCACCGTTGGGGCACATGTAGGTGCCCCCTACATCAATGGAAACCGAAATCGGCGGTATCGTTCATTCTGTTCATCCCTGTCAGTAAGCCCTTGACCTTATCAGCGAAAATCAGCGTGCATCAGCGGTCAAAAGCCGAAAAACCCATTAGCCGCGGATGGACGCCGATAAACGCGGATAAAAACCTGAAATCAAAAAAATGGGACTCTGGTTTTTAAGCCTGAAGCAGCTTTGCGGATCGACGTTAATCGCCAGCGGAAGATCTGTGCTGATCAGACAAGTACATGTTTGACGCTTTGGAATCAGTTCAGGGCCCGGATGATTTCCCGGGAGACGATGAGTCGCTGGACTTCGCTGGTCCCCTCATAGATGGTGGTGATACGGGCATCACGGGCGTAGCGCTCCACGGGATAGTCGCGGCTGTAGCCATAGCCGCCCAGCATCTGCACCGCCTCGTAGCAGGCCCGGTTGGCCGCCTCGGTGGCAAACATCTTGGCCATGGACGCTTCCTTGGCGAAACTCTGCCCCTGCTCCTTACGGAAGGCGGCGCTCATGAGCAGCAGCCGCGCGGCTTCGAGCTCCGTATAGGCGTCGGCGATCTTCCACTGCAGGGCCTGAAAGCTTGAGAGCTTCTGCCCGAACTGTTTGCGCTCGGTTACATACCGGGTGGCGCAGTCCATGGCAGCCAGCCCCAGCCCCAGCCCCAGGGAACCGATGCCGATGCGTCCCCCGGCGAGCTCTGCCACGGCGATACGAAACCCGTCGTTGAGCTCCCCCATCATGGCGCTGGCAGGAATGCGGCAATCCTGAAAGAGCAGCTCGTTGGTCGAGGAAGCATGCTGCCCCATCTTCTCCTCGGCCTTGCCGATAGTCAGCCCCGGAGTGCCCGCCTCCACCAGAAAACAGCTGATCCCCTTGCCCCTGGGCGCCTCGCGATCGGTCACAGCCCAGACGACGAAAACCCCGGCGTAGGGGGCGCTGGTGATGAATATCTTTGAGCCGTTAAGCACCCAGCTGTCCCCGTCGCGCACGGCGGCAGTCATCATGCCCGCCGGGTCGGAGCCCGCAACGGTTTCGGTCAGAGCGAAGGCCCCGGCGGCAAACTCGCCGCTGCAGATGGGGGGGATGTACTTGCGACGCTGCTCTTCGTTGCCCACGGCCTGAATGACCTCGCAGACCATGTTGTTCACCGAAACGGTCACCGCCGTCGATGCGCAGGCGCGGGCGATCTCCGTCATGGCAACGCTGAAGGCTACCACACCGGCCTCGGCGCCTCCGTACTCCTCGCGCACATTGAGGCCCATGAAACCCAGCTCGGCCAGCTGCCGCAGGTTGGTAAAGAACTGATCGTTTTGCCCCTGCTGGTCCAGCGTCGCCGCCGCAGGTTCGAGCACCTCGGTTGCAAACTGAGAGGCCGTATCCCGAATCAGCCTCTGCTCCTCATTGAGATCCAGAAACATGCTGCACTCCTCGTCTACAGGCTCAACGCCCGATAAAGTTTGCGCCCCTCTTTTCGATGAAGGCGGCCATCCCCTCCTTCTGGTCTGCGGTGGCAAAACAGAGGGCGAAGAGATCGGCCTCATACCGGCAGGCACGATCCAGATCCATCTCCAGGCCGTTATTGACGGCCTCCTTGCACAGACGCACCGCCACCTGTCCCTTGGCCGCGATCTTTGCAGCCATCTCCTGCGCCGCCGCAAGCAGCTCAGCCCTGTCCACGACCCTGTTGACCAGCCCGATGCGATGGGCTTCGCGGGCATCGATCATATCCCCGGTCAGCAGCAGCTCCTTGGCCTTGCCCGAGCCCACCAGGCGTGCGAGCCTCTGGGTACCGGCAAAGCCGGGAATGACCCCCAGATTCACCTCGGGCTGCCCGAACCGGGCGTTTTCCGAGGCCAGACGGATGTCGCAGGCCAAGGCCAGCTCACAGCCCCCCCCCAGAGCGAAACCGCCCACCGCCGCGATAACGGGCTGGGGCAGCTGCTCGATGCGGTTCATGACCTCCTGCCCCATGAGGGAAAAGCGCCTGGCCTCCAGGGCGCTGAGCCCCTGCATGAAGGCGATATCCGCCCCTGCCACAAAGGCCTTCTCTCCGGCACCGGTGAGAATCACCACCCGCACCGAGCTATCCTGCCCGATAGTATCGAGGCAGCTGGAGAGCTCCGAAAACACCTCCTCGTTCAGGGCATTCAGGGCCTTGGGACGGTTCAGGGTTACCTGGGCCACCCCGGCAGAGACTTCCAGCAGCAGATTTCGAAATTCCATGGTCCATCCTCTTCCATCAGGGGTTGCAGAGCGCGGCGCCACAGAGGACGCCCGCCCCCGCCCTCAGGCGTAGTCGTAAAATCCCTTGCCGCTCTTGCGGCCCAGCCAGCCGGCCTTGACCATCTTGCGCAGCAGTGGGCAGGGGCGGTACTTACTGTCGCCAAAGCCCTCGTGCAGCACTTCCATGATAGCCAGACAGGTATCCAGACCGATGAAGTCAGCCAGAGTCAGGGGGCCCATGGGGTGATTCATCCCCAGCTTCATCACCTGATCGATGGATTCGGCCGTGGCCACCCCCTCGTAGATGCAGTAGATGGCCTCGTTGATCATGGGCATGAGCACCCGGTTGGAGACGAAGCCGGGAAAGTCGTTGACCTCCACGGGGGTCTTGCCCATGGCCAGGGAGAGTGCGCGCACCCGGGTATAGGTCTCGTCGCTGGTGGCAATGCCCCGGATCACCTCTACCAGAGGCATGACCGGCACCGGATTCATGAAATGCATGCCGATGACCAGCTCCGGACGCCGGGTGAAAGCCGCTACCTCGGTGATGGGCAGAGAGGAGGTATTGGTGGCCAGAATGACTCCCGGGCCAGCGGCCTCATCCAACGCGCGGAAGATCTGCGCCTTGATGTCCATGTTCTCGGTGGCCGCCTCGATGACCAGATCCACCGATGCGGCGTCCGCAAGGCGGGTCGAGGGGCTGATGGACGCTAGAGCGGCCTGCTGCTGGTCGGCAGAGATCTTCCCCTTCTCCAGGGCGCGACCCAGGTTTTTGGCAATCCCCGCCATCCCCTTGTCGATGAATTCGGGCTTCATGTCGTTAAGCAGCACCTGCAGCCCGCTCTGAGCGGCAACCTGGGCGATGCCGCTGCCCATCTGCCCGGCCCCTACCACCATAATTTTCTTAATTTCCATCGGTTCAGACTCCTGTTTTCGGTTTGATTCAGTAGTGTCCGCCTAAAAGAATAGCTTCCCCCCTGCGAAGTAGGGGGGACTGAGGGGGGTCTAAGCTCGGTCCGCACAACCCCCCTTTCCGCTTCGCTCCCTTCCCCCCTGTTCCACAGGTGGGACCAAACCAAAGCCTCCCCCCTGCGAAGTAGGGGGGAATGAGGGGGGTCGAAGCTCGCTCCGGAACCCTTCTTCGCAATAACTCTTCAGACCCGCTCGAAGATGGCGGCGACGGCCTCACCGCCTCCGATGCACAGGGTCGCGAGACCGTAACGCTCACCACGGCGCTCCATCTCGGCCAGCAGGGTAGCCACGATGCGGGCCCCGCTAGCACCCACGGGATGCCCCAGGGCGCAGGCCCCGCCGTTGACATTGACCTTCTCCCGGTCGATATCCAATTCCTTGATGGCAATGAGGGTGACGGCGGCGAAGGCTTCGTTGATCTCCCAGAGTCCGATCTGCGAAGGCTCAAGACCGGCCTTCTTGCAAGCAAGCTGGATGGCCTCCACGGGAGCGTCGGGAAAGAGGTCGGGGTGCTGGCTGCTGGTGGCCGATGCCACCAGTTTGGCCCGGACCTTGAGACCAAGACGCTCAACAGCGCTTTTACCGGCCAGCAGCGCAAAGGCGGCGCCATCATTGATGGTGGAGGCGTTGGCTGCGGTGATGCTGCCGTCTTTGGCAAAAACAGGCCTGAGGCCGGGGAGTTTTTCGAAATCCACCCGGGAAGGCTCCTCGTCGCTCTCGATGCGCTGCTCCCCCTTGCGGGTACTCTTGATCACCGGGACGATCTCCGCCTCGAAGAGGCCTTGCCGGGCGGCGTCCTGCGCCCTCTGATAGGAACTCCGGGCGTACTCATCCTGTTCCTCCCGGGTGATGCCATGGGCAGCCACACGAGCTTCGGCAACCTCTCCCATGTGACGTCCACTGTAAGGGTCAGTCAGGGCGTCGAAGACCATCAGATCCACCGCCTTGCCCGGCCCCATGCGCATGCCGAAGCGGGCCCCCTCCAGCACATAGGGCGCCAGGGACATGTTTTCCATCCCCCCGGCGATCACCAGCTCGGCATCGCCGAGACGGATTGCATCGGCCCCCAGCATGATGGCCTTGAGACCGCTGCCGCAGACCTTGTTGATGGTCAGGGCAGAGGTAGCGTCGGGAATCCCGGCATAACGCATGGCCTGCCGCGCCGGAGCCTGCCCCGCCGCGCCGCTGAGCACCTGCCCGGCGATAACCTGGCAGATCTCCTGCGCCTCGACGCCTGCGCGCGCAAGCAGGCTCGTCATGACCGTCGCGCCGAGTCGGGGGGCGGGGACATCAGAGAGAGTTCCTCCGAAACTGCCCAGGGGGGTCCGAAGGGCCTCCACCACAAATACCTCTTCCATGTAATCCTCCTTCTTTATTACAGTATGCGTCTCATCCCTGAAGGCAGCTGAGCAGCGCCGGGACAAATTCCTTAAGATCAGCGACCACCATCACATCAGCCACCTCGGCAATGGGCGCCTCGGCGTCGCTGTTGATGGCGATGACGAAATCAGACTTCTTCATGCCCATCAGGTGCTGGACCGCCCCCGAGATGCCGCAGGCCACATAGAGCTTGGGTGCGACGCTCTGCCCGGTGCTGCCCACCTGCCGTGAATGCTCGGCCCAGCCGGCATCCACCACGGGACGGCTGGCACCGAACTCCCCGCCCATGGCCTTGGCCAGATTTGCGATCATCTCGATATTGTCCTTTTTCCCGATGCCCCGTCCGGCGCTGACGATGATCTCGGCCTTGGACAGATCCACCTCGGACTTCTCCGCCTCCTCCAGCCCCTCGAAACGCAGGGGATCGGTGCCCGCTGGCACATCCAGAGCCATGACCTGGGGGCTGCCCTGAGGCTCCGCTGCGGCAAAGGCGCCGGACTGCAGCGTGAGTACCGACAGAGGGCCCGAAGCCTTCAGGGTCGAGCGCAGCTTGGAGTTGCACAGGGGAACCACGAAACCCTCTTCATGCAGGTCCAGGATTTCCGAGATCTGACCGGCTCCGGTAGCCAGGGCTACCCGGGGAGCCAGGTCCCATCCGTAGGAGGAATGGGAGAACACCACATAATCGGGCTGCTCTCTTGCGATGACCTCCAGCAGCAGCGCCTTGTGGACTGAGGGGCTGAACTCGCCACAGGTGGACGCCTCGGCCAGATAGAGGGGTCCCTCGAAGGCGGGGAGCGCATCTGCGTCCCCCACGATGAACATGACGGGCGCAGCGCCCAGCCTCTCGGCAAAGCTCAGAAGCTCATAGGTGCATTCCCGAACCTGATTTTCACGATATTCAGCAACCAGCAGTGCTTTCATGGCCTTATCCCTTTCAAATGATGCTGAATTTGTCTTTGAGTACAGTCATAAGCTGGCTGGTCATCTGAGAGATGTCTCCCTGAATGAGCATTCCCCCTTTGCGTTTCTCGGGAAAGGCCACCCGGACCATCTCTACCCGCCCGGGCTGCACACCGAGTTCGGAGCTGACCAGCGTCTGTATCTCCTTCTTCTTGGCTTTCATGATATTGGGCAGCGTCGGGTATCTCGGCGTATTCAGCCCCAGCTGACAGGTCACCACCGCCGGGCTCTGCGCCGAGACGCGAGCCCGCACGCCCCCCTCTAGCTCACGTTTACCCGAGACCCTGCCCCCCTCGAAGGAGAATTCCACCAGGGTGCTGAGCACCGGCAACTCCAGCATCTCCCCCACCAGGGTTCCCACCTGAGCGCTGCCCCGGTCCTGGGACTGCATGCCGGTAAACACCAGGCCGAAGTCCTTGTCCCTGGCATAGGCGGCAATGAGCGAGGCGATGCCGAAACAATCCATCCGCCAGGGCTCCTCATCCTTGATGTGAACGCCACGGTCCGCCCCCATGGCCAGAGCCTTTTTCATCATTTCCTTGACCCGGTCGGGGCCGATAGCCAGCACGCAGATCTCAGCATCGCCCAGCTGTTCCTTGAGTTGCACGGCCTGCTCGACGGCGTATTCGTCATACTCGTTCATGCGCCAGGCCAGGTTTGCATCGGAATACCAGAGCCCTTCGGGGTTCAGCTTAAACTTTGACTCCATGTCCGGAACCTGCTTGATACAAACGAGAATTTTCATCTCTTTTCCTCCTTGCGTAAGTTTCGATGCGATCAAGGTCTGTCGATACGTTCGGCCAGGATTTCGGCCAGATCTCTGGGCACAAGGGACTCTTCGAGCTGCGCGCCCTTGACCCCGTCTTCAAACATAGTCAGGCAAAACGGGCAGTTGGACACCAGAGTCGGAGCCTGGGTTTGCGCGGCCATGCGCGCACGGTGTTCGCTGATGCGGCTTCCCAGCTTCTCCTCGGCGAGAATGCGCCCCCCCCCTGCTCCGCAGCAGAAACTCTCGCTGCCATGACGCTCCATCTCTTCGATGCGTCCCCCCGCAGCCGCAAGCAGCTCCCGAGGGGCCTGGTAAATATCGTTGTAACGCCCCAGATAGCAGGAATCATGGTAGGTGCAATCGAAGGCCTGGGGCTGCAGCTTGAGCCGTCCCTGCTCCAGCAGCTCGGCCAGGTATTCGCTGTAGTGCTGAACTTCCAGCTCGAACCCCAGGTCCCGATAATCCTTGGCGAGACTGTTGAAGCAGTGGGGGCAGCTGGTCACGACCTTCGTCGCGCCGCTGGCCTGCATGGCCTCGATATTTTCTGCGGCCATCATCTGATAGAGGTACTCGTTGCCCATCTTGCGCATCGGCTCGCCGCAACACTTCTCCGCCTCTCCCAGTATGCCCACGCGCACCCCGGCGGCCTTGCACAGCTCGACGAAACTGCGGGCGACCTTGATGTTGCGCTTGTCGAAGGAAGCGTAGCAGCCTACGAAGTAGAGGATGTCGAACTCGCCGCCCTGCCCTGCGACCACAAGATCCAGATCTTTCGCCCAGTCGGCCCGGGCAGAGAAGGACAGCCCCAGGGGGTTGCCGTTGACTTCCAGGTTTTCGGCCGCCGCGGTCACTTCCTCCCCAGGGAACTCCCCCTGCATCAGAACCAGATTGCGCCTCATCTCCACGATCTTGCCCACGTGCTCGATGGAGGCAGGGCAGACTTCCTGGCAGGCCCGACAGGTGGTACAGGACCAGAGCGCATCGGTGCCAACCCTCTCGCAGAGTGCGGCCTCGGGATCATCGAAAGCGACCTGCCCCAGATCGTTGATCAGCTTCATGGGGGAGAGGGGCTTTTCGGTAGCATGGGCCGGGCACTGATCCTGACAGCGCTTGCACTGGGTGCAGGCATCGGTATCGAAGATGTCCTTCCAGCTCAGATCAGCAATCTTCTCGGCGCCGAAATGCTCCGCCGACTCATCCTCCAGATCCAGGGTGCGCAGAGCCCCCTTGGGGCCACGATCGACGAATACATAGTTGAGACTGGTGGTGAGGATGTGACGCAGACGGGTCAGGGGAATGATGGCGATAAAGCCCATCACCAACAGCATATGAATCCACCAGAAAACTTGATGCAGGCTGCGCAACTGCGGCTCTGCCAGGCTCTGAAGGGGGATGGCCATCGCCATGCCCACCGGAGACCAGATGGCCAGTTCCCGGTTCAAAGGAAGTTCCGTTGCAGCCATACGCAGCGCCTCGATGAAAAAACCTGTCACCAGTATGGAGAAGAGCAGGCCATGAACGGCCAGATCATCGCGACGACTGACCAGCCCCTCGGGCCTGATCAGATACCGGCGCACCATCAAGGCAATCAGCATCAGCAGGGCTACCAGCCCTCCCAGATCGAGGAGCAGAGAAAAAATCAGATAAAAGGGCCCCTCCAGAAAACGCACCCCAAAAAGAGGATCGGTCAGATCGGCCTGAACCAGGATCAGAAGCGTCCCGACCAGCAGCACCAGAAAAGACCAGAAGAACAGCGCGTGAGCTCCACCGGCCCCGCCCCCCCGGCGAACGCGCATTTGCATGATGGCCATGTTTAACGCCGACAGAACCCTCTGCTTGAGATCTGCGCTTCGGTCCAGAGATTGCCCCTGCCGGTAGACCCGTACCCGCTTCCAGAACCAGAAACCCGCCAGCGCCATTGCTGCGGCGGTCAACAGATACATGGGCAAAAGTACGGCTGGGCCAACGTTCCAGTAAATTTCTCTCGTGGCTTCCATGTCTGATCCCTCCATGAACAAAATATGGACGATTCATCGCCCTGCATTGACCATCCTTAAGAGCAAGGGAGATGCCAAACATTGTTCTACCTACAAATTTACTGAACAAGACTTAAAGAACAGGAACTTAACCATCGCACCCTCCTTCAAACCCTCCGCAATCACAAATGAAAGCCTCCAGTGCCGATGTAAACCAATGGAGACACTGGGTCCTTAACTAGACAGTCCTAACAGCATATCCAAAACATGGTCACCACAGGCAAAACCCAGACATGGAAACAGAGCAAAAAAAATGGCGTCCTGTGCAATGCACGGTACGCCAAACTGTATGGTGGGCATTGCCCACCATAGATCTCCTCATCATTCGGTGGGCGATGCCCACCCTGCGGCCTCTAAAGAGGTAGGGGCGCCGCTTGCTGCGCCCTGGTCTTGCCATTTCCCCCTGCGTCGGTAATTACTACAGGAAATAGGTTCCGGTGTTTTGCAGCTCATCGCGCTTGCGCCAAAACAGGGCGCGGCAAGCAGCGCCCCTACAGGTGGCGGAAATGGTGGCCTTCTCAAGCCGCAGGATGCGGCAAAGCATAGCGTGCCCATCAAACCTGATCACCAAAACGATGGGCACGTCGCTTCGCTCCTTTGCCCACCAATTGACGGTTACATCATTTTATAGCGCTGTAGCTTTTTGTAGAAACCGGGGCGGGAGACCACCTCCTCCAGCGCCTGTTCCAGCAGTTTGCGCTCATAGTGGTCCATGATATCGGAGAGTTTGGATTCTCCGAGGGTCGGTCCCTGGGAGGTCTCTAAGGGGATTTGGTCTCGGGCGGGGGGGCGGACATGGCGCAGATGGGCGGGCAGATCCTCACGGCGAATGAAGGGGCCGTCCACCACGTTGAAGGCGCTCTCCACGATATTTCGCAGCTCCCGGATATTGCCCGGGAATTCATAGGCCATAAGCACCTCCCAGGTATCGGCCTCCAGCCCCTGGATTTCGAGTCCGAACTCCTGGTTGAAGGTCTCGATCAAATGATTGACGATAAAGCAGATATCTTCGGTGCGCTCGCGCAACGGGGGGATACAAAGGGAGACCACATTCAGCCTGTAGTAGAGATCTTCCCGGAACTTGCCGCTGGCAACCTGCTCCTGAAGCTTTACGTTGGTGGCGGCGACAATACGCACATCCACCCTCTTGGAGCTGTTACTGCCCAGGGGGCTGAGTTCCTTTTCCTGCAGAATCCGCAGCAGCTTGGCCTGCATGGGCATGGACATATCGCTGATTTCATCCAGAAAAATAGTGCCGTTATGGGCCAGCTCAAATTTGCCCAGCTGCCCCCCCTTGCGAGCACCGGTAAAAGCCCCATCCACATAACCGAAGAGTTCCGACTCAAGCAGATGCTCAGGAATCGCCGCACAGTTCATCTTGATAAAGGGGCCGTGGCGTCTGCGACTGGCCGCGTGGATGGCATGGGCGAAGAGCTCCTTGCCCGTACCGCTCTCCCCCCCCAGCAGGACATTGGAGCTTCGGTCGGCGACCTTAAGCAACGTCTCCTTCAACGATTTCATGATCTTGCTGTGGCCGATGATGTTGTTGATATCGTAGGTAAAATCCCCCAGCTTGGTCACCTGAGGAGCCTTGGGAGGCTGCAAGGGGCTGCTCATGGCCTGGAACTTGTCGACCATCTGAATTACCTCGCGCACATCCTGGAAAAGTATCTTGCCCAAAGCGCCGATGGGGCGACCGTGCTTGATCAGCGGATAGCGACAGACTACCACCTCCCGGCCATTGAGCTCGTGGGGCCAGCCGATCTCCGCCTTGCCCGTTTTCATGACCACCGGAAGACGGGAAAGCCGGGAGTTGGGATAGGCCTTGTGAATATGCTTGCCCACCATGTCCTGTGCCCGGGTCCCCAGCACGTCGGCAAAGGGCTGATTGACCAGAACCACCACCCCTTCGGCATCCACCAGAATGGTCCCCTCATAGGCCAGATCCATCACCACGCTCAGGGAGCGAACGATATCGAACAGATCCACGAAGGCCAGATCGTCCATGGGCAGCAGATCCCGGTCGATAGCCAGAACCCCTCCTCTACAAACCCCGCCTTCGATGCGCGGTACGTGATGGCAGATCAGCTTGCGGTCGCCGATAAAAAGGGGCTGGGAACGGAAGCAGTACCCCCCGCGCAGCAACCCCTCCAAATGCCCGAGTCGTACCAGTTCGTTGAGCTTGCCCCCCTGAAGCTTCGCCTTGCCAAGGCCCAGAATTGAGGCAGCGCCCCCATTACAGGATTGAATTTCGAGTTGTTCATCCAGCACCAGAACCCATGATTCATCGGTCTGAAGCAGAGCTTCCATATCAAAGGTTGTCTGCTGCACAAGTCTTGAAAAGATCATTGTTCGCTAGTCCTCCATTGCACAAAGTCGCTTCCGCCCGCCCGATC
>JAAXQG010000050.1 GCA_012974445.1 Desulfuromonadales bacterium
CAGCTTGTTCCAGCGCATGATATCACGGGTAGGGACGCCGTACTTCTTGCCGATCTTCCAGAGACTGTCACCGGAGCGGACCTCATAGACAACCGTCTCAACCTTGGGGGGGGCTGGCCGGGGGGTGGAAACCATCAGAGTCTGCCCAGGCTTGAGGTGATTGCTCCACCCCAGGCGATTCCAGACGCGCAGATTTTTTTCACTCACGTTGAACTTACGGGCGATCTTCCAGAGGCTGTCGCCGCTGCGCACCGCGTAGGTCTTGCGTCGACTGCGAATATAGTCGTCCTTAAGCTCATCGATGGGCAGCTTGTTGTAGCCCTCCTTCAGGGGGAGGATCAGATTGCTGCCCACTCTCAGGGCCTTGGGATTGTCGATTTTATTCAACAGCATGATATCGTCCAGGCGGACCCCGTAACGCGAAGCCAGCGCCCTCAGGGTATCGCCCGGGAGGATGCGGTGACGCTTGTAGTTCGCCCGGTCCTCGGGGGGCAGCAGCAAATAATTGGCAACGAAAACCTCCCCCTTGCCTGCGGGCAGACGAAGCTGATAGCGCTTGGCTTCCGGCGGCGTACACCAGCGCTTGAGTTCGGGGTTGAGCTCCTTGAGATCATCATAGGAGATGGAACAGAGCTCGGCCACGACCTCCAGGTCGGTGGTGGAGGGAATCTCGACCATGTCGTAGTCCAGGGGATCGCGGTATTCGACATTCTCGAAACCGTATTTGTGAGGCTCCCGGGCAATCTGAATGGCGGCCAGCAGTTTGGGCAGATAGTTGCGGGTCTCATCCTGAAGAAAATCCCCTTCCCTGATGGCCCAGAAGTCTTTCTTGCCCGTCTTGCGAATAGCTCGGGAGATCTTCCCGGGGCCGGCGTTATAAGCCGCCACGGCCAGATGCCAATCATCGAAACGCTTATAGAGGTCCCGCAGGTAGCGAGCAGCGGCGCGGGTAGACTTCTCCGGGTCGCGACGCTCATCACGCCACCAGTCATTCTCCAGCCCATACATACGGCCGGTACTCTCGATGAACTGCCAGGGCCCAACGGCGTTAGCCCAACTGTAGGCCTTGTGATTGAGCCCGGACTCGACGAGGGAGAGGTAGACCAGATCTTTGGGGATGCCCACTTCTTCAAAAATACGTTCCATCATGGGGACATAGCGTCCGGCACGAAATAGCCAGAGGTTGAAGCTTCTCCGTCCCCGAGTACTGTAATGTTTCAGATACTTATCGACCTGGGAGTTCTGAACGATGGGAAAATCGAATATCACGACCTCAGGCGCAGGCTCGGCCGCAGGGGAAGTTGGCGCCAGCTCTGCCGCGCTCACCGATCCAGCGGGAAGAGGCTCCGCAACAGGGGAAAAGGCGGGGGCGGAAGCGGACCGGTCAAAGTCGGAACCCGAGTCAGAAGCCTCAACAGGGAGAACCGCAGGTTCAGGTGCAGAAGCAGGGAGGGGCAGAGAAGAAACGAGATTGCCGGGCGCACTAACAACGGGCAGAGATTTTTCGCTCTCGAAGGGCAAAGACCAGTTCGGTGTACAGCCCGCAAGCAGCAGAAACAAACCCAGACCTACATATTTCATCAACACAATCACCTCTCGCCACAAAAAAGGCAGAGTAAAGAAAAAGCCCATCAGCTGTCAAGAAACTCGGGGGCTTCGGGCCAGAGCCTCATTCGGAGCGCCCCAAGCAGCTCCTCAAAACTCTTTCGATTCAGAGCACTCACACCGATGGCTCCAAAACGGCGACAAAGAGCCTCCGCCTCCTGAGGGTCGATGCGATCGGTCTTGTTGAACACCAGCAGGCACTCAGTCGAGTCAATTTTCAAATCCGACAGTATGCGATTCACCGCCAGGATCTGCTCTTCAAAACGAGGGTTGGAGATATCCACCACATGCAGCAGCAGATCGGCGTCCTCAAGCTCCTCCAGCGTCGCCCGGAAGGCTCCGATCAGACTCTTGGGAAGCGCCCGGATAAAACCGACGGTATCGGTGATGATCACCTCGCGCTCCTGCGGGAACCGCAGCCTGCGGGTGGACGTATCCAGGGTGGCAAAGAGCAGGTTCTCGGTAAACACCTCGCTCTGGGTCAGGGCGTTGAGCAGGGTGGACTTGCCGGCATTGGTGTAGCCCACGATAGACGCGATGGGCACTCCGGCCTTGACGCGCTTCTTGCGCCGCTGCATCCGCCCGGTGGCCAGGCTCCCCAGCTGTTTTTCCAGACGGGTGATGCGGTCGCGGATGCGTCGACGGTCAGTTTCCAGCTTGGTCTCCCCCGGGCCCCGTCCGCCGATCCCCCCCATGAGTCGGGACCTGTCTCTTATACACATCT
>JAAXQG010000201.1 GCA_012974445.1 Desulfuromonadales bacterium
CGGACGATGTTGTTCTCGGGTTGTTGGGCTGTGAGGCTCACACCAGCCGTCTGAGCGTGCGTACGCAGACGCCACGCTTCGGGATTGGTGGCTCCGTACTTCTCGCGCATGAACCGAGCCCAAATGCGCCGCGCCGCACGGAACTTGGCGATCTCTTCGAAAAAGTCGTTGTGGACGTCGAAGAAGAACGACAGGCGGGGGGCGAACGCATCGACGTCGAGCAGGCCAAGACACTGATCGGACAAGGTTTCCAGGTTATTGATGTCAGAGAGCCCTTCGAATGGGAGCAGGGCCGTATCCCCAAGGCCACTCACATCCCGCTCAACACCTTGCTGGCACGGGCTCCGGAGCTCCTCACCGGGGATAAGATCATCTTTGTCTGCGCCGAGGGGGCCCGGAGCGCGGTGGCTTGCGAGGTCGCCGCCGCGGTCGGGCGGTCAGATCTGTACAATCTCGAGGGCGGAACAAACGCCTGGACCAAGGCAGGCAATTCACTAGAGAAATAGCCTTCGGGTTCACCTTTTCCCCTCGCCCATCTCTCCTTGACTGAAATCTCGGGATGGAGAAAATGGGGGGCGGCGTCTGTCGTCCAGCAGGTCTTTGTGTCCCCGAAGGCAGAATCTTCGTGAGGAGAGTAGCATGGAGCTTCACAATGTTGTCGTAATTGGTTCTGGACCGGCGGGCTACACCGCGGCTCTCTATGCGGCGCGCGCCAATCTGAAACCCCTGCTCATCGCTGGGGCCCAACCGGGCGGCCAGCTCACCACCACCACGATGGTGGAAAACTATCCCGCCTTCCCGGATGGGATTATGGGGCCACAGCTGATGGAAGAGATGCAAAAGCAAGCGGAGCGCTTCGGGACGAGGATCCTCCAACGGGAGGCGACCAAGGTGGACCTCGGGGTACGGCCTTTTACCGTGGAGGCCGAGGGGGAGACCTTTCACTGCCGGGCTCTCATCATCGCTACCGGAGCTTCCCCCAACCTGCTGGGCCTCGAGTCGGAACAGCGGTTCATGGGGCGGGGGGTCTCGACCTGCGCCACCTGCGACGGGTACTTCTTTAAGGACCAGGAGGTGGTGGTGGTCGGGGGTGGGGATTCGGCCATGGAAGAGGCCCTGTATCTCTCCAAGCTGTGCAGCAAGGTAACGGTGGTCCACCGGCGAGATAAGCTCCGGGCCTCTAAGATCATGCAGGAACGGGCATTCGCGAATTCCAAGGTCGCCTTTGAGTGGCAGGGTAGGATTACCGAGATCCTGGGAGATGAGGCGACCGGGGTAAAGGGGGTCCGTCTCAAGAATCTGGAGACCGAGAAACAGACCGACCTCCCAATCAACGGGGTGTTCATCGCCATCGGACATAGCCCAAACACCGCCCTCTTTCGCGGGCAGCTTCGCATGGACGACCTAGGGTACATCGTCACGGAGAACGGGACCAAAACGAGCGTCCCGGGTGTCTTTGCCTGCGGGGACGTCCAAGATCATGTCTATCGCCAGGCGGTCACTGCTGCAGGGAGTGGATGTATGGCGGCGATGGATGTGGAGCGTTTTCTGGAAACCGAGGGGGGCTAAGAAAGCCTTTTTCAATGGGAGACCGATGGCGACGCTCCTTCAGCTCGTCCTGGACGAGCCAGATCGGGGATCTGTCATTGAGGTGGCCCGCCAGCTGGCGGATCTGGTCGACGCTCTCGAGCTCGGTCCTCAGCTACTGCGGGCTGAAGGCCCGCACTTCGTGACGATAATGCGAGATGTGGCTCCGGATCGACCGCTGATCTGCTGGGCCGAGAGCGAAGCGGAGGCTGATGCGCTGATGATGGTGGGGGTAGAGGGTTTGACGATCCCCGCCACCGCCTCGGATGAGGCGCTCTCCGCGATCATCACACGAGTTCGGGAGGCCGGCAGCCGACTCCTGCTGGATCTCGTAAGCATTTCCGACCCGGTGGCGCACGAGGCGCGGTTCAAGAGGCTCAATCCGGACCTCTTGAAGGTCCCCGTGGATGTGAACATCCGTGAGGCGCTGGCCGGACTGCGTAAGCTAGAGATCCCCCTTGCCTTCAGCGGGGATTGGAGCGTGGCCCAGGTTCCGTGGCTCCTTCTGTATCGGCCGGTCGCCTTGATAACGGGGCCCGCGGTCGCTGCCGCTCCAGAAGCGAGGCGGATCGTCGAGGCCATCCGCGCCAGGATGGCGGTTACCCCCATGATGAGTCGGTTTTATTAGCTATCAGCCGTCGGCGGTCAGCAGTCAGCTTCAGAATATCTTTGAATACTGGTGACAGCTATTCTCGAGGTGGGCCATGGACTGGGCAAAGCTGGAAGAGCAGCGGCGTTTTTCCCCAGAGAAAATGGTCAAGACCGGTCTTTTTGAGACCGGTCGTTTCTTCTGTGA
>JAAXQG010000225.1 GCA_012974445.1 Desulfuromonadales bacterium
AGCAAAATCATCACCCACGATGGAAATATTACTGGAAAGGTCTGCGCTCAGGGTTTCAATTACCTGGGCAGCGGCAGCGTCGAGTGCCGTCGCGAGAAGGGTGTCGACATTGGTTTCCGTGCTGGTGGTCAGCTCGGTAGCAATGGCAGCGACCAGATCCGCCTGGGCAGAAGCGTCGGTGACGCCCAGAACGTCTTCAAAGATCACGAGGGCAACCTCAACCACCTTGACGACCTTCATCAGGTCAGCAGAGACTCCAGCCGCATCAGAGATGTCGGCGTCGTAGCTTCCGCCAGCGAGGCGGTTCAGCAGAGCCTTGGTTGCCTCGGGGTTGGAAGACTTGGCAACTAGGTTGGTTGCAGGAGTCACGTTAGCGGCATCGTTGGGCGCTTCGAGCATGGGAGCCGGCTCGTTGGTCAGGGTGTCTATGCCGCCGACGGAGAGCAGGTTGTAAGTACCCGCGGGGCGAACGAAGCTGAAATCGCCATTGGCATCGGTGATGCCGAAGGCCTCACCAGTATCACAGGTCAGGCTGACGTCCAGATCGGCACAGACGATCGCGCCGGAGATGGGGCCCATCACCAGTTTTCCGCTACTGGGAAGAACCTGAGCAGGGGGAGTTCCATTGCTGTGGCCACCGCAGCCCCCTAGGAAAAGACCTGCCGTCAGTGCAGCCACCGCAGTGAGTTTAATCGTTTTCGTAGACTTCATTTATCTGTTACTCCTTCATTCGATTGTGTGGTTTTGCTACTCAAGTGCAAAACGTGAAATGAAAATTTAACACCAGCCTTAATTTCCGAATAAAAATGTCACACCGGCATGCGCCTCGCCATAATCGTGGTCGAACCCCGTCTGGGTGAACCGATTATAGAGAACTGGAAGCACGCCATTATAAAGATTCCGATAATAAGTCCCTCCAAGGTTAATTGCAAAAGAATCCGTCACAAAATATCCCAGTTCCGCGGCAAGCACATGGTTGTCATCGATAAAGTCCAAAGAATCTTCACGACTTATTTGAATATAGCTGTACTCCAGATTTGCTGTGAGCCCTGAGGGCGCGGCATAACTGAGCCCCCATCCGACCTTCCAGTAGGTTTCGTCCCGGTCCAGATTTTCGGACAGGGGAAATTGGCTGGACGTCAGTTCGGGGATGAGGGTCCCCAAGTTGGTGCTGATTTCGCTGTCGACCCAGGATTTCCCGAATTCGGCAAAAATCGAAGGCAACACCCGCCCGACAGGCATACTGGCACTCAGACGCAAGTAAGGGGTCAGGTCCTGCATCTGCTCTAGAGCGATTTCCGGCGCTCCCCGCTCCCGGGGAGTCAGGACGCTGAGGCCATTGCGTTCAAAAACAAAGTGCGAGCCGATATCGCTGATATTGACATTGAAACTGGGATTGATACGGTTTGCCAGCAGCTCGATATCCTCAAAATCGCTAAAATTGCGATCCTGGACCTTGTCAAACCGCAGGCCGCCGTCAAGAGTCAGCAGAAAGGATGTCTGAGGATTTTGAAGCAGTGCCTGACGCCAGGCCAGGTCCGTGCTGTGGACTTTAAAGTCTGCAAAGCTCAGCTCGATATCCCGATAGGCATAACCGAGCCTCAATGTCGAAGAAGGAAGCAGGCCGTAATTGAGCTGAAGCTGGACACCATTCAGGTCCCCGACCGAGGGATCCTGAAAAGCAGCGCTCACCGATTTCAGCCTGTCCTCCCGGACATCAAGGACATCAACCGTATCATTCATCACCAGATAATCGGCTGACAGCTCCCACTGCCCCTGAGGCATCATCAGGGCAGCACTGAAGCCCTTGAGGAAGTGGCGCACCCCTTCGGTCGAAGCGGCGGCAACATGACTGGCACTCAGGATGCTGACCAGGAAGAGAACAGAACAACAGGAAAGAAAACGAGACAAACCATACCCTCCAAAAAAAATTGAATATTAGTCTAGCCCCATGGCTAAATGCAATAGATTAAATAGAATCCAACCCCGAACCCCCTCTAAAGAGGTCAACATCAACCCACTAACTCTGCGTTCTCCGTTTCCATCTGAGTCAAAACAAGCAGAGGATAGCGGCAATGCTCCCTGCATAGCCCAGCTCCACCCCCTCGCGGAAAAAATCCTGCATCAGCGCGTCGTTGTTTACAGATGTTGACATGGATTCAGCCTATTTCCCTCCTGCAAAAGACTCCACTGCCTGAGAGGAATCTTTACGGATCTGCACGTTTCGAAGCGCAGCATAATCGGTCAAAGCAGGGGGTCTGTCAAGGGCGGGGAGAGACAAAACAAAGAGGAAGAAACCATGGGTCCAAATAAAAGAGGTTCACCCAAAAGGCGCGGTGCCTGCACGCTCAGACAGCGTGCCAGTAGATGGC